>NZ_JBHYZP010000020.1:0-124658 GCF_042752355.1 Streptomyces sp. NPDC059255
GGCGCATCTTCTGCGTAACCCGGTGCAGTCCGAACCGCATGACGTCAATTGTCAAAGCGGCCCTCACCCTGAAGCGGCAACGCTGAAGAAGCTCACTCACCTCCGAGATCTCAAATCACCTCGCAAATTGAGCTGTTGTTGGGAAATCTGCGGTGCTTGGCGACCGGTCCGAAACGGATTGGTGACGCGCCGGGCATCACCCACATGACGTACGAAGCTTGCCTGGCGGCCTGCGCACTCTCTACGCTCCCCAGCGGGATGAGGGATCCCTCGTCGTGCGCCTTGCCGGAATCCTGGCGCAGCGTGCCGAAAACGGCAGTGCCGCCCCTCGCGATGTTCTTCACGTACGCGTCATCCACATGGCTGTCCGCATACCTCTCTTTCCACGCGCTGAATCCGGCACAGTGCTGAAGGAGTTGCTATGCATCTGGACGACGCCGTCGCACTCTGCCGCCGCTTCACCGGGGAAACCCAGGCCGGTGCGCGGGCCCGCATCCGCGTTTTGCCCTCCGGTAGCCCCCTCATTCCCTCAGCTCACGGCGATCAGGCGTTCCTGGAGAGTGAGTTGCTCCGCGCCCTGCTGGAGCACCCGACGACCTACACCACACGCCCGCTGCGCATCGAGCGAGTCGTTCCCTATCCCGTACGGCCGGTCATCCGCTTCGCCGCAGACGCGGACGCGGACGGCCTGACCGATCTCATCTCCTGGGGCCTGTTCCCCACCGGGGGCGAGCACGACCTGAAAGGTGTCAAAGGGCTCCGGATCAAGGCCGGGCACGGCCGAATCGACGTCGGACTGCTGGGCACGAACGCCTCGGTACGCCTGGAGGGCGTACCGGAACGCTCTTGGCGCGAGGCAGAGTCGGTGCGTGCCCGAATGGCCGCGGACTGGAAAGAGCCCGTGCCCTTCCGTCATCCGGTGCTCACTCCCTCCGAGATGGCTTTCACCCGAGCGCACGGATGGTTCGAAGGCGGGTGGGGTGAGGTGGCATCGCTCGGCAGCGCGCTCCTTCGACGCATTCACATCTTCCGCTCGGGCGCGGCCTGGCTGGACCTGGCGGCTTTCACCAAGCACACGACGACGTTCGGGTTCCGGCTCACCTTCGCCGCATCCCTTGGCCTCTCGCACGACACGTTCATCGAGCAGCTGACGCACCCGCTCTGCGGCATCGGCCTGAAGGAGGACATGCGCACCTGCGGCTGCCCCTACGGAGGCGATGGATGCCGGCTCTGGTTCGACGCCTCCGGGCCCACCTCTGGGCGGCTGGACCTTCAGTTCCTGACAGCCAGGGGCTGCGATATCGCCGACTACAACGCCGCCCTGACGCACTCCGGCAGCCCGGCATCCGAGATCCGCCGATACACCGGTCGGCCACCGGGAACAGGCACGGAATGTGCTGCCTCCGGCTGCCCTTATCACGGGCGGCTTGAACACCTGCACCGCGTGGCCGAGTTGAGACGGCAACAGCGCGAGGGGACACAACGAACGAAGGAGTGACTGCAGCGCCAAGCGCCGGGGCTCCGCGATGTGCCGAGTTCAACGCTGGCCGGGGACACCATGAGCCCTTTCCAACCTGACGGCGCCGGTTGCGTGTTGGACGGACGGAACGACGAAGCTCCTGGTAGACGGGTTCACGACCAAGATCCACCGTCCGCCAGGAGCTTCGTGTGCTCGTCCACCCGTCGTCGATCGACCTGTCCAGTCGCACTCTGCGGTACCCGGTGGCAGCGTCTGACCACCGGCCGTCAGGCTCTCAAACACAAGCGCCACGGCATGAACGTCCAAGTCCTCACTGACCCGTTCGGCCGCCTGCTGTGGGCCTCGCCCGCGCTGCCCGGCTCCACCCACGACCTGAGTGCTGCCCGCGCCCACGGCATCATCGACGCTGGTCCGTCGCGATGCCAGCCCGGCATAGCGAGAAGCTCCTGGCTCCGGCCGGGGGAGGAGTCACCTGCACGGCCGGCGAGTCGGCCGGAGGCGGCGATGCCGAATCCGATCAGTTCGTGGACGACCGCAGCAGCATCATGGTCGTTGTTGTCAGGACACTTCGTGCAGCGGGGCAGGCCCTTGCGGTCGTGGAGGCTGACGCGTCGGACGTTTCCCCAGGCGGTGTACTCGGCGCTCTCCGCCCGCAGACCGAGCAGTACCAGTCCTGGCCCCTGCACTGGAGGGGCTGCGGCTGCTTGCCGCACTACGCGCCGACCGGTGCCGCGATTGCCGAGGCGCCGGCCCTGCGGGGCTCGATGAGCGTATCGCCGATCGCCCGGGGCGCCAGGGACCGGTCGTCGGTCAGGACGGCGGCCCTCACCGCCAGAGCCTTGGCCAGCTGGTGCGACTTCGCCCGGCCGCCCGCGACTGCGGTGACCGCGGCCCGGATCCTCTCGGTACCGAGTTCCTTCTCGGCGCGTTGCGACCGGGAGGAGCTTCACGTGGAGCGGCGGGTCATCCGTCCCGTCGGGGCGGATGACCCGCCCCCGCCCGTCGAGGTGACGGCCTGACCGGTGAAGGGCCCCGGTAGAGGCCCTCTGCGCGGAACCGGAGTGTGGTCTCGCCGTACTCCTCCAGGGCATGGGCCATCCAGCCCGCCATCCGTGCTACGGCGAAGATCGACTCCCCGGCGTCCGGCACCAATTCGTGGTGGATCGCGAAGGCGGCCAAGGCGAGTGAGGCGTTCGGGAAGCCGTCCGGCCGGTCCTTCAGCTGCTCGGCCAGCCAGTCGACGGCGGCCATCACCGGAGAGCCCTGCAGCAGCGCGAAGATGAGGTCGGCGCGTGGGTCCCTCGCGGTGTAGACGCGGTGGCCGAAGCCGGGGATCGCGGCTCCGGTCCGCAGCCGTTCGGCGAGGGCGGATACCGGGTCGTCGAGCGCGTCGAGCAGGAGGCGGCGCGCCAGCGTGCTCGTCGAGCCGTGTTGTTCACCGTCCATCGCGCCGAGGCCCGCCGAGATGACCGCGTAGGGATGTGCGCGGGTGCTTGCCGCCACCCGCGCGACCAGGGTCGACGCGGCGAGGTCGTGGTCGGCCATGACGGTTAGCAGCGTGGTCAGCGCCGCCGCCTCGTCCGCGTCGGCGTCCCGGCCGGCCAGGCTCGGCCACAGCCGCGCGGCGAGAGGGCGCTCGTCGCCGTGCGGGTGTTCGGCGATCGCGTCGACGGCGACCCCCATGATCACCGCGGCACGGCGCGCGGCCGCGGTCGGCTCGGGATCGTGGCGCAGGTGGTCGGCAGCCCCCGCGGTGACCACCGCGACGCGGATGCGGTCGGTCGTCCGGACGCCCTGCGGCAGGGACGCGACCGCACGGGTGGCCACCTCCAGCAACGCTCGCGGGGCCCGAAACGGCTCGCGGTCGCCGAGGTGTCCGCTCCACAGTAGACGCGCCACTGCCTCGAACGGCTCGGTCTCGATGAGCTGGGACATCGGCAGTCCGCGGTAGTAGACCTCATCCTCGGTCAGGAGGGTGAGGCCGGTGCGGATCCGCTCGACGATGCCGGCGGGCCGCCGCCCGGAGCGCCGCTTCGCGGCGAGGGCCTCGACTTCCGACTCGGCGAAGAGGCTGCCGCGCCGATCGCCGGGGCGGGCGTTGGTGAGCAAGTTGCGACTCACGTAGGCATAGACGGTCTCAGGTTTCACGTCAAGGCGTCGCGCCACCTCGGCGGTGGTCAGGAAGCACTCTTCGGGCATCGACATCCTTCGCGAAGATTCGAATGAATCAATGTTGACGTGATCAATATTGACCAGCATGGCGTGCGTTTGTCAATCTGCCCGGGTTGGCGCTGCGCCCCGCGGTGAGGCGGCCGCCTACTTTCCACATTCCACGACACTTCCAATGACGGGAGGCCCGCATGCTTGCATCGTTCGGCTACGCGGTCGTCGTACTCTTCATCGTCCTGATCATGACCAAGCGACTGTCGGCGATCGTCGCTTTGATCCTCATCCCCCTGGCCGCGGGCTTGCTCGTTGGGAAAGGGGACGTCCTCGGCGACGCCGTGCTAGACGGCATCCGCTCGCTCGCCCCGACGGCGGCCCTGCTTACTTTCGCCATCCTCTTCTTCAGCGTGATGATCGACGTGGGGCTCTTCGATCCGCTCGTCCGGCTCGCGCTGAAGGTGTCGGGGGCCGACCCCGTCAAAATCGCCGTGGCGACGGCGGTGCTGACCCTGCTGGTGTCCCTCGACGGCGACGGATCCTCCACCTACCTGATCGTCTGCGCCGCGTTCCTGCCGCTCTACGACCGGCTCGGCATGTCCCGGCTGGTCCTCGCGACCATCGCCCTGCTCGCCGTCGCCTGCACGAACCTGACACCGTGGGGCGGGCCGGTCAGCCGGGCAAGCAGTGCGCTGAAGGTCGAGCCGGCCGAGATCTTCCTGCCGATGATCCCGGTCATGATCGCCGGTGCGCTCGCGACGGTGATCGTCGCCGGCGTGCTGGGGCTGCGCGAGCGGCGCAGACTCACCTGGGCCGGCGTCTCGTTCGCCGAGGTGATGGCCGGTGACGGTGTGACCCCGTCGAGCGGAAGCGTTGGCGCGTCCGGTTCCGCAGGCGCAGGCGACTCGGCCGAACCCGTCGAGCCCGAGGGCGCCGACGGTGCCGCGGACCCGCTCGCCGCGTGGCACCGGCGGGTCTACTGGGTCAACGCCGCCCTGACGCTTGGGCTCATGGCCTGCCTGGTCCTCGAAGTCTGGCCGCTCGCACTGCTGTTCGCGACGGGCTTCGCCCTCGCCATGCTCGTCAACTTCCCGCAGGTCGCGGAGCAGGGAAGGCGGATCAACTCCTACAGCTCCTCCGTGATCCCGATCATCAGTCTCATCCTCGCGGCTGGTGTGTTCGTCGGTGTCCTTGAGGGCACCGGCATGGTCGACGCGATGGGCGCGGCCCTGGTCGGCGTGATCCCGGATGGCCTCGGCACCTTTTACGGGCCGCTGGTCGCGGTCACCGCGCTGCCGCTGACCTTCGCCCTGTCCAACGAGGCTTACTACTTCGGCGTCCTGCCGCTGCTGGCCGAGGGCGGCGCCGCACACGGTCTCTCGGCCGCCGAGGTGGCGCGGGCCGCGCTCACCGGTGCTCCGGTGCATGCCCTGAGCCCGCTGGTCGCCTCGCTCTACCTGCTGTCCGGGCGTCTCCAGCTCAACCTCGGCGACCTGCAGCGCAAGGCGTTGCCGTGGGCCCTCGCAGTGTCGGTGGTGATGATCGCCGCCACCCTGCTCACCGGTGCCGTGCCGGTCGGCAGGTGACCGTCCTGTCTCATTCCATTCGAAGAGGAGCAACTCATGACTGAGCGAACTCGTGTCCTGGTGCCAAACGGGATGCTGGGAATCGGGTTCCCGGAGGGGACCGTGAAGATCGCGCTCGAGTCGGGCGTCGACGCGATCGCGATCGACGGCGGCTCCACCGACTCCGGGCCGTACTACCTCGGCGCGTCCAAGCCGAAGACCGCGCGGGGCGCGGTGCTCCGCGACCTGCGAAAGATCCTCGGCCCGGCCGCCGAGGCGGGCGTTCCGGTCATCATCGGGAGTTGCGGTACCTCGGGGACGGACGACGGCGTCGACTGGGTCGCGGGCATCGTCGAGGAGATCGTGGCCGAGGATCGCATCCCCGGCCGCCGCCTCGCCCGGATCTACAGCGAGCAGGACAAGGCGTTCCTGAAGCAGCGGCTCGCCGAGGGCGCCGTCCACCCGCTCGAGCCCGCCGGTCCGCTGACCGACGACGAGATCGACAGCTGCGAGCACATAGTCGCGCTGATGGGCCATGAGCCGATGGCCGAGGCGCTCGCCGGCGGGGCGAACATCGTGCTGGCCGGGCGTGCCACCGACTGCGCGGCCATCGCGGTCGTTCCGGTGATGCGCGGCGCGGACCTCGGACCGGCCTGGCACGCCGCGAAGATCGCGGAGTGCGGGGCGCTGTGCACCACCGGCTCGGGCCAGGGCGGCGTGATCGTCTCGATCGACGCGGACGGCTTCGAGGTCGAGCCCGTCATGCCGGACGCCTCCTGCACGCCGTACACCGTGTCGGCACACCTGCTCTACGAGAACACGGACCCTTTCCGGCTCCGCGAGCCCGCGGGGACACTGAACACCACCGACGCCCGCTACATCGCGCTCGACGACCGCCGGGTCCGCGTCGAGGGCTCCCGCTTCGAGCTCGTCGAGCAGCACACCGCCAAGCTCGAAGGCTCGGCCGTCCAGGGCGCCCAGACCATGAGCATCGTCGGTCTCCGGGACGACGAGGTACTCGGCCGCATCGACGAGTGGGTCGACTCGCTGAACGCCTTCCTGCACGAGCACATCCCGGACGCGCTGGGCCTGACCGCGGACGAGTACGACATCCAGCTGCGCCCGTACGGCTGGAACGCTGTACTCGGCGAGCTCGACCCGAGCACGGCGGCCCCGCGCGAGGTCGGCGTGGTCATGATCGCGACGGCGAAGGACCAGGCCGCTGCCACCGCCGTCGCCAAGTTCTCCAACCCCCACCTGCTGCACCATCCGCTGCCGGGAGCCAGCGGTGTCCCGAGCTGGTCGTTCCTGACCTCGCCCGCGGAGACCGAGCGGGGCACGCTCTACGGCTTCGTCCTGCAGCACGTCGTGGACGCCCTGACGCCCACCGAACTGTTCCGACTCGAGACCACGGAGATCAACTGATGTCCACCGTCAACACAGAGCCCCGCACGCTGGGCGGACTCGCCCGGTACATCCGGTCCAAGAACGCGGGGCCGTTCTGGGTCACCGTCGACATCTTCTTCGACGACGACACGGCCTACGACGCCGTCGCGGCTTCAGGGGTAATCAACCCGGACATGATCGCTGCCCTGTACGGGGTGCGGCCCGAGCAGGTGAAGATCTTCTTCATCGCGGACCTGCGGGCGATCAAGGTCTCCTACCCGCGCACGACACCGCAGGGCTCGGTCGGGGACCGCGACATGCACGCCGCGCAGCAGTTCATCCCGCTGCGGACAATCGAGGTCCCCCTCCCGTGAGGATCCGCGGAGCAGTCCTCCAGGAATCCGGCCGCAGCAGGCCCTTCGCCGAGTCCACGCCGATCGTTGTCGACGAGCTGGACCTGGCCGCCCCCGGTCCGACCGAACTGCTGGTGCGGATCGAGGCCGCGGGCATCTGCCACTCCGACCTCAGCGTGGTCGACGGCAACCGGCTGCGCCCGCTGCCGATGTTGCTCGGGCACGAGGCGGCCGGGATCGTCGTCGCCGCCGGCACCGAAGTCGACGACATCGCCCCCGGGCAGCGGGTCGTGATGTCGTTCCTGCCGCGCTGCGAGGAGTGCGCCTCGTGCGCGGCCGACGGCAGGCTCCCCTGCGAGCGGGGCACAGCCGCCAACAACGCGGGCGAACTGCTGCACGGCGAACGCCGGCTGAGCAGGCGAGGTGACACCGTCCAGCACCATCTGGGCGTCTCCGGCTTCGCCAGCCATGCCGTCGTCGACCGGGCGTCCGCCGTCCCGGTGGACGCAGACATCCCCCCGGACGTCGCCGCCGTTCTGGGATGCGCCGTCCTGACCGGCGGCGGGGCCGTCCTGAACACCGCGCGGCCCAAGCCGTCCGACAGCGTAATGATCGTAGGGCTCGGCGGCGTCGGAATGGCCGCGCTGCTGGTCGCAGCCGCGGACGGAGTCGAGCACATCATCGCGGTCGACCAGGTCCCGGGAAAGCTGAAAACGGCGCGGACCCTCGGCGCGCACGAGACCTACACCCCCGCTGAGGTGGTGGAGGCCGGAATAGCCGCCCGATACGTCATCGAGTGCGCCGGGCACGCCGGCGCGTTCGAGACAGCGTTCGCCGCGACCGCCCCGGGAGGGACAACGGTCACGGTCGGACTCCCCAATCCGGAGGCACGGGCGTCGATCTCCCCACTCGTCGTGACCGCGCAGGCCCGCACCATCGTCGGCAGCTACCTGGGCTCGGCCGTACCGGCGCGGGACATCCCGCGGTACGCGGACATGTGGCGCAAGGGCCTGCTGCCCGTCGAGAAGCTGATCTCGTCACACATCACTCTCGACGAGATCAACGAGGCGATGGACACCCTCGCCGACGGCACCGCCCTGCGCCAGATCATCACCTTCGACACAGAGGGAAGCCTGTCGTGAGTGCCGATCTCGAACAGAAGGTCCTCACCGCAGTGCCCACTGGCCTGCTGATCGGTGGTGAGTGGCGGCAGGCATCGTCGGGGGCGACGACGAAGGCGGAGGGCCCCTCGACCGGTGAGGTACTCGTCCAGGTGGCGGGCGCGGCCCCGCAGGACGGGGCGGCGGCGCTGGCCGCCGCCCACGAGGCCCCGGCCGGGCGGGCCGCCGTCGCCCCGCGGGAGCGCAGCGACATCCTGCGCCGTGCTTTCGAGGCGATGCGGGCCCGTCAGGACGACCTGGGCCGGGTGATGACCTTGGGAGAGGGGCAAGCCGCTGGAGGAGGCCCGCGGCGAAGTCGCCTACGCAGCGGAGTTTTTCCGCTGGTTCTCCGAAAAGGTGGTGCGGATCGACGGCGGGTTCGCCACCGCCCCCACCGGGAGTGGCCGGTTCTTGGTGAGGATCCAGCCCGTCGGGCTGTGTCTGTTCATCACGCCGTGGAACTTCTCGCTTGCGGCACCGAGGATGGGCTCCGGGCCGGGCCGCTCATCGGCGCGAAGGGGGTCGACAAGGTCATTGACCTCGTCGGCGACTCGGTGGCCAACGGATCGCGGATCACCATCGGGGCGGGCAGGGTTTCGGACCGGGGTACCCCTACCCGCCCGCAGTGCTCACCGAAGTGCCGCAGAGCTCGCGACTCAACCACGGGGAGATCCTCGGCCGGTCGCCCCGATCGCGGTGTTCAACACTGAGGACGAGCCCCTGGCCGCGGCGAACGCCACCGAACTCGGGCCAGCCAACCATGTGTTCGCCGAGAACCTCAACCGAGCGTTCGCGGGTCGCGGACAACTTGGAGAGCGGCATGATCGGGCTCAGCACCGGCCTGGTCTCCGACCCCGCCGCCCCTTGCGGCGGCACCAGGGAGTCCGGCCTGGGCCGCGAACGCGGCACCGTCGGCAACGAGGAGTTCCTCGAGCTCAAGTACGTGGCCACCGGCGGCCTGTAGGCCGCGGGCCCATCAGTTCCCTCGCCTCAATGGTCACGCGGTCCGTGCCGCTCTGGCGCCGACCGACCGTGACCGGAACAGAGTTCCCATGCTCCAGCTGTTCTCGATCCTGGCCGTCGTGGCGGTGTTCGTCGTCGCCACCCTGACGCCGCTCAACATGGGGTTGCTGGCCTTCATCGCCGCCTTCGTGCTCGGCGCGGCGTCCGGTGTCTCGACCTCCGATGTCATGGACCTGCTGCCTGGTGACATCGTCATCCTCCTTGTTGGGATCACGCTGCTCTTCGGGATCGCCAACGTGAACGGGACCGTCGACCTCATAGTCGACCGGGCGCTAAAGCTCGTCCGCGGGCGGCGCTGGGCCATCGTCTGGATGATCTTCTTCCTGGCCGCAGCCCTGATGTCGCTCGGCATGCTGCTGGCCGTCGCCATGCTCGCGCCGATCGCCATGTCGATCGCGGGCCGCTACAAGATCAACCCGCTGCTCATGGGCATGATGCTCAGCCACGGTGCGCTCGGCGCGGCGCTCTCGCCCATCACGATCTTCGGCGCATTCACCCTGCGGATGGCCCGGGACATGAACCTCGGGCTGACGCCGCTCTCGCTGTTCCTTTTCCCGTTCGTGTTCAACCTCGCCTTCGCGACCGTCCTCTTCGTGGTGCTCGGCCGCGGCCTCTTCGGCCAGGCGGAGCCCGATCCCGACCAGGACGGAGCGGGCGGGGAGCCCACACCGCACGACGACGAGCCCGGATCGACCCGCACCCTGACCGCTCCGGCGAAGGCCGAGGTGCGCTGGTCGCCCGAACGGGTGCTGACTCTCGTCGGGATCCTGCTGCTGCTCGTCGTGCCCGCGGCCTTCGGCGTGGACGTGGGCGCCACGGCCATGGTCATCGCCTGCGCCCTGCTGATCATGCGCTCTCGGCTGGCGGAGAAGGCCATGCGCGAGGTCGCCTGGTCGGCGGTCCTCCTGGTGACCGGGATGATGACACTGATGGCGGTGCTCCAGCAGAACGGGACGCTGGACTCTGTCGGGAGCAGCGCCGCCCGGATGGGCCTGCCGATCGTGGCAGCCCTCGTCCTGCTGGTGGCCGCCGCAGCGCTCTCAGCCTTCGGCTCGAGCATCGGCACGATCGGGATCGCGATACCGATGGCGATCCCGCTCACCCAGACTGGGCACGTCGAGGCGGCGGCCTTCGTCATCGCGATCGCGTTCTGCTCGACGGTCGTCGACATCTCGCCCTTCTCGACGAACGGCTGCATCGTTCTCGCTGAGGCGCGGGTCGCGGACCGTCTGCGGTTCCAGCGGACCATGCTCGCCTACACGATGTCGATCGTCGTCCTTGCCCCGCTCGCGTCCTGGTTCCTCCTTCTGGTCCTGTGAGAGAGGTGACATGACGGCATCTCACGATGCGGACCCGTCCGCGTCGCCGCGTAGCGCTTCGAGTGACCGGGCACCGCGGCACGGACGGGGACACGACTTTGCAGCTCGCCGCCGCGGTCGTCGGATCGGCGGAGGCGATCGCGATGCGGCCGGCCAGGTGCTCGGCCCGCGACATGCGGATCCGGTGGCGACCGTCGACGAGGTCGCCCTTGAGGCGGTCCTGCGCTCGGCCGATCTGTACTTGCTGGTGCGGCGGGCCCAAACGGCTCACCCGGACCGTCTCAGCCAGCCCTGCGGGCGAGGATCCCACCGCCGCGTGCGCCATGGTCGGGACAGTCCGCGCCCCGCTCCCTGTGGAGATCCACACGCACGACGAAGATGCCCGCCGGCGTGCCGGGAGCATCCGCACCACGCTGGAAGAAACCGTCGACCACATGACATCGAGATAGGGAGCCAAAACGATGTACCAGACCTTTCGCGTCCGGGATGTGACCGTGCACCGGATCGTGGAGCTGACCGCGCCCTTCGACCCGGCGCTGGACATGCTCGCCGGGCTCACCCTGGAGACCCTGGACGCGCACCGGCCCCACCTGCAGCCGGGATCACTGGATTCCGAGGATCGCTTCGTCCTGTCCTACCAGTGCTATCTGGTCGAGACGCCCCGCGAGCTCATCCTGATCGACAGCTGCATCGGCAACGGTAAGCACCGGCCCCGGCCCGAGTGGCACATGAAGTCGGACAGCACCTTCCTGGACACGCTCGACCACGCCGGATTCGGGGTGAACGACATCGACTGGGTCGTCCCCACCCACCTCCACCACGACCACGTCGGCTGGAACACCTGCGCCGCGCCGGACGGCGGGTGGGTGCCGACCTTCCCCCAGGCCCGATACGTCTTCGGCGCAACCGAGCTTGCGGCCACCGAGCACATCCACCGCCACGAGAAGGTACTGCCCGCCTACCTCGACAGCGTCGTCCCGATCGTGAAAGCGGACCAGGCCGAGATCGTCGACGGCAACTTCCGGATCGGCGACCACGTCCGGCTACTGCCTACACCCGGCCACACAGATGGCCACGTCGCCGTCCGCGTCGGCGACGGCTCGGACAACTTCGTCATGTCAGGGGACCTGCTGCACACCGAACTGCAGATCCGGAACCCCGCACTTTCCTTCGCCCGGGACCGCGACCCTCGCCGGTCCGCCGAGACCCGCCGCGCGTTTCTGGAGCGCTACAGCGATACCGACACGTTGCTCTGCACGGGCCACCTGCCCTCGCGCAGCGTCGGTCGGGTCGTCCGCGAAGGCAACGGCTTCGCCTTTGTGCCGGTGGACGCAGAACCGGCCCCCAGGGATCGGCTCGACAGGTCACCAGCGCCCGGTACGGTCAGGTAGGCACACGCCTTCGTCTGAAAACCCTTCTCACATCCGGGTAGTTGCGTCGCGATGTGGACTGGCGTTCGGGTCGGTTGGGAGATCGAGAAGACCGCGGAACGGCAACATGACCAAGCCCTACTAGGATTTGTTCTACCGGAATCGCACCAGGACGCGGACACTGTGCCGGGGGTCCTTGCCAAGACGGTCCAGAAGTCCCGCGACTACCGGTGGAGCGTCGGGGCCTGCATGAGCTGTCGCCGCTTCGGCCAGAGTACGGCGCACTCGGACGCTCGGGTCTGCGGCGAGACGTGCCGTGGTGTCGGCAAAGCGCTGGGGCTGCTGCATACACAGCACTGCGCTGAGCTGCCGAGCCGTGACATGGCTGTGGTCGGCCAGAGCGCGGGCGTCAATGTCCCCTGTGACGTCGCGTGGGAGGCTGTTGAGTGTCAGGGCTGCTTCCTGGACGTCATGGGCATCGTCGCTGCGCAGGAGTTCAACTGCCTGGCCTTCGACCCATTCCTGCTCGTCAGCTGTTGTTGCTGAGGCAGCGGCCAGGCGCAGTCCGGGGCCGCGCAGCGACGCGGATCCCAGGTTGATCTTCAGGGTACTGAGGGGGTGGGCCTGGCCCGTGAACTCGTCGAGTCGGCTTCCGTCGAGCGCGCCCAGGGCGAAGGGCTGACTCGCACGGAAGGTGGTGCCCTTGGCCTCCGGCTCCTGGTCGACAACGAGATTGCGGGCGCCGATCAAAGCGTCCTGCCGGTTGGACACCGACTCTCGTCGATCACTCGCCACGGCAAGGAGCTTGTCCAGGCAGGCTCGCTGATCATCGGAGGCGAGGTGACAGACCATGGCCGAGTCGGGAACCATCGTGCTGCCCAGGGACATGGAGTTGGGCTCCGGCTCAGGCCGGCTCAGGATGCGATCCCGAGCCGTCCTGGCGCGCTCCTGCACGTCGGGATGGCCGGGGTTGAGGGCAGCCTGAATCACGTTGGACAGGTAGTGTTCCCGCTTGACCAGCTCGTCGGCCCGCCTGCGCAGAGTGTTCTGTTCGTCATCGCTCAGCGGGCTGCAGGAGGCGGTACCGGCAGCCGAGCTGTCGCCCTGCGGCCTGGCGCCCAGCAGGCGCAGCGTCTGATCCCTTAGAAGAACGTTCAGAGCTTTGTCGGTGTGGACGTCGGCGAGATCGAACAGCCTGGTGAGGGCGCGCATGGCGAGTTCGGGGTGTGCCATGGCGATGGCCACGCATGCGGTCGCGTGCTCGTCGTCGGTGTAACTGTACTGATGGGGTTGGCGGGGGACGTCGGAGCTGAGCAGGTCCAGCAGTGCTGCGGCCTGTTCAGGCGAGCTGCGCGAGGCGAGAGCGCAGGCGCTCTTCGCGGCCTGAACGGCCAGGGACCGTGTAGGTGAATCGACGAGTTCGCCAGCCCTGCCGCGTACGGCCAGGTCCAGCATCTCCTCGAACAGCCCGTGGGCCGCCGCGTCCTCGCCCAGGTCGGCTTGTGCCGCAATGAGGGCTGCACGTGAACGCAGGACCCACCACGGCTGGCTCGCGCCGGGCACCAGGGGAAGCAGTTCATCTCCCATGCCCTTGGTGAGCTGTTCGAGCTTCTCGCTGCTTCCGGCGCGCTGGTAGTAGGCCGCGGCCAGGGCGGGTTCGCTGTCGCGGTAGAGGTCCGCGAGCACCGTCACGGCTTCGCTCTCGTCCGCCCAGCTCCCGGCGACCACGCTGTCGGCCAGCCAGCGCCGGGCCGCCAGGACCGCCTCGGTGGGCTTGCCCCTCACCAGCGCCGACATCGCCTGTGCTCTGGGGTCCCGGATGCGGTCCAACAGGCGACCGGTGCCCGTCGTGCGCAGCGCCTGGGCAAGGCGGTGCTCGTCATCGATCTCGGTCATCCACGGTCCGTACCGTGCGTTGGCCGCGCGGATGGCGTAAAGCCAGTCGGCGGCCTCTTCGGCAAGTCCCGCGTGGATGCCGTCCTGGACGGCATCCCTCCAGTTCTCCACTGCTTCCTCTGCCCGGCCTTCGAGGGCGCAGCGTCGCGCCTCGCGCGCGCTGACGAGTGCTGCGTGCCGGCCCTTCATCCGGTGCCGTCTGGCCTCGCGGAGCAACTCCTGCCGTTGCGAGATGTCGTATTCGGCTCGCAGCAGACGCAGGCGCAAAACAATGTCCTGCGTCTGTTCCGTTACCGGCTGGTCTTTTGCCTGTGCGAGGGCGGCGCTGATCAGGCCGTCGAGTTCCTCGAGCGTATGGGGCTCGGTGGCGAGCAGGTACTCGCCGAGCATGAGAACCAGAAGCGGCCGGTAGTCGGGGGCGTGTTTGTCGCCGGCTGCCAGGGCGGGGGCCAGACGGCTCATGGTCAGAGGGTGGGCGATGTCCTGGGCGGCCGCGTTGATGAGGGCGGCGTGACGTGCTGTGACCGAAGCCTCTGGCGTGCCGGAGCTGGCCGCGTCGCGGGCGAACTGCTCCAGCTGGTGGGCCAGGATCCGTGCCTGATCGCTGTCTCCGTGGTGGAGTGCGGCTGCGGCGAGTTCGGCCGCCAAGCCGGCTGCCTCGTCGAACAGACCGCCCTCTTGGAGCGCCTCGAGCTGCTTTTTCCGCAAGACGGTGGCATGTCCCCGGTACCCGGCGACGTGCAGCCGGTGCGCCAAGTCTCCATAGAGCCTGGCTGATTCCGCCGGTGCTTCGGACCTCCTGCTGTCCGCGGCCCGCAGCATCGGCGCCACATCGTCGGTATTGAGGGGCCCGATGAGGATCCTCTCGGCCTGCTCCTGCCGGTCGGGCGGTGGAGCCGGCACCCCTGGCAGCGGAGCGCCCGTGCAGAAGTCGGCCGCCGTCTCCCGCGTCCAGAACTGGGCGACGATGTCGCCGCAGTAGCGAAGGTGCTGGTTGATCTGCTCGGCTCCCCACAGGTCCAAGTCGAGGTCAGAATATTGGAGCTGAAGCCCGGCCAGCTCGTCGGCCAGCTGCGTGGCCTCGGTGGAGGCAGAAGTCGCCACAATCAGACGGCCGGCATCGAAGGGACGCCGCCCGACGGCGAACTTCTCGACCGCCTTGCGCAAGTCCCCGGCGGTGAACGCCGCGTAGTCCTTGCACTGGACGACCGTGTAGTCACCCGTCGGCTCCCGACCAGCCAGGTCGATGCCGTGCTGCTCTTGCCCCTGGACCCCGTAACGCCGAAAGCGGATGTCCCGCAGGCCCAGAACACGGCGGGCCAGAGCCAGCATCAGCTTCTCGAAACGGTCCCAGCCAAGATGCAGATCCAGATCCTCCCCCGCAGGCGTACGCCCCGGGGAACCGGCCGGAGGAGGAGTGCGCAGGTTCGGATCTCCGGCACATGGCGCCCAGACGTCCGCGGCCGGTCCGCGATCACCGCTGGTGCCTTCAGACTCTCGCAGCGTGCCGGATTCGGAGAGGTTCGGCTTTGTCACGACTGCATCATCACACCCGGCACTGACAACGCCCGGGACACGGACAGGCGCGCGAAAGCGCACGACGATGCGGAAGCGCACGATCAGGCGCTGATAGCTCAGAGATCGGCGGTGGATGCTGGCTTCAGCCGGCGTGCCGCTGCGTGGGATCGAGCCGGCTCAGGACAGCGCGTACGAGGTCGCGGCTGAAGGCAGGCCGTGGTGCGCTGTCCGGGGTAGGGTCCATCCAGGGGTGTGGGGGTGACCTTGAGGCTGGCCTACATCTCCCCACACTGTGGGGATCCTCCACACGGCGCAGGTTAGCCATACCGACGGCGCCAAGATCAACGGCTGGGATCGACATCCTCTCTCGTCCTCAGCACCGGCAACTCAACACCGTCGAGCGCGGTGGCGAACACAGCAACCTCGACCTGTTCGACAGCGGTGGAAACCGTAGGCAAATCCCGATGCACAACTCCACCAACCTGACCAGCACCAACGCGCACGCCACTCAACGCACAGCACGTAACACCCAAACCAGGAACCGCAGGTCCTACCGGCTCACCCTGGCCCATGTGAAGGCCGGCGACGCGCTACCTGCCGGGCCGCGAGAGGTGGTGGTGCAGGGCGATGACATCGGCGTGTGGATCGCCGGGCAGAAGTCGGCAAGGGAGGTGCTCCAACCGGCGCAGAGGTACCTGATGGAGTGATCGGTGTCGATCCTGACGACGCGTCGCGTACACGGCCGGCCCCGCGCTCGCAGGACGACCGGTGGGCCATCAGCCTGGCCGCCGTCCGGCAGTTCACGCCCGCGAAGGCCACCTCCGCCCCGCGCGAAAGCACGTGGAGCTCGTGGACGATGCAGAGGTCCGGCTCCGGTCGTTCCTCGACACCGTCAGGCGAAAGGCTGCCAAGCTGAGCCCGGAGCGACGCGGGGCCCTCGATGAGTTGGGGATGCGGTGGACGTGACCTCATGCCGCTGGCCGGCTGCACGCAGTTGGTGATCGAACCCCTGCGGACTTCTGCGCCACGACGGAGGGCCCGCGGCGCACCGGCAGCGAGACCTCCGACGTGCGTGATCAGGGTGCGCGTGCTCTTGCCGGCGCCGTTCGTCGATGGGTGCGGATCCTTTCGAGGGATAGCTGAGCTGGGAAGATGCTGATTGAGGTGTGGGCGGTGTCGTCGTACTTCTACCGTGGCGAGGTGGAGGTGGGGACGATGGTGTCGTTGCCGGAAGAACTTCAGGCGCGGGAGGCCGCGGCTCGACAGCGGGTGGAAGAACTCCAGGCCGAGGCTGCGGAGTTGGCTGTCCGGCTGGAGAGCGCCCGGGCTGATCTGTCGCGGTTGGAGATCACGCGGGAGACCGTGATGGAGGTGCTGGCGGACTTGTCGGCTGCGGAGGTGGAGGCGCACGATGCGCCGGAACCCAGGGAAACGCCGGCTCCTCACGGTATCGGGGTGATGGCGGTGCCGCCGTGGCGGGAGGGCCTGGTCGCTGGGGTGCTGCCGGACGTGTACCGGAACATCGTGGAGATCGTCGCTGATGCTCCGGGTCCATTGCAGGCCAAGCAGATCGTGCCGCGGATCGGGCTGGAGGCCACCACGGCGAAGATCGAGGGGACGCGGGGGAAGCTGAAGCGTCTGGTGGAGCGGGGCTGGCTGGACGAGGACACGCCGGGACGGTTCACCCTCGCCCGCCATGACGGGGACGCCGGTCACGTCAACTCCCGGTGAACAAGAGGCTCTTCTCCGTAGATTCGAAGGTGCCAACCGAACGAACCGCAAGAAGAGCCGAAGAAGAGCCCAAGATGGAACCCTATGACGCCTTACTCGAGCCTGAAGGGTATGCCGCCTCCCGTGATGCCTTCGAACGCCTCGTCTCGACGCTGGCCGACGCCCCGGCGCGGAATATGGCCCATGACGAGCTGGAGGGCCTGCTCGAACAGCAAGGACGCGAACTGCTGCGGCAGTTGATGCAGGATCACCTCGACCTGCGTGCGAGGACGGAAGAAACGGCGGCCCGCATCAGCGTGGAACGGCCGGTGGTGCGCGGGCCGGAAGGACGGCCTCGGACCTGACGGGAGAGCAACCATCCCCGCTGGCTGACCTGCGTGTTCGGGCCGGTACGGGTGAACAGGATCGCCTACCGCGACCTGGCCCGGCTCGCGGTCCTGGAAGCCGTGAGAGGCTCCTTCGACCAGGCCCAGGCCGCGATCGAGCGACGATGCGGAAGAGTGCTGGGCAAGCGCCGCCTCGAAGAGCTGGTGATCGCCGCGGCCGTCGACATCGCCGCCTACTACGCGATGAAGATCCCCACCCCGTGCACCCGCGAGATGCCGCTGGTCCTCCAGGTCGACGGCAAAGGCGTGGTGATGCGCCCCGAAGCCATGCGCGAGGCCACCCGTCGGGCCGCAGCCAAGACCGCGGCGGCCGGACGGCGCGGACGCCTGGCTCCCGGGGAGAAACCCAACCGCAAGCGCATGGCAACGGTGGCCTGCGTCTTCGACACCACTCGTGATGCCAGAGCTGTCTACTGAAGTGCCGGCTGAAGCCTCGAGTCATCAGCACACCGAAAACTCGGGGGTACGTAAAGCCCACAGCCCAGCCACTTCACCCCAGACCCACTCGGCGGTCTTGGGCCTACACGAAGCAGCTCTTCAAGCGGAGCTGTCCGCGCCCCCTGGATCCTCGTCCAAGCCCAGAGCGCGGACCAAGATCCGGACCATGCACGGACCGAGCAGCCACCATCCAGGTCCAATTCGGGCATTTAAACAGGTCAACCTGCACACCAACCCTGTACCACCAGCAGACGAAGAACCTACTGGGCGCCACCACACATATGACTGAGCAAGACCGCTTGGCACCACGAAATTCCCGCCAACCTGCCACACCCGCGTAGCCAGCAGACCGCCCCACCAGCGACGCAAAGCGCCTGACGAACCATCAGAACGAGCGTCATTTCAGCGTCTAGATATCGCCCGTAACGGCCGCACCGCACATAATAAGAACTCGCAAAACCGCAGGCCAAGCGCCCTTTATGGCGGGTTGCAGGATCGCCACGCACTCCACGTGGCGCGTCATCGCAATCAGATCAACGAAGGCCATCAAAGGCGGGACACCATAGCGCGGGATCGCCGGTTACCCAAACCGGTAACCCTGCGCATCATGGATAGTCCACCGCCACCGTCACCCGGCACCATGAGGTACCAGCCGCATGCACCTCTGGCCGGACTCACCGGGCGCGGACATGAGATGACCTG
This sequence comes from Streptomyces sp. NPDC059255, assembly GCF_042752355.1. NCBI lineage: Bacteria > Bacillati > Actinomycetota > Actinomycetes > Kitasatosporales > Streptomycetaceae > Streptomyces > Streptomyces sp. NPDC059255. The sequence goes on from NZ_JBHYZP010000020.1 coordinate 18,491, forward strand.
GAGAATCCGATTGCAAAAACAGACCACCGAACCTCCGGAAGCGCAGTACAGCCCCGCACGAATTCGAGCAACCTGGGGCGGGACAGGAAGCGTAACCGACGCCTCGACAGCCTTGGGGTTCTCACGGGCGAAAGGGTACGCACTTATTCGTCGCGGGGAGTTCCCGTGCCGAGTGCTCAGGGTCGGCCGTTCGGCTCGCGTGGTCACTGCGTCCTTGCTGCGCGTCCTGGACAGCGGCGACCCCGAATACAACGGTGTCCCGTCGCACAAGTGCACACGGCCGTAACCCGCCACCGGCAGAACCCTGCCGAGGCGTCGCGAGCGGGCCGCGCCCTCTCGGAAAACCCCGTCGCGGGGCCCGCCGGGGTGGACACATCGCGCCACGAGGGGGCTGAAGCATCGCAGGAGCCGTGTCCCCGCTCAGGGCAGCCTCGGCCGCACACAGGGTGCACGCCTGGATCCGGCAAATGGAGATCAGTGCAGGCCCACTCACGGAGCCCTGAGGCCGTGGCACGTCAAAGGTTTCCGCCTCACCGCAAGAGCACAGTCCCGCAGAGAGCCCGGAGTGCCGCAGGGCCCACCCGACACCGCTCACCGTTGCATCCCAAGCCACGGCGAAGCCCCGCCGGCCCCCCGGCGAGGCTTTGTCGTCGCACGTGCGCTCTCACACAGCTCTCACGAACTACGCGCACTCCCCCGGACAGGGCTACCCTGACCTGCTGTTATGCACCCGCTACCGGACTAGCTGGACACTCCTGGACGGTTTTTACCACCTGTGCCAGGTGGTGCCCAGTGAGGGGCCCACGACCAGCAGAGGGGCCTCGGCCGGCCCGTCAAGGCGGTATTGCAGGGTCTTCGGTGGTGTCTCGCTCACCCGCCAGACCCTCTCATGCCGCAGGGGCTCCCACGTGGCCGGGGCGAACTCATCAGCCTTTGTTCACCTCGCTACGAAAGGTCCTGCACGGCCGGAGTCCTCAGCAGCCTCCTGGATCAGCGCCTGGCATCGTCAGCGGACCGTCGGGTTCGCCGCACCCGGACAAGCCGCCGGCCGGCTTCGGCGAGCACCTTCATCGGCTCGCGGCGTGCGCCCGGCACGTCTCGGGGGTCGCGTACCCGGCCTGTCCGGCGGCCAGGTGGCGCAGCGAGTGCACGACGCAGGCCCGTTGCCGCCACTGCGCGAAGTTCGGCCCGGTGGCGCCGCGGAACCGCCGGCCCAGGGTGCGTTCGCCGATGCCCAGGGCGGCGGCCCAGCGGGCGGGTGGATCGTGGATGTCGGGGTGGCGCAGGAACGCGACGGCTGCCAGGAGGAGTTCACGCAGCAGCGCGGAGACCTCGACGACCCGGCAGCGGGCGGGGAATCACGGCACGGCGGCGGGCTCGATGTAGCCGCGGGTGCTGACCCCGGGCATGGAGACCTGGTGCCGGGTCCCGGCCGGGATCAGCACCGCGCGATCGGGCGGGCACGGTCCACCTGCCCTCCGCCGTCGCCAGCTCCATGACGCCGGTCGCGGCGTACAGCAGCTGGGCCCGGCGGTGCTCGTGGTAGGGCAGCAGGTGGCCCGCTGGGTAGTCGGTGCCGATGGCCAGGACGGCACGGTCAAAGGCGTCGACCTCGTCAATGAAGACGTTGCACAGGCCGCCAGATCAGACGAGCCCACCGGACGGACGAACGGCTCGCGCCTACGGCCTCACGCGGGCGGGGCGAGCATCGCGTTGAGGATGCGCTGCAGCTCCGCGCGGTCCTGGGGAGTGATCCTCGCCAGCCTGCGGTCGTACTCCGCCGCGAGGGCCGCGAGGGCTCGGTCTCGTGCCTCTGTGCCCTCGGCGGTCAGCACGAGCCGGTGACGCCGCAGGTCCGCCTCGTCGATCTCGCGGCGGATGAACCTCTTGGTGACGAGGTTGCGGACGTAGACCGTCACGCTCGCCTTGGGCAGCAGCAGTGCGGTCGCGATCTCCGCCGGGTACGGCGATGCTTCCACCTCGGCCAGGACGAAGAACTCCTTCGTCTCCAGCCCGAGCTCGGTCAGCTCCTGCGTGCAGGCATCCATCACGACACTCAGCAGCCGCTGGTTCAGCGTCCACAGCTGCGCCCCGTAGACCGACATACGAGCCCCCCTATCAAAAGTGGTACCGTTCCGTACTAGTTTCAAACTGCACTAGTAGCCGTTTTGTACTGGACATCTATGGAACAACAACCTCACGAGAGGCGCCACCCATGCTCCAGCACCTCATGATCCGGCGCGGACCGATCGAACTCGCCGCCGACCTCCACCTGCCCGACGACTTCGACAGTGCCGCGCGGCTGCGTGCCGTGGTGCTCTCCACCCCCGGCAGCAGCGTGAAGGAGCAGATCGGCGCGAACTACGCCTCCCGCCTCGCCGCCCGCGGCATCGCGGCGCTCGTCTTCGACCCCGCTCACCAAGGGCGGAGCGGAGGTGAGCCCCGGGACCTCGAAGACCCCTACCGCCGGGGCGAGGACATCTCCTACGCCGTCGACGCGCTCACCACGACCCCCGGCATCGACCCGCGGCGCATCGGCGTCCTCGGCATCTGCGCCGGTGGCGGCTACGCCGTGCACACCGCCCGCACGGACCACCGCATCAAGGCGGTCGGCACGGTCGTCCCCGCCAACATGGGCACCTCGTTCCGCGGCTTCCAGCCCGACGGCCCGGCCGCCGCGCTCGACGCCCTCGCCGACGCGCGTATCGAAGAGGCCCGCTCCGGCGAGATGACCCGGGTGAACTGGCTGCCCGACACCCTGAAGGACGCCACGGCGGCCGGCCTGACCGACATCGACACCACCCAGGCCATCACCTACTACCGCACCGGGCGAGGCGGTAACGAGCACTCCACGAATCGGCGCCTCTCGCGCGGCGACTCCCTCCTGCTGGGCTACGACGCGTTCCACCTGGTCGACCAGCTCCTGACCCAGCCACTGCAGGTCATTCTCGCCGGACGCATCGGCAACACCGGCTCCTACGACGCCGGCATGCAGCTGTGGAAGCTGGCCCCCAACCCGGTCGACCTCATGGTGATCGACGGCGCCGGCCACTACGAGATGTACGACGAGCCCGCATACGTCGACGCCGCCGTCGAGCGACTCACCGACTTCTATGTCGACAACCTGTAAGGCACCCGACCGGAACGAGGACAGCCGAGGAGAACCTCGACGGAGTCGCCGTCACCAGGGCCCCGCTCCGCGCCCTGGCCCGCCGCGCCGCGGCCCGCGTCCCGGACCGGGTGCACTCCGTCGCCTGCCTCGCCCTGCTGGTGATCGTCCTGCTCGCGCTCACGGCGTGTCCCGCTCGATGATGATCATTGCCGCGTCGTCCGCCAGGTGCCCCCTTGTGTGGTCGACCAGGAAGAGGCGGAGACGGTCCAGCAGCTCCTGCGGAGGACGGCCGCGCAGCCGCGCCAGGTGCGTGGGCAGATCGAAGAAGTTCCCGCCGGTGTCGCGGGCCTCCAGTACTCCGTCGGTGTACAGCAGCAGCTGGTCGCCCTGTTCGAACACGTACTTCTCGACCGGCACGGGAGGCGTGCCGAGGAATTCCTCCAGACCGAGCGGCGGCAGCGGGCACGCGATCTCCAGAGCGCTGACCTCACCCCTGCGGAGCAGCAGCGGTGACGGATGGCCGCGGCTGACCAGTTCGACGACGGGGGCGTCCGGGATCTGGGCGAGGACCGCGGTGACGAACTGCTCCGCCGGGTCCCCCTCCGGCGCGTCGGGGTCCTCCGCCCCGCCCGTCCGCGCGGGGCTCGCGCGGGACAGCTCCCGTCGCAGTGCGGCCTCGCAGCGCCGCATCACGTCGGGCAGCCCGGGCTCGTAGTAGGCCGCCTCGCGGAACGCGCCCAGTACCGCGGCGGCCGCGCGGACCGCGGGCAGTCCTTTGCCCCGTACGTCTCCCACGATGATCCGGATCCCGAAGGGGGTGGCCAGCACCTCGTAGAGGTCGCCGCCGATACGGGCGCCCGCCTCGGCTGCCAGGTACACGCCCGCGGCTCGCACTCCGTCCAGGCGGGCGGGGACCGGGCGCAGCACCACGTCCTGGGAGACCTGGGCGATCCGGCGGACCGTCGCCAGTTCCCGTTCCCTGCGTACGCGCGCGGTGCTGGTCGCGAGGCTGGCCACGGAGACCACGAGCAGCGCCAGCAGGTTGGCGTAGACCAACTGGGTGCCCCAGGCATGGTTGTAGGTCGCGGTGATGGCGCTCACCACCCCCGCCATGAGGATCACCGATCCGGTTCCCGCGGGGCCCATCGTGATGGCGGCCAGCGCCGGGGCCGGCGACAGCAGCGGGCCCGTGTAGAGGAAGTGCGCGGGGGAGAGTTCGATGCCGAGCACCGACACGAGCACCACGAAGGGCAGGGCCCGCGCGAGAGCGAAGAGGGTCCTGCTGGAACTGATCAGGCTCATTCCGGATGCCGAGCCATGGAACACCCGCATAGCCCGACCCTCTCACCACACCTGGGCCGACGCTCTGCCAGCTTGCGGACGCCGGGCTGGGGGACACCCCTCCGCGGCTCGGCCCCCGGGAGCACCTCCCGATCGCAGTACACTTCAATGAACAATCAAGTGCAGCACAGGTGAGTCCATTACCGTGTACTTTTCCCTTGCGGCAGTGAACTATCCGGTGGGTGGAACGTGGCGGACCTCGAACTGCTGACCCAGTCCCTGGCGCGCAACGTCAGGCGCTGGCGCACCGAACGCGGCCTGACCCTGGACGCGCTCGCCGCCCGGGCCGGCGTCAGCCGTGGCATGCTCATCCAGATCGAGCAGGCCCGCACCAACCCCAGCATCGGCACCGTCGTCAAGGTCGGTGACGCCCTCGGGGTCAGTGTCACCACCCTGCTCGACCACCAGCAGGCCGGGCCCGCCGTCCGCGTCGTCCCCGCCGAGCAGGCCGTACGGCTGTGGCACACCCCCGCGGGCAGCTACAACCGCCTTCTCGCGGGCACCGAGGCGCCGGGTCCGCTGGAGATGTGGGACTGGCGCCTGGAGCCCGGCGAGAGCAGCGCCTCCGACCCGCACCCCAAGGGCACGACCGAACTCGTCCACGTCACGGCCGGGGAGCTGACACTCACGGTCGACGGCACCGAGTACCGCGTCCCGGCCGGCTCCAGCGCCTGCTTCGAGGCCGGCACCCCGCACACGTACGGAAATACCGGCGACACCGTGACGACGCTGGTGATGGCCGTCTCGGTCCCGCCTCCGAGCTGAGCACACCGGACGGGGACGAGCGGGCTCAGCGGCCCAGGGGACGTCACGCGGTACTCGCTCGGGTGGGCGCCGCGGAAGCGTTCGAAGGCCGTGCTGAACGCGAAGGCGTCGCCGTAGCGGACCGCCCACGGCGGATCGTGCCGCACTTGCAGCACCGTCGAACCATCGGCCCGTGCCGTGCGCAACACGTCTGCCGGCCCGTCCGTACGGCATGCCTAGACGAACCGCTCCGGCTGGATTCCCGGAGATGGGGGCGCCGTTGTCCCTCGCACTTCGAGGGAGGGGACCGCCAGGTCGACCCGGGCGGGGCGGCCCGGCTCGGCGATGCGGTCGAGCAGCCGCGCGGCGGCGCGGCGGCCCACGTCACGGCTCGCGTGGTCCACGGTGGTGAGCCAGAGGTGGCGCAGTTGGGAGAGGTACGTGTTGTCGTACCCCACCAGGGACAGGTCCCGGGGGACGCGCAGCCCGCTCTCCTCCGCGGCCGAAAGGGCTCCCACGCAGGTCATGTCGTTGGCCGCGAAGACCGCGGTCGGCCTCCGGGGACGGTTCAGGAGCCGTACGGCGGCCCGGTAGCCGCCCTCCTCGGTGAGGTCGCCCTGTTCCACCACGGCCGAGCCGGCCAGGCCGTGTTCCCGCATGGTGGCCTCGAAGCCGCTGCGGCGCAGCTCGCCCACCGCGCCCCGCCCGGCGATGTGCGCGATGTCCCGGTGTCCGAGGGCGATGAGGTGTTCCGTGGCCAGCCGGGCACCGTGTCCGTCGTCGTTGGCGACGATGTCCACGGCGGGCAGCACCGGCTCCCGCGCGCCCGCGACGACCGTGGGCACCCGACCCGCCGCGGTGAGCAGCACCCCGGGGTCGGGCAGGGTGCCGACGGCGATCAGGCCGTCCACGCGCAGCTCGGTGAAGGTACGGGTGAGGTCCTCCCCCAGCCACCGGTTGAGGTGGCCGTCGGCCAGCAGCATGCGCAGACCGCTGTCGTACAGCCGTGCGTTCACCCCGTCGAGCAGTTCCACGAACCAGGGGTTGCGCAGGTCGTTCAGGAGCACGCCCACCGTGCGGGTGCGGCGCTCGCTCAGGCTCCGGGCCGCCGCGTTGGGCCGGTAGCCGAGCGCTTCGGCCGCGTCGAGGACCGCCCGCCGCTTGTCCGGCCGTACGCCGTCCGCCCCGCGCAGCACCAGGGAGACCAGGGACTTCGACACGCCCGCCCGCGCGGCTACGTCACGGATGGTCGGCGTCCTCATCGTCTGGACCGTTCCACGCCCGTACCTCCTTCGTGAAGACCTTGACACCAGTATGAAGGGCCTCCATCGTGGGCTGCCAGGGTTCTGGAACGGTCCAAAGAGGGGCAGTCCAATGGTGCGTACGCTCGGGGTCGCCGTCGTCGGGTTCGGCTGGATGGGACGGGTGCACACCCAGGCGTACACACGGGTCCTCCACCACTTTCCGGGGCTGCCGCTCCGTCCCGAGCTGGTGACCGTCGCCGAGGAGGTGCCGGGCCGGGCCGAGGAGGCCGCCGCGCGGTTCGGGTTCGCCTCGACGGCCCGGGACTGGCGCGAGGTGGCCGCCGACCCGCGCGTTCAGGCCGTCAGCATCACCGCCCCGAACTTCCTGCACCGCGAGATCGGCGTCGCGATGGCCGGGGCGGGCAAGCACATCTGGATCGAGAAGCCGGTGGGTCTGACCGCCGACGACGCCCGCGCGGTGGCCGACGCCGTGGCCGGCTCCGGGGTGCAGGGCACCGTCGGGTTCAACTACCGCAACGCCCCGGCCGTCGCGTACGCCCGTGAGCTGATCGCCTCGGGCGGGATCGGCACGGTCACCCATGCGCGCGTCCGGCTCTTCAGCGACTACGCCGCCCATCCGGACTCCGCCCTGACCTGGCGGTACGAGCGCGAGCGGGGCGGCAGCGGGGTGCTGGGCGACCTGGCCTCGCACGGTGTGGACCTCGCGCGCCATCTGCTGGGCGACATCGACTCCCTGGCCGCCGACACCGCGGTCTTCATCCCGGAACGGGCCCGGCCCACCGGCGCCACGGCCGGTCATGTCCGGTCGGCCGGGGGCGAGTTGGGTCCGGTGGAGAACGAGGACTACGTCAACTGCCTGCTGCGCTTCGCCTCCGGCGCCCGCGGCGTCCTGGAGGCATGCCGGGTCTCGGTCGGCGAGCAGAACAACTACGGCTTCGAGGTGCACGGGACCAGGGGCGCGGTCGGCTGGGACTTCCGCCGGATGGGCGAACTCGGCGTCAGCCGGGGCGACTCGTACCAGGACCAGCCCGTCAGCACCGTGTACGTGGGCCCCGGACACGGTGCGTACGAGGCCTTCCAGCCCGGTGCGGCATCGAGCATGAGCTACGACGACCTCAAGGTCGTCGAGGCCCACGCCTTCCTCCGTTCCATCGCCGACGGCACCCCGCACGGGGCGACGCTGGACGACGCGGTGGCGAGCGCCGTCGCGCTGGACGCGATGAGCCGGTCGGCCGAGCGGGGGGCCTGGGTGAACCTGGCCTGAGGCCAGGGTCGAGCCGGGCGTGCGGCCCGGGTCGAGCCTGGCCCGGGGACCGTACGGCCCGGGGACCGTACGGCCCGTGGACCGTACGGCCCGGGAGCCGTCGGCGGCGGCCCCCTCCGTCCCGCGTGCCCGTCGCCCGGCAAGAGGCCGCGCAGACTCCAGCCCCCTCACGGGGTGGTGGTGGACACCACGTACACCCGGGGGAATCCGGGGTCGGTGAGGTCCACCACCACGTCCTGGCTGGGGCGCGGGCTCTGCTGCTGGTGGTGGGTGCCCGCCAGGTGGTGGCCGGGGAGGTCGAAGTTCCAGCCGACGGTGCGCCGGTCCCGGGGGGTGATCGTGACAGCGCCGTCCCGGAGCGCCGAGCGGCTCGTCCCCATCTCGGTGAGGAAGGCGTCGAGCCGTCCGGAGGTCACGTCGAACTGGACGTAGAACCTGCTCGTCTTCCAGTTGCTCGTCTCGAAGTAGCGCACCCGGGAGGCGCCCGACGGGATCGGCACCTCGAAGACGCGCCGCTTCATCTTGGAGGGGCGCAGGTCCTGGAGGCCGGTGGCGGCGGACTCGATCTCCTTGTTCCGGCCGCTGTCCCGGCTCTGCCCGGCGGAGATCGCGAGGTATCCGGCCGGGATGCCGATGAGCAGCACGATGACGATCGCCGTCAGCCAGCGCCTGCGGTTGCGGTGGCGGCGGTCCTCGGGCGGCTTCGGTCCCGGCGCCGCCGCCCGCTCCTGGGGCGCCGGTGCGGGGGCCGTTGCGGGGGCCGTCGCGGCGGCCGTGCCCGGCAGGTCCGCGCTCATGACGGCGGCTCCTGACCGGGCCGGGCGGTGCGGATCACCTGCGCGTACCGTTCGTACCGCTCATGGCGCTCCACGCGGCGGCGGTTGGCGCGGCGGAAGCGCCGGGCGACCAGCCGGGAGAGGTCGGCGGCGCCGACCATGCCCGCCTCGGGTCCCAGCTCCGCCTTGGCGATCCGGGCCTCGGGGCGGTAGCCGCGGCCGGTGAGGTGACGGCGGAAGGCGTCCCGCGCCGGGTTGATGAGCAGGTCGTCGGCGGCGCTGACCCCGCCGCCGATGACGAAGCAGGACGGGTCGAGGGCAGCGGCGAGGTTGGCGATGCCGACGCCGAGCCACTGCCCTATGTCCTGGAACAGTTCGACGCACATGGCGTCGCCCTCGCGGGCCAGCTCGGTGATGAGCGGTCCGGTGATCTCCTGGACGTTGCCCTTGACGCGTTCGATGATGTCGTACGCGACCGGTGAGTCGGCGGCGGCCAGCTCCCTGGCCTCCCGTACGAGGGCGTTGCCGGAGCTGTACTGCTCCCAGCAGCCGCGGTTGCCGCACGCGCAGCGGTGGCCGCCGGGCACGACCTGCATGTGGCCGAACTCGCCCGCGACCCCGAACTTGCCGCGCTTGACCCGGCCGTCCTCCAGGATGGCGCCGCCGATGCCGGTGCCCAGGGTGATCATGACGAGATGGTCCTCGCCGCGGCCCGCGCCGAAGCGCCACTCGGCCCAGGCGGCGGTGTTGGCGTCGTTGTCGACCATGACCGGGACGGCGAGCCGGGAGGAGAGCGCGTCCCTGAGGGGCTCGTCACGCCAGGCGAGGTGAGGGGCGAAGAGCACCTTGGAGCGGTCGGCGTCGACCCAGCCGGCCGCGCCGATGCCGACGGCGTGCACGTCGTGGCGGTCGGAGAGGTCGAGTACCAGCTCGACGATGGTGTCCTCGACGACGCGGGGGCTCTTGGACTTGTCCGGCGTCTCGGTCCTGATCTTCTCCAGGATGTTGCCGTCCGGGTCGACGACCCCGGCCATCACCTTCGTACCGCCGATGTCGATGCCGACGGTCGGGACGCGGGGCGCGGTCAGCAGGGAGCGGCGCTCCCGGGTGCCGACGGTCCGCAGGACGGTGGCGCGGGCGGTGCCGCGGTGCGTGAAGTCACGGTACGTACTCATCGGCCCGCTCCTCGTGTGTCGTCCGTCGGATCGGTCGTGCCGTACCGAGTGGGGCGGCGGCTGGGTGCTCGCACGAGTCGTGTCGTCCCTGCGGGGTCGGGGACCGCCAGGCCCGGGCGGGCAGCGGCGGCGGACGGGTGTCCGCCCTGCCAGATTGTGCCATCCGGGGCGCGTGGGGTCGCCGTGCGGCCCGGACGGCGCCGCCGCGCGCCCCGGCGCGTACGCGGGTCGGTGCCCGGCGCGGGCGCGGCGCGGTCACCGGCGCGTACCCCGGTCAGTCCGTGTCCGCCGCCGGGGGGCCCGGGCGCTTCGGAGCGGGGGCGCGCTCCAGCTCATGGCTCAGTTCGGCCAGCTCGGAGCCGCCCGCCATCTGCCGGGTCAGCTCGTCCAGCGTGATCGAGTCCCGGGTGTGGCTGCCCGCCATGGCGCCGCGCTTGAGCAGCACGAAACGGTCACCGACCAGATACGCGTGGTGCGGGTTGTGCGTGATGAGGACCACTCCGAGCCCCGCGTCCCGCGCGGCGGCCACGTACTTGAGGACCACGCCGGACTGCTTGACCCCGAGGGCCGCCGTCGGCTCGTCCAGGACGAGGACCTTGGCGCCGAAGTGGACGGCGCGGGCGATGGCCACGCACTGGCGCTCGCCGCCGGAGAGGGTGCCGATCGGCTGGTCGACGTCGCGCAGGTCGATGCCCATCCGCAGCAGCTCGGCGCGGGTGGTCTCGCGCATCCGCGCCACGTCGAGCCGCTTGAAGGGCCCGTACCCCTTCCGCGGCTCCGAGCCGAGGAAGAAGTTCCGCCAGACCGGCATCAGGGGGACGACGGCGAGGTCCTGGTAGACGGTGGCGATGCCCCGGTCCAGCGCGTCGCGCGGGGAGGAGAGGTCCGCCGGCGCGCCGTCGATCAGGAACTCGCCCGCGTCATGGCCGTGGAGACCGGCGATGATCTTGATGAGGGTGGACTTGCCGGCCCCGTTGTCGCCCAGCACACAGGTGATCTCCCCCGCGTGGACCTCCAGCGAGACGCCCTCCAGGGCCCGGATGTTCCCGTAGTACTTGCTGACGTCGTCCAGTTCGACGAGTGCGGTCATCGTGACGCCTCCGCGCGCTTGCGCACCCACGCGTTGAGCAGGGTGGCCAGAAGGAGCATCGCTCCGAGGAAGAACTTGAACCAGTCCGGGTTCCACTCGGCGTACACGATGCCCTTGCTCGTCATGCCGAAGATGAACGCGCCGACGGCCGAGCCGATCGCCGAGCCGTAGCCGCCGGTGATCAGGCAGCCGCCGATGACGGCCGCGATGATGTAGATCAGCTCGTTGCCGACACCCTCGCCGGACTGGACGACGTCGAACGAGAAGAGCAGGTGCTGCCCCGAGATCCAGGCGCAGAACGCCACGCCCATGTAGAGCAGGATCCTGGTCCGCTGCACCGGTACGCCGACGGCGCGGGCGGCGTCCGCGTTGCCGCCCACCGCGAAGATCCAGTTCCCGAAGCGGGTACGCAGCAGGATCCAGGTGGCGAGCGCGACGAGCCCGGCCCACCACAGGATGGTGACCTTCAGGTCGACGCCGCCGACGGTGAGCTGGGAGGCGAAGAGCGCGCGGGCGGAGGGGAAGCCCTCCATGTCGCTGATCGTCTTGGTCGAGACGGTGCCGCTGACCAGCTTCGTCACACCGAGGTTGAGACCGGTGAGCATCAGGAACGTACCGAGCGTGATGATGAAGCTGGGGAGTTTCGTACGGGTCAGCATGACCCCGTTGAAGACCCCGAAGGCCAGCGTGACCAGCAGCGACACCAGGACGCCGACCCAGACGTTCGCCGTCATCTGGTAGCTGAACATCGAGGAGACCAGCGCGGAGCTGGTCACCATGACCCCGGCGGAGAGGTCGAACTCGCCGCCGATCATCAGCAGCGCCACCGGGACGGCCATGATGCCGATCGTGGACGCCGCGTACAGGACCGTGCCGAAGCTGGAGAGCTGGAGGAACGAGTCCGCGACGAACGCGAAGAAGAGGAAGACGGCCGCCGCGCCGACGACCGAGCCCAGCTCGGGCCGGCCGAGGAGCTTGCGGAGCACGGAGGTGTGCAGCAGGCGTTCGTCCGCGCCGCCGCCGACGCCGCCGGGACCGCCAGGTCCCCTGTCGGCACCGTTTCCGCTGTTGCCACCGGGACGGCTGTCGGCGGGAGGTGCGGAGGCGCTCACCGGGTCCCCCGCTTCGTGTACTCCTCCAGCGCGCCCGCGTCCTTCTGCGTGATGATCTGAGGTCCGGTGAGCACCGGGCGTCCGCCGCCGAGGACATCGGCGTTGTAGCGGTGGAGCCAGAGCAGGTCGACTGCCTCATACCCCTGGAGGTACGGCTGCTGGTCGACGGCGAAGCCGAGGGTGCCGGAGCTCAGCGAGGTGGCGACCTTGGCGTTGAGGTCGAAGGTGTCGATCTCGGCCTTGCTGCCCGCGGTCTCCTTGGCCTTGACGGCGGCGTCCGCGAAGGGCGCCCCCAGGGTGACGACGGCGTCGATGGACCGGTCGGTCTGGAGCTTGGCCTCGACGGACGCCTGTACGTCGGGCATGTTCGTGCCGTCCACGTACAGGTTCTGCATCTCCCCGTCGAAGGTCTTCTTCGCCCCGGCGCAGCGCTGCTCGTGGCCGACGTTGCCCTGTTCGTGGATGACGCAGAGGGCCTTCTTCCGGCCGCGCCGGTCCAGTTCCTCGCCGACGGCCTCGCCGGCGATGGTCTCGTCCTGGCCGATGTGGGTGAGCGCGCCGAACTTCTTGGACTCGGCGGCGCCGGAGTTCACCGTGATCACCGGGATGCCGGCCTTGACGGCCTGCGCGACGACGGCCTTCATCGCGTCGGGCTTGGCGAGCGTGACGATCAGCCCGTCGACCTTCTTGTCGATGTAGGACTGCACGAGCTGCGCCTGCTGCTGGCCCTCGTCGCTGTTGGCGTAGAGGAACTTGATGTTGTCCTTGGCGGCGGCCTGCTTGGCGCCGTTCTGCACGATGTCCCAGAAGGTGTCACCGCTGCCCGAGTGGGTGACCATGGCCACGGTCCACCGGGGCGTGTCCACCGCGGCCCGGCCCTGGGCGGCGGCCTGCCGGGCCCGTTCCTCGGCGCGCTTGCCGCCCGTACTGCTGCATCCGGCGAGGGCCGAGGCCCCGAGCACCGCCGCCAGTACGGCGCTCAGCGCGCGTACCCCTGTCCGAACCCTTGCCACGACCCCGTGCCCTTCTCGCTGTGCTCCTCGGTGCGGCCGGGGCTCGTCCGTACGGAACCCGGCCGCCCAAGTATCGGTCATGGCCGGTCGGGGGGTGGTCGGCGGGTGCCCTGCGGCCCGTACGGGGGCGCGGGGCGGTCGGCGTCACGTGACGGCGCGGCCCGCCGCCAGCGTCACGTACGGACGAGGAGCTGGAACTCGAAGGCGTACCGCGAGGCCCGGTAGATGTGCGAGCCGAACTCCACCGCCCGCCCCGTGTCGTCGAAGGCGGTCCGCTCCATGGTGAGCAGCGGCGCCCCGGCCGGCTCGGTCAGCAGCTCCGCCTCCTCGGCGGTGGCGGCCCGCGCCCCGACCGTCTGGCGCGCGCTGTGCAGGGTGATCCCCGCGGTGCGCAGCATCCGGTAGAGGCCGGTGGCTTCGAGGCGGGGCGTGTCGCAGTCGAGGAGGGCGGCGGGCAGATGGTTGCGCAGATACGCCATCGGCTCGTCGTGCGCGTACCGCAGCCGCTCCACGAGCCGTACCTCCGCGCCCTCCGGGACCCCGAGGGCGGCGGCGACCTCGGCCGTTGCGGGGTGCAGGGTGTTGCGCAGGACGCGGGTGGCGGGGCGCTGGCCGGCCGCCTCCAGGTCGTCGTAGAGGCTGCTCAGCTCCAGCGGGCGCTTGACCTGGCTGTGCACGACCTGGGTGCCGACGCCCCGGCGGCGCACCAGCAGCCCCTTGTCGACGAGGGACTGGATGGCCTGGCGGACGGTCGGGCGGGAGAGTCCGAGCCGGCCCGCGAGGTCGATCTCGTTGCCGAGCAGGCTGCCGGGGGCCAGGCCGCCGCGCTCGATGGCCCCTTCCAGTTGCTGTGCGAGCTGGAAGTAGAGGGGGACGGGGCTGGTGCGGTCCACGGCGAGCCGGAGCGGCGGGGCCTGGTCCGGCCCGGGGTCGGCGCGGGCGGTCGGCTCCTGTCCGGCTCGGGCTGATCTCGGCTGACGGGGCACGGGGCGAGCGTAGTCGCATGCTCTGTTGACGGGAAGTAGAGAAGTCCGGTTGTCAGGACAAAGCCGCGGGACACGGTGACCGGGCCGCCGTGCTCACCCGTCGGGATCCGCGTCGTGCACCAGGAGGGCGATCTGGACCCGGTTGTTGAGGTCGAGCTTGGCCAGGATGCGCGAGACATGGGCCTTGACCGTGGGGACGCTCATGTAGAGACCGGCGGCGATCTCCGCGTTGGACCGGCCCTGGCCGATGGCGAGCGCGACCTCCCGCTCCCGTTCCCCGAGGGCGGCCAGCCGCCGCGCCGCGCTCGCCCGGCGGCCCGTGGCGGAGTGCTCCGCCCCCGGCCCCGCACCCCCGCCGGGGCCCGCCACATGGGTCATCAACTGGCGGGTGACGGCGGGCGAGAGCACCGGGTCACCGGCCGCCACCCGCCGTACGGCGGTGACGATCTCGGTGGGCGGGGTGTCCTTGAGGACGAAACCGGCGGCCCCGGCGCGCAGCGCGCGCACCACCTGTTCGTCGGCGTGGAAGGTGGTCAGGACGAGGACCTCGGGGGCGCCCGGGATCCGCCGCAGGGTCTCCGTGGCGGTCAGCCCGTCCATGACGGGCATCCGGATGTCCATGAGGACGACGTCGGGCGCGGTCCGTTCGACCAGCGCGGCGACCTCGGTGCCGTCGGCCCCCTCCCCCACGATCTCGATGTCCTCGGCCCCGCCGAGCATGAAGGTCAGTCCGGCGCGTACCAGGGGGTCGTCGTCGACGATGATCAGCCTGATGGTCATGCGGCCCACGGTAGCCAAGCGCGGACGGCGAATCCGCCGTCCCCCGTGGGTCCGTGCTCGAACCGGCCGCCCGCCAGCGCGGCCCGCTCCGTCAGCCCGATCAGCCCCTGCCCCGAGCCCGGGACCTTCGCCACCTCGCCCGTGGGCGCGGCGTTGCGCACTTCGAGGGTGAGTCCGTCGCCCGGGGCACCGCTGACCTCGACGGTGGAGTCGGTGCCGGGTGCGTGTTTACGGGCGTTGGTCAGCGCCTCCTGCGCGATGCGGTACGCGGTACGGCCCACGGCGGCGGGCACGGTGGCGGGATCGGCGACCCGGTTGTCGAGGTCGACCTCCATGCCGGCCCTGCGGGACTCGGCGACCAGCTCGTCGAGGGTGACCAGGGTGGGCTGGGGGCGCTCGCCCTCCTCCCCGTCCGGGGCCCGCAGCACGCCGATGATCATGCGCAGGTCCTGGAGGGCCTCGTGGGAGCTGTCCCGGATCACCCCGGCCGCGCGGGCGATCTCGGGCGGCGGCGCGTCCGGCCGGAACTCCAGGGCGCCCGCGTGGACGCTGAGCAGCGTCAGCCGGTGCGCGAGCACGTCGTGCATCTCGCGGGCGATGGCCTCGCGGGCCAGCCGCTGCGCCTGCTCGGCGCGGAGTTCCGCCTCGGCCTCGGCGCGCACCGCCCGCTCGCGCAGCGCGACGACGAGCTGGCGCCGGGCCCGTACGAGCATGCCCCAGCCCACCGCCAGCAGGAGCAGGACCACGGTGGCGACGAGCGCGGTGGTGAAGGAGGTGGTCGGGTCCGGGCGGAGGCACGCCGCGGCGATTCCGGTCACCAGGGCCACCAGGCTGACGATCAGCACGGGGCGGTAGGTCCGGTGCACGGCGACGCAGAACAGGGCGACGAGCGAGGCGCCCCCGGCGAGCGGGGCCACCATGCCCAGGACCGAGAGCGCGACGGCGACTTCCACCGGCCACCGCCGCCGCAGCCAGAGGGCGCAGCAGGCCAGGGTGCCCGCGGTCAGGTCGAAGGCGTCGACCAGCTCGGAGTTGCCGGCCTTCTGGACCGTCTCGACGGCGAGCAGCCCGACGCCCGAGGCGATGACGAACATCAGCGTGTCGATGACCCAGTCGCGCACGGTACGGCGCGGCCGGGCCCGGCCGCGGTCGCCGGGCAGCTCGGGGCCTCGGGGGTCGATCATCTCCGAAGGGAGCAGCCAGGGGTAGTCCGTACGCGTCATACCGAACAAGTTACGCAGGGGAACGGCGGTGCCGCCGCCGCTGTGCGGCGGCGGCTACCAAAGTCGCGCGACTCCCGGCTTTGGTCGCGCCGCCGACTGTCGCCGGTCCGACTTTCGCCGGTCCGGGCTCCGTCGCCGGTCCGACTTTCGCCGGTCCCTCCCCGCGGTCAGCCGCCGAGTTCGCGGTGGCGGGCGGCGAGCCGGGCCGCGCCGCGTTCGGTGAGGGAGCCGAACAGCCGGAGCCGGGAGATCCCGCCGTCGGGGTAGATGTCGATCCGTACGTCGGTCGCGACGGCGGGGACCGGGAGCACGAAGCGGTGGTTGGTGTCGGGCTGGAGGCGGGTCCTGGGAAGGATCTCCGTCCAGCCTCCGGTGCCCGCGGCGCCGTCCCCTCCGCTGCCGGAACCCGTGGCATCGTCCGGGTCCGTACCGGCGTCGCGTACGGAGAGGGCGGCCCATCCCGCCGCGTTGCCCTTGAGGTACGCCGTGTCGATCTCGACGGCGCGGATCTCGCCCTGCCCGGCGAGCCGGTAGCGGATCCAGTCGTTGCCCAGGTCGCGGCGGCGCCGGGTCTCCCAGCCGTCGTCCATCTTCCGGGAGCGGCCCGGGGCGACGGTGTTGGCCGGGGACGAGTAGAAGCGGTCGGAGGCGTCCTCGACGGTGCCGCCGTTCTCCAGGGCGAGCAGGTCGAACGTGCCGAGCGCGGCGAGCCACGCCGGATCGGGCGCGACCTCTCCGTACACCCGCAGCCGGGCGATCCCGCCGTCGGGGTGCTGGTTGACGCGGAGGTGGGTGAAGCGGCGCTCCGCGTCGACCGTGAAGCCGTTGGCGGCGTGGCCGCCGACGGCTGTACGGGGCACGAGCACCGTCCACTTCACCCCGGGGTCGAGCAGTTCCTCGGGGGACGGGGAGCCGGGCAGCGAGACGGCCTCGACGGAGACGGACTGCGGGTAGTTGCCCCGGAAGTGCGCCGTGTCGACGACGATCCCCCGGATCACGCCGGGCGCGCCGAGCCGGACCAGCGCCCAGTCGTGGTCCTCGGGGGCGGGGTGCGGCCGGCCGGCGTCGGTGCCGCGCCGGCGCCGGGTCTCCCAGCCGTCCATGATCTTGCCCTTGTGGCCGAAGTGCTCCGGGTCGAACTCGGCGGGCCCCGGCTTCAGCATGTTCTCGCGCTCGGCGAAGAACTCGTCGTTGGCGGCGAGCACCCCGGCGCCGAGCCGCCGGTCGGCGAGGTCGGTGAGGTGGGTGAAGGGGAGGTCCGCGGTGCGGTGGTCGGTGTACGGGTCGCCCCCGCCGTACGGGCGGGCGTCACCGGTGAAGCGGGCTTGCGGCAGCGTGGGGAGCGGAGCGTCGGACACGGTCAGTTGTTCCTTTCGAGCAGTCGGCCTGAGGGTTCGGCGAGGACGCCGTCCCGGAGGATCCGGGTGCCGCGCAGCCAGGTCGAGGTGACGACGCCGTACAGGGTCCTGCCCGCGTACGCCGTCACCTGGTTGCGGTGGTGCAGCCCGGCCGGGTCGACGGTGAAGGTCCGGTCCGGCGCGAGGACGGTGAGGTCGGCGTCGCGGCCCGCCTCGATGGCGCCCTTGCCGGCCAGTCCGGCGAGCGCGGCGGGGGCCGCCGACATCCAGCGCGCGACGTCCTCCAGGGTGTGGCCGCGCCTGCGGGCCTCGGTCCAGATCGCCGGGAGGCCGAGCTGGAGCGAGGAGATGCCGCCCCACGCGGAGGCGAAGTCGGGGGTCTTGAGGTCGGTGGTGCAGGGTGAGTGGTCGGAGACGACGCAGTCGATCGTGCCGTCGGCGAGCCCCTGCCAGAGCGCGTCCTGGTTGGCGGCCTCGCGGATCGGCGGGCAGCACTTGAACTCGGTGGCGCCGTCGGGGACCTCCTCCGCGGTGAGGGTGAGGAAGTGCGGGCAGGACTCGACGGTGATCCGGACGCCCTCGCTCTTGGCGGCGGCGATCAGCGGCAGGGCGTCGGAGGACGAGAGGTGCAGTACGTGCACCCGGGCGTCCAGCCGCTTCGCCTCGGCGATCAGGCCGGTGATGGCGGCGTTCTCGGCGGCGCGCGGGCGGGAGGCGAGGAAGTCGGCGTAGGCGGGGCCGCCGCGCGCGGGAGCCGCGGCCAGCTCGTGGGGGTCCTCGGCGTGCACGATCAGCAGCCCGCCGAAGCCCGCGATCTCGGTGAGGGCGTGCCCCAGGCGCTCCCGGTCCAGCTCGGGGAACTCCTCGACGCCGGAGGGCGACAGGAAGCACTTGAAGCCGAAGACCCCGGCGTCGTGGAGCGGGCGCAGGTCCTTGACGTTGTCCGGTACGGCGCCGCCCCAGAAGCCCACGTCGACATGGGCCTTGGGGCGGGCCACGTCGCGCTTGACGCGCAGGTGCGCGGCGGTCGTGGTGGGCGGCAGGGAGTTGAGCGGCATGTCGAGCAGCGTGGTGACGCCGCCCGCCGCGGCGGCGCGGGTCGCGGTCCAGAACCCTTCCCACGCGGTGCGGCCCGGGTCGTTCACATGGACGTGGGTGTCGACGAGGCCGGGGAGCACCACATCGTCCCCGACGTCCTCGACCACCGCCGTACCGTCCCGGTCGCCCCGCGGGTCCCCGTACGCGGTCGTGTGCGGGGGGACCGCGTCGTACGGCAGCACCGCCGAGATCCGGCCGTCGGCGACGGCGACGGTGGCGGGCCGTGTCCCCTCGGGCGTGATGACGCGTGTCGAGCGCAGCAGCAGATTCACCTCGGGCACCCGTACTCCTCACCGGCCTCATCAGGCGTGATTCAACGAACTGTTGAAGAAGTCTTCACTTCGGATCGCTCCTCCGTCAAGGTCCCTCAGAGGCAAATATTTCCATGATGTGAAATTCAAATTTCGCCAGCCAGAACACCATACCCACTCAAGGCACTCGTGCACACCCCGGACAAACACCCCCTGACCGGCAGAGACAGCCCATCCCCGACCACCCGCCGGACGGCCGGGACCGGTATAGGCTGCTTGCTTGTCCGCCCGTCCCGAAAGGACCGTTGTGCCGTCGTCCAGCGCCCGCAGCACCGACGCCGCCAGATCAGCCCCCGGCAGCGGTGGCGTCCAGTCCCTTGAGCGCGCCTTCGACCTGCTCGAACGGATGGCGGACGCGGGCGGCGAGGTCGGGCTCAGCGAGCTCTCCGCGGCCAGCGGCCTGCCGCTGCCCACCATCCACCGGCTGATGCGCACCCTGGTGGCGTGCGGCTACGTACGCCAGCAGACGAACCGGCGGTACGCGCTGGGGCCGCGGCTGATCCGGCTCGGCGAGTCGGCGTCGCGGCTGCTCGGCACCTGGGCCAG
This sequence comes from Streptomyces sp. NPDC059255, assembly GCF_042752355.1. Taxonomy (NCBI): domain Bacteria; kingdom Bacillati; phylum Actinomycetota; class Actinomycetes; order Kitasatosporales; family Streptomycetaceae; genus Streptomyces; species Streptomyces sp. NPDC059255. Next base: position 37,685 of record NZ_JBHYZP010000020.1, read on the forward strand.
GCCCTATCTGGCGCGGCTGGTCGAGGAGACCGGCGAGACCGCGAACATGGCGCTGCTCGACGGCGACGAGATCGTGTACGTCGCGCAGGTGCCGTCGAAGCACTCGATGCGGATGTTCACCGAGGTGGGCCGCCGGGTGCTGCCGCACTCCACCGGCGTGGGCAAGGCGCTGCTCGCGGACATCCCGCCCGCGGAGGTCCGCGCCCTGCTGGCCCGTACGGGCATGCCGGCCACCACCGAGAAGACGATCACCACGCCGGACGCCTTCCTCGCGGCCCTGGAGACGGTGCGCGGCGCGGGGTACGCGATCGACGACAACGAGCAGGAGATCGGGGTGCGCTGTCTGGCGGTCCCGGTGCCCGACTCCCCCACCGCCGCGGCGATCTCCATCTCCGGCCCGGCGGGCCGGGTGACGGAGGAGGCCACCGAGCGGATCGTGCCCGTCCTCCAGGAGGTCGCGCGCGATCTCTCGGCGGCGCTGGCGAACACGGCGGCGCAGCAGGCCCAGGGCTGATCCCGGGGCCTCAGAGAGGCCGGCGCGGGACGTCGCCGAAGAGGTCGACGGCGCTCCGTACACCCATCAGCGCCGGCCGCAGCGCGCTGACCGAGCCGATCGAGCCGACGATCAGCAGCAGGGAGCGGCGCATCCGCGGGGTCTCGGGGCTGCCGCTCGCCACCATCGCGGCGAGCGCCGCCAATTCGTCCTCGGCAATCGCGCGGTCCCGGAACTCCGAGCGGTAGACGGCCAGTTCGCGCCGGAGCCGGGCCACGGCGGTACCCAGCTCCGCGACCCTCGGGTCCTCGCCCTGCTCCGCCACCGGCGACTTCCCCACGCTCCGCAACAAAGCTCCCCCTCGCTCTTCCGCCCCGCGTCCCACGGTGCTCCCGCGTGCCGGGCGCGACTCCGTACCGACAGGACGATTCCCCCCTGGCGGTGGTCAATCGCCTGGGTTCGTCGGCAAGTTAACGCCATCGCGCAGGGTAGGCGCCACTCCACGGACCGAATACGGCGGGAAGAGGTCCGGAATACGGAAGGAATTCCCGGTGATCGCCGGCGCACGCGAAATATTCACCGCGCGGAGGGGTGCGAGGGGGCGCCCGGGCGCGCGGTGCGGTAAGCAGACCGCATGTGGGAAACACACGACGACACGGTCCCGGACACCGCCCAGGACGAGCCTCCTCGCAGGGACCCGGACCCGGACCCGCCGGTCGCCGGTCTGCTGCTCGCCGCGGGCGGTGGGCGGCGGCTCGGCGGGCGGCCGAAGGCGCTGCTGACGCACCACGGCCGCCCGCTGGTGGAGCACGCGGCGCGGGGCCTGCGCGACGGGGGGTGCGCGCCGGTGCACGTGGTGCTGGGGGCGGCCGCGCCGGAGGTACGGGAGCGGGCCGTGCTCCCGGACGCCGTCCTGGTCGACAACCCCGGGTGGGCCGACGGCATGGGGTCCTCGCTGCGCGCGGGGCTGGCCTCGCTGGCGGGCACGGGGGCGCGGGCGGCCCTGGTGCTGCTGGTGGACCAGCCGGGGATCGGCGCCGCGGCGGTGGCCCGGATCGTCGCGGCGTACCGGGGTCCCGGGTCGCTGGTGTCCGCGGCGTACGACGGGCGGCGCGGCCACCCCGTGCTCCTCGGCGCGGACCGCTGGGCGGAGATCGCGGCGGACGCGACGGGCGACCGCGGGGCGCGCGCCTATCTGAAGGCGCACGAACCCGAGATCGTCCTGGTGGAGTGCGGGGATGTCGCGCGCCCCCACGACATCGACACGGAGGAGGATCTGTCGCACCTCGCGTAGGCGCCGCCCTGAGGGAGCCGACACCGACGGAGCATTGAACTTCCACCATGAGGAAACTAGTATCCACAGGTCAGAAGCGCCCGGAACTTCGAACGGTGCGCTCGTACGCCGGCCGCCACGGCGCCCCTGCTCCGCCGGCGCCGCTCGTGAAGGAGTGACAGCTCATGTCCGCACCAGCGTCTTCCCCGCTGGCCATCGTCGACGCCGAACCCCTGCCCCGTCAGGACAAGGTGCTCACCGATGCGGCCCTCGCGTTCGTGGCGGAGCTGCACCGGCGGTTCACGCCCCGCCGTGACGAGCTGCTCGCCCGCCGCGCCGAGCGCCGCGCCGAGATCGCCCGTACCTCCAGCCTGGACTTCCTGCCCGGGACGGCGTCCGTGCGCGAGGACGAGAGCTGGCGGGTCGCGCCGGCGCCGGAGGCACTGAACGACCGCCGGGTGGAGATCACCGGCCCGACCGACCGCAAGATGACGATCAACGCGCTGAACTCGGGTGCGAAGGTCTGGCTCGCGGACTTCGAGGACGCCTCCGCGCCCACCTGGGAGAACGTCGTCCTCGGCCAGCTCAATCTGATCGACGCCTACCGGCGGAGCATCGACTTCACCGACCCGCGCACGGGCAAGTCGTACGCGCTCAAGGACGCGGCGGAGCTCGCCACGGTCGTGATGCGCCCGCGCGGCTGGCATCTCGCGGAGCGCCATCTCGTGCTGGACGGCGAGCCGGTGCCGGGCGCGCTGGTCGACTTCGGGCTGTACTTCTTCCACAACGCCGCCCGCCTGATCGAGCTGGGCAAGGGCCCGTACTTCTACCTCCCGAAGACGGAGTCGCACCTGGAGGCGCGCCTCTGGAACGACGTCTTCGTCTTCGCCCAGGAGTACGTGGGCGTTCCGCAGGGCACCGTCCGGGCGACGGTGCTGATCGAGACGATCACCGCGGCGTACGAGATGGAGGAGATCCTCTACGAGCTGCGCGACCACGCCTCCGGGCTCAACGCGGGCCGCTGGGACTATCTCTTCTCGATCGTCAAGAACTTCCGGGACGGCGGCGCGAAGTTCGTCCTGCCGGACCGCAACGCGGTCACGATGACGGCGCCGTTCATGCGCGCCTACACCGAACTCCTCGTCCGCACCTGCCACAAGCGGGGCGCGCACGCCATCGGCGGCATGGCGGCCTTCATCCCGTCCCGGCACGACGCCGGGGTCAACAAGGTCGCCTTCGAGAAGGTCAGGGCCGACAAGGACCGCGAGGCGGCCGACGGCTTCGACGGTTCGTGGGTCGCCCACCCGGACCTGGTGCCGATCGCCATGGCCTCCTTCGACGCGGTCCTGGGCGACCGCCCGAACCAGAAGGACCGCCTGCGCGAGGACGTCTCCGTCGCCGCCGGGGATCTGATCGCCGTCGACTCGCTGGACGCCCGCCCCACGTACGAGGGCCTGCGCAACGCGGTTCAGGTCGGCATCCGCTACATCGAGGCGTGGCTGCGCGGCATGGGCGCGGTCGCGATCTTCAACCTGATGGAGGACGCGGCCACGGCGGAGATCTCCCGCTCGCAGATCTGGCAATGGATCAACGCGGGCGTGGAATTCGACCACGAGGGCGAGACGCTCCGCGCCACCGCGGAACTGGCCCGCGCGCTCGCCGCGGACGAACTGGCGGCGATCCGCGGCGAGATCGGCGAGGAGGCCTTCGCGGCCGGCCGCTGGCAGCAGGCCCACGACCTGCTGCTGACGGTCGCGCTGGACGACGACTACGCGGACTTCCTCACCCTCCCGGCCTACGAGCAGCTCCGGGGCTGACCCGGGAAACACCGTGCGTACGCACGCGGGCCGCGTACGCACGGCGTTTCCCGCGATGAGTTCGGGCGGCTCGCGCGGTCTCATACGGTATGGACAGAGACAGAGAGCAGGAGCCGCTCGACCTCGGCCCCGTCTGCCGGGAGACCGCCCGGGTCGTGGGCGGTGTCACGGAGCAGCAGTTGCCGGGGCCCACGCCGTGCCCCGCGTACGCGGTACGGGAGGTGCTCGCGCATCTCATGGGGCTGACGGTGGCCTTCCGGGACGCCGCGCGGAAGGAGCTGGGGCCGACGACCGACACCGCTCCCGGTGGCGCCCGGCCCGTACTGGCGGAGGGCTGGCGGGAGGAGCTGCCCCGGCGGCTCGACGCGCTGGCCGCCGCGTGGCGCTCGCCCGGGGCGTGGGAGGGGAACACCCGGGTCGGCGGGGTCGATCTGCCGGGTGCGGTGACCGGGCTGGTGGCGCTCAACGAGGTGCTGATCCACGGCTGGGACCTCGCGCGCTCCACCGGACAGCCGTACGCCCCGGCCGAGGCGGGGCTCCGGGCGTCGTACGGGATGCTGTCGGCGGCCGGGCCCGGGGCGTCCGACGTGTTCGGCCCGCCGGTGGCGACGGCGGAGGACGCCCCGCTGCTGGACCGGGTGATCGGCCTCAGCGGGCGGCGCCCCGACTGGCTGCCGGGAAGCTGACCTCCCCGTACAGCGTCCCGTACAGCACGGTGCGTACGCCGTCCACCACCCATACCGGAACATCCGGGACCCTCACGTAATCTCGGAGGCAGGCCGGTGCGCACAGGGCACACCAGGGGGGAAAGGTCCGTTACGTGATCCACGCGTTCCGCCGCATGCTGCTCGTCCTGCTGCCGCCGGTTCTCGCCGTCTGTGTCGCGTGCACCCCCGCCGAAGGGGCGCCGGCGGGGCTGGACGATCCCGCGAAGAAGGAGATCGCCATGCGGCTGGTCTCCAGCGCGGAGAACTCCTCGCTGAAGTGGAAGGACCAGTACCGCTACATCGAGGACATCGACGACGGCCGGGGCTACACCGCCGGCCTCGTCGGGTTCTGCACCGGCTGCGGCGATCTGCTGCGGGTCGTCGAGCGCTACACCCGGGCGCGGCCGGACAATCCGCTGGCACGGTTCCTGCCCGCGCTCCGCGAGGTGAAGGGCGGCGACTCCCACGACGGGCTCGGCACCGCGTTCACCGCCGCGTGGCGGGAGGCGGCCGGCGATCCCCGGATGCGGACGGCCCAGGACGAGGAGCGGGACCGGATCTACTTCGACCCGGCCGTGCGGCGGGCCAAGGCCGACGGGCTCGGCGCACTGGGGCAGTTCATCTACTACGACGCCTATGTGATGCACGGTTACGCCGACGCGAAGGGCACGGTCGGGTTCCGTACGATCCGCGCGAACGCGCTCGCCCAGGCCGACAGCCCGGCCCGCGGCGGCGACGAGCGCGCGTATCTCGACGCCTTCCTGGACGCGCGGGTCGCGGCGATGCGCCGCGAGCGGGGCCACGGCAACACCAGCCGGATCGACACGGCCCAGCGCGTCTTCCTGGACGACGGGAACCTCGGTCTGCGCACCCCGCTCGCCTGGAAGGTGTACGGCGACGCGTACCGCATCGACGGGTAGCCGCCGCGCACCGGCCGGAGCCGTCGTCCCGGCGGGAGCTTCCGGCGGGACGACCCGCCCGGAGGTTCCGGCGGGACGTTCGTCCGGAACCTCCGGGCGGGATCAGCCGTCCGCGGCGATCCTGGCGAGGCGGCGGGCCTCGTCCCGTGTGGAGCGGGCGAGTTCGTCCTCGTCCACGGTGATCAGGCGGTTGTCCTCGACCACGGCCCGGCCGTTGACCAGGGAGAGCGTGACGGGGGCCGCGGCCCCGAGGACCAGTGCGGTCACCGGGTCGGCGATGGAGGCGTGGGCGAGGGTGTCCATCCGCCAGAGCACGAGGTCGGCGAGCTTGCCGGGCTCGATCGAGCCGATCTCCTCGGCGCGGCCCAGCACCTGGGCTCCGCCGTACGTGCCGAGGCGCAGCGCCTGACGGGCCGTCATGGCCCGTTCGCCGTGTGCGCCGAGGCGGTTGACGAGCAGGGTGTTGCGCAACTCGGTGTGCAGCTCGCCCGCCTCGTTGGAGGCGGTGCCGTCGACCCCGAGGCCGACCGGGACCCCGGCGGCGAGCAGATCGGGGACGCGCGCGATCCCGGCCCCCAGACGGGCGTTGGAGGACGGGCAGTGGGCTACGCCGGTGCCGGTCCGGGCGAAGGCGGCGACGTCGGAGTCGTTCATGTGGACGCAGTGGGCCATCCACACGTCGGGGCCGAGCCAGCCGGTCGACTCGAAGTAGTCGGTCGGCCCCATCCCGAACAGTTCCTTGCAGAACTTCTCCTCCTCGACCGTCTCACTGCCGTGGGTGTGCAGCCGCACCCCCTTCCGGCGGGCCAACTCGGCTCCCTGTCGAAGCAGTTCGGTGGAGACGGAGAACGGCGAGCAGGGCGCGACCGCGATCTGGGTCATCGCGCCGAAGGACGCGTCGTGGTGGGCGTCGATGGTCTCCTCGGTCGCGGCGAGCGCCTCGTCCAGCGACTCGACCGCGAAGTCCGGGGGCAGCCCGCCGTCCGACGCCCCGCGGTCCATGGAGCCCCGGGCGAGGGTGAACCGTACGCCCGTGCGCGCCGCCGCGCCGATGATCGCGCCGGACAGATCGCCGGAGCCGCGCGGGAAGACGTAGTGGTGGTCCATCGCGGTGGTGACGCCGCCGCGCGCCATCATCGCGAGGGAGCCGCCCGCCGCCGCGCGGACCATCGGCTCGTCGATGCGCGCCCAGGTCGGGTAGAGGGCGACCAGCCAGTCGAAGAGGTTGTGGTCGGTGGCGAGGCCCCGGGTGATCCACTGGTAGAAGTGGTGGTGGGTGTTGACCAGACCGGGGGTGAGGAGATGGCCGGCGCCGTCGACCCGGCGGACCACCCCCTCCAGCTCCGCGGGCGCGGGCCCGGCGCCGACGGACTCGATGCGGTGGTCCGCGACGACGACATGGCCCGAGGCGTACTCGGTGTCGTGCGCGTCCACGGTCGCGATGGCGCAGTTCTCGATGACGATGCGTGACGTCGCCACGGCGATTCCTCTCACGGGCTCACGGGCTCAAGGGCTCGCGGGCTCAAGGGCCCGCAGGCTCAAGGGCCCGCAGGCTCACGGGCTCACAGGTTGGTCAGGTCTGTCGGTATGCGCTGCTCCGCCCCGTCCCGCAGGACGGTGGCCTCGATCAGGCCGTACGGGCGGTCGGCCGCGAAGTAGACCGCCCCGTCGGCGGTTTCGTTCGTCAGCCCGAAGGGTGTCAGATCGGCCGGGAAGTGGTGCTTGTTCGGCAGGGAGAAGCGGATCTCGTCGATCTCGGCACGGTGGTCGATGACCCGCGAGCCCATCTGGTACAGGGTCTGCTGGAGCGAGAGGGAGTACGTCTCGGCGAAGGCCCGCAGGATGTGTTCCTTCGTCCGCGCGTACGAGGTGTCCCACTCCGGCATGGAATTCTCGTCGCCCGTCCAGCCGTAGCGCCACCGCGCGGAGACATCGGTGGCGAGGATGCGGTCGTACGCCTCCTTGAGCGTCGTGTACCGGTCCTTGGCGTAACCCCAGAACTCGGAGTTGGTCGAGTTCAGGACGGTCAGGTCCTTGAGGCCGGAGACGACCTGCCAGCTCTCGCCGTCGAAGGTGATCTGGGCGACGCGCGTCTCCTGGCCCCTGCGGACGAACGAGTGCCGGAGTTCGGGGGACGCGGTCCCGATGCGCTCCCAGGCATACTCCTCGACGCGGACGCGCGCCCGGTGGATCGGCTCCTGGCTGGTCACGAAGTGCCGGGCGAGGTGGATGCCGAACTGCTCGGCCGAGTCGATGCCGTATTCCTTGGCGAACGCGTACACCGTGTTCTTGGTGGTGTCGGTCGGCAGGACATGGGCGTTGTCGCCCGAGTGGTGGACCTCGTCCATGTCGCCTTCGAGCGCGACGGAGACGTTCAGGTCCTTGATGTGGTGGGTGGCGCCGTCCCGGGTGATCCGGACGACGCGGTTCTCCGCCTTGCCGTACTGGTTCTGGCCGAGCATCGCCGGTCGCGCCCGGCTCTCCGGAGGGGCCTGGCGCTCCGGACGGGAAAGGTCGGTCATGGCAGCCCTAGCTCCCTCGGTAGACGGAGTAGCCGAACGGGTTGAGCAGGAGGGGAACGTGATAGTGCTCGCCCGGGGTGACGGCGAAGGCGACGGTCACCTCCGGGAAGAACGGTTCGGCACGGTCGAGGTACGGCCCGGTCTCGAAGGTGAGCCGTACGTGGGTGGTGCCCGGCGGCGGTGCCGGAAGGTCCTCGCAGCGGCCGTCGGGGCCGGTCACCGCGGTGCCGAGCGCCGCCCACGCGCCGTCGGGACCGGCCCCGTACTCCGTACGCGCCGCGAGGCCGACGGCGACACCCGCGGCGGGGCGCCCGGCGCTGGTGTCCAGGATGTGCGTGGAGACGGAGGCGGCGGCCGGGGCCGGGGCGGGGGCAGAGGCCGGGGCCGGGGCCGGGCCGGAGGCAGGGGCGGGGCCGGCCACCGGGGCCGCGGCGAACCCCTCGGTGACCAGCCGGGAGAGCCGGACGCGGTTGATCCTGCCGAGTTCGAGGCGCGCGATCTCCCGCTCCCGTTCCGGCGTGTGGCCGAGCCTGGTCCGCAGCGCGTCCCGCATCTCCTCGGCGGTGGCGCCGGTGGCGCAGATCAGGAAGACATGGCCGAACCGCTCCTGGTAGGCGAGGTTCAGCTCGGCCATCTCGTCCCGAAGCGCTCCGGAGGCGCCGGCCATGCCGCGCTGCTCCCGGGCGGAGGCGGGGTCCCCCGGCTCCGGCCGGCCGATCGGCGGATGCCCGGCCATGGCCTCGGCCAGCTCCGCGTCGGTCAGCTCCGCCGTCGCCGCGTCCCCGGCGGCGAGCAGTTCGTCCTCGGTGGCGTACGGGCGCCCGGCGAGAAGCGCCCTCCCCCACGCCGGGCCGGCGCACACCGCGCGCAGCGCGGCCAGGGCCACGCCGTCCGGCGAGGTGTTGAACCGGGTGAGGCCCGGCGCGGGGGGCGGTGTCGATGTCACGGGAAGCCTCCGTGGCAGGGCGTGGCGGAGCGGGGCGGGGGGTGTGGCTGAGCGGGCTGGGCCCAGCTAACGCCCTCACCCACCGATCGTCAACACTTTGTTGAAATCCTGCGCGTGGCGCGTCATACGGCCCATCGCCCGCCGCCCACCACTCTCACCACCGCCGGAACGATTGACGTGAACACGGCCACGCTCTACCTTCTGATCGATTTTCCGAACCACGTTCGACATATCGACCGGCCAGGCCGCCCGGCCGCGCACTTGTCACACCCCGGCACGCCAGCGCCGCGGCCACCCCTTCGCTCCCGCACGCCACTTGGAGACCAAGATGAGTGCAAGCCCCCAGCCGTCCCGCCGCCTCTTCCTCGGCATGGCCGCCGCCACCCCGCTGGCCATGACGGGCGCGCTGACCCTCGGCACCGGGACCGCCCACGCCGCCGACTCGGCGTACGTGATGTGCTACTTCACCGAGTCGCCGAACGGCAACGGCACCGACTACGGGCTCCACCTCGCCGTCAGCACGGACTCGCTCGACTGGACCCCGCTCAACCAGAACAACCCCCTGGTCACACCGACCTCGGGCGCGCTCGGCCTGCGCGACCCGTTCATCCTCCGCAAGCAGGACGGCACCTTCGTCGTCCTCGCCACCGACCTCAAGGGCACCGACTGGAGCTACGTCAGCCAGTACGTCCACGTGTGGAACTCCACCGATCTGCGCACCTTCACCGGCTACCACCGCCTCAGGCTGCACGACATGAACACCCACTCCTGGGCACCGGAGGCGTTCTGGGACGCCGGGCGCGGTCAGTACGCGCTCATCTACTCCGCCGTCAACAGCAGCGGCCACAACGTGATCATGGTGAACTACACCACCGACTTCCTGACGGCCTCCGCCCCGCAGGTCTTCTTCGACCCGGGGTACGACGTGATCGACGGAGACATGGCCGTCGGCGTGGGCGGCGTCAACTACCTCTACTTCAAGAAGAACCAGACGCTGGTCGGGGCCCGCTCCACGTCCCTCGCCCCGGGCAGCTTCACCGAGTTCAGCACCGGCGTCGCCCAGGGCGGCACGGAGGCGCCGACCCTCGTCAAGTCCCTGACGTCGAACACCTGGTACCTCTGGGGGGACACGTACACCCCCAACGGCGTCTTCTACGCCTGGCAGTCCAGCAGTCCGGCGGCCGGCACCTGGACCCCGCTCGACCAGAGGAGCTACACGCAGCCGCTCAACTCCAAGCACTGCGGCATCGCGACGATCACGGCGACCGAGTACGCCAACCTGCTCTCGCGGTGGGGCGCCCCGGCCTGGAACCGGCTCAAGTCCTACAACTTTCCGGCCCGTTACGTCCGTCACGCCAACAACGTGGGCCGGATCGACCCCTACCCCTTCGACCCGTACGCCGACTCCCAGTGGAAGCTGGTCCCGGGCCTCGCCGACGGCTCCGGGGTCTCCTTCCAGTCGGTCAACTACCCCACCCGCTATCTGCGGCACTACAACTACCAGCTCCAACTGGACGCCGACGACGGCACGTCGACCTTCGCCGGGGACGCGACCTTTTACCGTACGGCGGGCCTCGCGGACGCCGGCTGGTCGTCCTTCCGCTCGTACAACAACCCCACCCGCTACATCCGTCACGCGGACTACGTCCTGCGCGTCGACCCGGTCTCGACCACCACCGAGCGGCAGGACGCGACCTTCCGCGTCGGCCACTGAAAAGCCTTGCCGGGCCGGCGTCGCGTCAGCCGTCCTGCTCCCGCGCCCTGGCGCGCTGCTCGTCGGCGTAGTTGAGGTAGTTGTAGACGGTGAAGCGGCTGACACCGAGCGCGGTCGCCACCTTCTCCACCCCGTGCCGTACGACAAAGGCGCCGCGGGCCTCCAGGGTCCGTACGACGGACTGCTTGGCCTTGCGGTCCAGCTCCGCGAGCGGCCTGCCGTGGCCGCGCTCCAGCGAGGCCAGGATGTGGTCGAGGGAGTCCGAGAGCTGGGGCAGCCGCACGGCCAGCACGTCCGTGCCCTCCCAGGCCAGGACGACATCGTCGGGCCGGGCCTCCTCGGGCGTCAGCAGCTGTCCGCCCATGGCGTCGACCAGCGGCCTGACCGCCGCGACGAAGGGATGGTCGAGCGGCTCACTCACCGGTCGTCCTCCCCGGCGGGGCCGGTCTCCGGGCCGGGTCCCGCGCTGCCGGTACCGGCGGTCCCGGGTCCGCTCCCGATCACATTGACCTGGAGCGAGACCCGGGTCGCACCGGCGGCCAGGGACTCGCGCAGGACGGTCTCCAGCGCCGCCAGCACGGCGTCGGCGCCGCCCTCCACGGTGTTGCCGAAGGGCCCGACGTCGACCGCGTCGAGCTGTGCCCCCTGGACGACCTCGCGGGCCACCACCGCGTGGGCGGGCGCCTCGTCGAGGTCGAAGGGTTCGGTCGTGAACTCCGCTCTCAAGCGCACTGTGCCTCCACCGCCGAAAGCCTGGAGGGTCACTGCGGCCGTTCGGGTGCCCCAGGCACGTGGGACACGACCTTAGTCGTTACGCGCCCTGCACAGCACCGGAGGCGGAGATGGTGATCTTCGCGGAGGTCGAGCCGGAGCGGGAGCCCAGGGACTCGATCTTCCTGACCAGGTCCTGGCCCTCGACGACCTCGCCGAAGACGACGTGCTTGCCGTCCAGCCACGACGTCACCACGGTGGTGACGAAGAACTGCGAGCCGTTGGAGTTCGGGCCCGCGTTCGCCATGGAGAGCAGGAACGGCCGGTCGTGCTTGAGCTTGAAGTTCTCGTCGTCGAACTTGTTGCCGTAGATGCTCTTGCCGCCGGTGCCGTTGCCGGCGGTGAAGTCGCCGCCCTGGAGCATGAAGTCCGGGATGACCCGGTGGAAGCTCGACCCGGCGTAGCCGAAGCCCTGCTCGCCGGTGGCCAGCTCGCGGAAGTTCTGGGCGGTCTTGGGGACGACCTCGTCGAAGAGGCGGAAGGTGATCCGGCCGGCCGGCTCGCCGTTGATCGTGATGTCGAAGAATACGTTCTCGGTAGTCATGGGGGACATTCTGTCAGGACGGTTCCCGCGCGGCCCGACGGGCTCCGCCGCGCGGCGCCCGACCGGCCTCCTTTCCGTATCCGACCGGCCTCCTTTCCGTATCCGACCGATCCCTGTGCGGTACGTGATCGATCCCTTCCGGTACGCGACCGGCCCGCCCTCAGTGCGCGACCGGTTCCGCCGGATTGCGCAGGCTCTCCGCGGCCTCGGAGACGCGCTGGAGCAGATCGAAGAAGACCGCCTGCTCGGCAGGGGTGAGCGGGCCGAGGAAGACCTGGTTCATCCGGGCCGCGCGGAGCGCCAGCTTGCGGTGGGCCCGCGCCCCGTCGTCGGTGGGGCGCAGCATGAAGCGGCGGCCGTCCTGCGGGTCGCGCACCTTGTCGACCAGGCCCCGGCGGCTCAGCCGGGTGACCACCTCGGCGGTGGTGGAGCGGTCCAGGCCCACCCGCTCACCGGCGGTGCGCTGGTCGAGCCCCGGTTCGGCGACGAGGGCGTTGAGCACGGCGAACTGGGGCGAGGTGATCTCCTCGGAGACCATCGTGTTCCACAGCAGGTAGTGCGCCTGCTGGAGACGGCGGGCGAGATGCCCGGGGTGTGTGGTCAGGTCCACCGCGGCCATGTGCGCTCCTCGGACTCCGCGACGCCGGGGACTGGGTACTCCCCGGCCGTCATTTCGTTGGTGTACTGAACGATACGCGCCCCCTCAGGTCTCACTCACCACCCTTGACGTATATGGAGTCGGATGGCAGCTTGTGTGAACCCTCCGGGAAACAACCGGATAGATAGTCAGTACCCTGAGCATTTGAGCGGGATATGTGAGCCTGAGTGCGCGCCTGAGTACGCGGGGCGCGGGGCGCCGGAAGAGATGGGGACTTCACGTATGGACAAGGTGGTCGCCACCGCCGCGGAGGCCGTGGCCGACACCCGGGACGGGGTGTCGCTCGCCGTGGGCGGCTTCGGCCTGAGCGGTGTCCCGAACGAGCTGATCAAGGCGGTGTACGCGCTCGGCGTCCGCGATCTCGCCGTGGTCTCCAACAACTGCGGCGCACTCGACTCGGGACTGGCCGTGCTGCTGGCCGCGGGCCGTATCTCCCGGGTGACCGGTTCGTACATCGGGGCGAACCAGGAGTTCGCCCGGCAGTATCTCGCCGGTGAGATCGAGGTCGAGATGATCCCGCAGGGCACCCTCGCCGAACGGCTGCGGGCCGGCGGCTGCGGCATCCCCGCCTTCTACACCCCGGCCGGTGTCGGCACCCAGGTCGCCGAGGGCGGGCTGCCCTGGCGGTACGACGGCGAGGGCGGGGTGGCACTGGCGTCACCGGCCAAGGAGGTGCGTGACTTCGACGGTACGGAGTACGTGCTGGAGCGCGGCATCCGGACCGATTTCGCGCTGGTCCGCGCCGCGCGGGGCGACCGGCACGGGAACCTGGTCTTCGGCAGGTCGAGCCGCAACTTCAACCCGCTCGCCGCCATGGCGGGCCGGGTGACCATCGCCGAGGTGGAGGAACTGGTCGAGCCCGGCGAGATCCCGCCGGACGCGGTGCACCTGCCGGGGATCTTCGTCCAGCGGGTCGTGGCGCTCACCCCGGAGCAGGCCGCCGACAAGGGAATCGAGAAGAGGACGGTGCGTCGCTGATGTCCTGGACGAGGGAAGAGATGGCCGCGCGGGCGGCGCGCGAGCTTCCGGACGGCGCGTACGTCAACCTCGGCATCGGGCTGCCGACGCTGATCCCCAACCATCTTCCGGACGGCGTGGAAGTGGTTCTGGAGTCGGAGAACGGCATCCTCGGCGTCGGCCCGTACCCGACGGAGGACGCCGTCGACCCGGATCTGATCAACGCGGGCAAGGAGACCGTCACGGTCCTGCCCGGCGCCTCGTACTTCGACTCCGCGCTCTCCTTCGGCATGATCCGCGGCGGCCACATCGATGTCGCCGTGCTGGGCGCGATGCAGGTCTCCGCCCGGGGCGACCTCGCCAACTGGGCCGTCCCCGGCAAGCTGATCACCGGCATCGGCGGGGCGATGGACCTGGTCCACGGCGCGCGCACGGTCATCGTCGTGATGACCCACACCGCCAAGGACGGCGGCCCGAAGATCCTGGAGGAGTGCACCCTGCCGCTGACCGGCCGGGGATGTGTGAACCGGATCGTCACCGATCTCGGCGTGCTCGACGTCACGGAGGACGGGCTGGCGCTGGTGGAGTGCGCGCCGGGCGTGACCGCCGCCGAGATCGCCGGGAAGACCGCCGCGAAGCTCCGTACCGCCGTGCCGGGCGCCGACGTACCACCTGCCGCAGCCGCGCCCCGTACCGAGGGAGCCGCCCTGTGACCACGCCTCCGCTGCCCGACGGGCTGAGCCAGCACGAGATCGACGCGGAGGTCGCCGCGGCGCGCGCGGCATCCGCCGCCGGGAACCATCCGCCGCGCGACTACCCGCCGTACCGCAGCAGCCATTTCCGGCACCCGAAGCAGCCGCTGATCCCGCTGCGGGACCCCGAGGCCGTGGAGCTGACGGGACCGGCGTTCGGTGTCACCGATGTCACCGCGCTCGACCGCGATCTCACCCGGCAGCACCAGGGCGAGCCGCTCGGCGAGCGGATCACCGTCTCCGGACGGCTGCTCGACAGGGCGGGGCGGCCCGTGCGCGGTCAGCTCGTGGAGCTGTGGCAGGCCAACGCCTCCGGCCGGTACGCGCACCAGCTCGACCAGCACCCGGCGCCGCTCGACCCCAACTTCACCGGTTTCGGGCGGTGTCTGACGGGTGATCAGGGACATTACGCGTTCACGACGATCAAGCCCGGCGCCTATCCGTGGCGCAATCACGTCAACGCCTGGCGCCCCGCGCACCTCCACTTCTCGCTCTTCGGCACGGCGTTCAGCCAGCGCCTCGTCACGCAGATGTATTTCCCGGGCGATCCGGTCTTCCCGTACGACCCGGTCCTCCAGTCGGTGACCGACGCATCGGCGCGGGCGCGTCTGGTGGCGGCCTACGACCATGGTCTGTCCGTCCCCGAGTGGTCCCTCGGCTACCGCTGGGACATCGTCCTCGACGGACCGTCCGCCACACTCTTCGAGGAAGGCGGCGACCAGTGATGACGTCCGCGTACACACCCGCGCCGGAGGACGGGACCGGGGGCGGGGCCTTCGGGCCTACGCCCTCGCAGACCGTCGGCCCGTTCTACGGGTACGCCCTGCCCTTCGAGGGCGGCGGCGATGTCGCCCCCGCCGGCCATCCCGACACGCTCACCCTGCACGGATACGTGTACGACGGCGCCGGTCACCCCGTCCCCGACGCGATCGTCGAGACCTGGCAGCCCGCGCCCGACGGCTCGCGCGCCGGCAGGCCGGGATCGCTGCGCCGCGACCCGGTCACCGGCCGGGTCATCGGCCGCAACGGGGTCGACTTCACCGGCTTCGGACGCGTCCCGACGGACGCCGACGGGCACTGGGCGGTCCGTACGCTGCCACCGGGCGGCGTGCCGTACATCAGCGTCGCGGTCTTCGCCCGGGGACTGCTCCACCACCTGTACACCCGCGCCTATCTGGCCGACACCGGCGACGCCCTGCTCAGCTCCCTCGGCGCCGGACGGCGCGCCACGCTGATCGCCGCTCCCGAGCCGGGCGGACCGCGCGCGTACCGTTTCGACATCCGCCTTCAGGGCGAAGGGGAAACGGTCTTTCTGGAGTTCCGGTGAGCGAGCACGACACATCCCCTGCCGGTCCGCGCGGCGTCGACCCGCCCGGATCCGGCCCGCTCGACGCCGGGCTGCTCGACGTCGGGCTGCTCGCGCCGGGGCGGGCCGGCTGCCGCGCCGAGTCCGCCACCGGTGACACCGCGTTCCTCCAGGCGATGCTGGACGCGGAGGCCGCGCTCACCCGGGCCCAGGCATCGCTGGGCCTGGCCCCGGCCGAGGCGGCCCGGGCGGTCGGCGCGGTGTGCGACGCGGCCCGCTTCGACGCCCGGGAGCTCGCGCTGCGCGCCCGGGACGGCGGCAATCCGGTGATCCCGCTGGTGGCGCGGCTCACCGCCGCGCTGCCGGCCGCGCTCGGGCCGTACGTCCACCGGGGCGCGACCAGCCAGGACATCCTGGACACGGCGGCGATGCTGGTGGCCGCGCGGACGCTGGAACCGGTCCTGGCGGATCTGGACCGTACGGAACGGGCGCTGGCCCGGCTGGCGGCCACACACCGCGACACCGTGATGCCGGGCCGCACGCTGACCCAGCACGCCGTCCCGACGACCTTCGGGCTGAAGGCGGCGGGCTGGCGGAGCCTGGTGCTGGACGCCCGCGACCGGCTGCGCTCGGTGCGCGCCACGCTCCCCGCCCAACTCGGCGGCGCGGCGGGCACGCTGGCCGCCTTCGAGGCGTACGGCCCGGCCACGGGCGAGGCCGCGGGGGCCGGAGCTGAGGCCGGGATCGGGGCCGCAGGGGCCGAGGGCTCAGGGGCTGCCGGGGCCGCGCTGCGGCTGCCTGCCGTCTTCGCCGGTGAACTCGGCCTGGCGGAACCGGCGTTGCCCTGGCACTCCCTCCGTACCCCCGTCGCGGATCTCGCCGCCGCCCTCGCCTTCACAGCCGGCGCGCTCGGCAAACTCGCGGCCGATGTGCTCACGCTCTCCCGTACCGAGATCGGTGAGCTGTCCGAGGGGGCGGGCGGCGGTTCCTCCGCCATGCCGCACAAGGCGAACCCGGTACGCGCCACGCTGATCGCCGCCGCCGCCCGGCGCGCCCCCGCCCTCGCCGCGACGCTCCTCGGCTCGATGACCGCCGAGGACGAACGGCCCGCGGGCGCCTGGCACGCCGAGTGGGAGCCGCTGCGCGATCTGCTCCGGCTGGCCGGCGGCGCGGCCCGGGACGCGGCGGAACTCGCGGAAGGGCTGCGGGTCCACGCCGGGACGATGCGTGAACACCTGCATCTCACCCACGGGTTGATCGTATCGGAGCGGCTGTCGGCCGAACTCGCCCCGCTCGTGGGCCGGTCCCGCGCGAAGGCGCTGCTCACCGAGGCCGCGCGGCGGACCCGTACCGAGGGCACCACCCTCGCCGAGGTCCTCGCCACCGTTCTCGCCGACGAGCCGGCCCTCGGGGGACTCGATCCGGCCGTACTCACCGAACTCACCGATCCCACCCGTTACACCGGCGGCGCCGGTGCCCTCACCGACCGTGCCCTGGAGCGACGTTGACAACCTCGGAGACCACCGGAACCGGCGCGGCGGCTGCCGGGAGGCTGCACCATCGCGCCGAGGGGCCCGCCTCGGCTCCCCCACTGCTGCTCGGCCCCTCCCTCGGCACCTCGCTGGCGCTCTGGGACGCGGTCGTGCCCGAACTCGCCGTCGCGCACCGGGTCGTACGGTGGGACCTGCCGGGGCACGGCGGTTCCGCGGCCGGTCTGATCGGCCCGGGGGCGACGGTCGCCGATCTCGCGGAGCTGGTGCTGGCGCTCGCCGACTCGCTCTCCCTCGACCGGTTCGCGTACGCCGGGGTCTCCCTCGGCGGCGCCGTCGGGCTGCACCTCGCGACGCACGCCCCGGAGCGGGTGGTGAGCCTCGCCGTGGTCTGTTCCTCCGCGCACTTCGGCGGCCCGGGGCCGTGGCGGGAGCGCGCGGCCCTGGTGCGCCGGGAGGGGCTGGCCGGGATCGCGGAGAGCGCGCCCGGGCGCTGGTTCACCCCGGGGTTCACCGTTCCGGCGCTGGTCGACGACGTACGGAACGCCGACCCCGCCGGGTACGCGGCCTGCTGCGACGCGCTGGCCGCGTACGACATCCGCGGCCTCCTGCCCACCGTCACCGCCCCGACCCTGGTCGTCGCGGGCCGCGAGGACCCGGCGACCCCGCCCGCGCACTCCCGGGAGATCGCGGACGCGGTGCCCGGCGCCACCCTCCTCGAACTGCCGGGCGCCTCGCATCTGGCGCCCGCCGAACGTCCGGGCGCCGTGGCCTGCGCGCTCCGCGCCCACGCGGGCGGCGCCGGCGCGGTATGAGGCGTCCTCAGCGGCTGTTCGTCTCGTCGGGCGGTGTGGCGGGGCTGCCGGCCTCCGGGCTGTTGGGGAGCAGATGCGTGAGGGCTATGAAGCTGTTGGTGCGGCTGACGAACGGCTCGGCCCTGATCCTCTCCAGCACCTCCTCGAAGTGGTCGATGTCGGCGGCTCTGATGTGCAGCAGGGCGTCCGCGCCGCCGGTCACCGTCACCGCGGCCACCACCTCGGGGTAGGTGCGCGCGACCTCGGCGAGGCGCCGGGGCGGGCCCGCGGCGTCGCAGAACACCTCGACGTACGCCTCCGTGCGCCAGCCGAGGGCGGCCGGCCGCACGATCGTGGTGAAGCCGGTGATCACCTCGGTCTCGCGCAGCCGGTCGACCCGCCGCTTCACCGCCGGGGCCGAGAGCCCGACCGACTGGCCGATCTCCGTGAAGCTGGTGCGCGCGTTGGCGACGAGCGCGGCGAGGATCTGCCGGTCGAGGTCGTCCAGGACCGGCTGCTGATAGGTCACCCAGATCTCCGTCCTTGCTGTGCCGGTTCCCTCGCTGTGCGGGTTTCCTTGACAGCGTGGAAGCTCAGCGGGCAGCATTCCGTCAAGCAGAAAAATATTTTCACCATACGGAAGGAGAGTCGGACTCCCCATGGCCTATGTCTCCCCGTCCTGGCGCGGCACAGAGCAGCGCTTCGATGTGAATCTGTCCATCCTCTTCACCGAACTGCCCCTGCTGGAGCGCCCCGCGGCCGCCGCGGCCGCGGGTTTCACCGCGGTGGAGCTGTGGTGGCCGTGGACCGACACCCCGACCCCGCCACGCGCCGCCCTCGACGACCTGCGCACGGCCCTGGGCGACGCGGGCACCCGGCTGGTCGGGCTGAACTTCTACGCGGGCCTGCTGCCGGGCCCCGACCGGGGTGCGCTCTCCGTACCCGGCGAGGAGTCCGACCGGTTCCGCGCCAATGTGGCGGTCGCGGCCGAATTCGCCGCCGCCACCGGCTGCACGGCACTCAACGCGCTGTACGGGAACCGGGTCCCCGGCGTGGACCCGGCCCGCCAGGACGCCCTGGCCCTGGAGAACCTGGCCCTGGCCGCCCGCGCCGCCGACGACATCGGGGCGCTCCTCCTGATCGAGGCCCTCAACCGGCCCGAGTCCCCGGACTATCCGCTGGTCAGCGCCGCCTCCGCCGTGGAGGTCGCGGACCGGGTCAACGAGGCCACGGGGCTCGGCAACGCCGCGTTCCTGCTGGACCTGTACCACCTGTCGATGAACGGCGAGGACCTCGCCGCGGCGATCGACCGGTACGCCGGCCGGACCGGCCACGTACAGATCGCGGACAACCCCGGGCGCGGCGCGCCGGGCACCGGGGAGCTGCCGCTGGAGGAACTGGTCGACCGGCTCCGCAAGGCCGGTTACGCCGGCTGGATCGGCCTGGAGTACAAGCCGGGCGACCGTCCCAGCGCCGAGTCCTTCGGCTGGCGCACCCCCTGAGCAGCCCCCGCTGCGCAGCCCCCCGAGCAGCCCCCTGAGCAGCCCCCTGAGCAGAGGAGCATCCTCATGAGCGGACTTCCCCGTGTCGCCTGGATAGGACTCGGCATCATGGGCTCCCCCATGTCCGAGCATCTGATCAAGGCCGGTTACGCCGTGACCGGCTACACCCTGGAGCGGGAGAAGCTGGACCGGCTGGCCGCGGCCGGCGGCACCGCGGCCGGATCGGTCGCCGAGGCGGTGGCGGGCGCCGAGGTGATCATCACCATGGTGCCCGCCTCTCCGCAGGTCGAGGCGGTCGCGTACGGCGACGACGGCATCCTCGCCCACGCGGCGCCCGGGGCCCTGCTGATCGACATGTCCTCGATCACCCCGGAGACCTCCGTGGAGCTGGCGCGGAACGCGGCGGCCAAGGGCATCAGGGTGCTGGACGCACCGGTCTCCGGCGGTGAGGCCGGGGCGGTCGAGGCCGTCCTGTCCATCATGGTCGGCGGCGAGCAGGCCGTGTTCGACGAGGCGAGGCCGCTGCTGGAGGTGCTGGGAAAGACCGTCGTGCTGTGCGGGCCGCACGGCGCGGGCCAGACGGTGAAGGCCGCCAACCAGCTGATCGTGGCGGTCAACATCCAGGCGTGCGCCGAGGCGGTGGTCTTCCTGGAGAAGTCCGGCGTGGACCTTCCGGCGGCGCTGGACGTCCTCGGCGGCGGGCTGGCCGGCTCGACCGTGCTGGCCCGAAAGCGGAACGCGTTCCTGAACCGCGACTTCGCCCCCGGCTTCCGGATCGATCTGCACCACAAGGACATGGGCATCGTCACGGACGCCGCCCGGGCCGTCGGCGCGCCGCTGCCCGTGGGGGCCGCCGTCGCCCAGCTCGTCGCGTCGCTGCGCGCGCAGGGCGACGGGGGGCTGGACCACTCCGCGCTGCTGCGCGGGGTGGAGCGCCTCGCGGGCCGGCAGGTCTGACCCAGGGCCCCGTGGAGGGGCCCCCTCGAACGCCGGACGGCGGCGGCGCCGACACCTGTACGGTCGCGCCCCGGCACCGCCGCCGCCCGGTGCACACCGCCGACGGGCCCCGGACCCCCTCCCGGGCGACCGGCATTCAATGGCCGAACCGCTCCCCGTCGCCTCGCTCTTGGTGGACGATGGAACACTGAGAGCAATCGAACAGAGGGGGCCGTGATGGGTGAGAGCGTTCCGGTGAGCTGTCCGTCCTGCGGCGGCGGGCACACCTTCACGGCGCCGGTCTACCCCTGCGTGTGCGGGGCTCCGGTGGCCCCGCCGCTCGCCGCGGGCGCGCCGGTGGAGCCCGTCACGCACCGCACGTGGGAGGACGAGTGGGTGACGGTCCGCTGCGCGGAGTGCGGTATCGCGTGCGACCAGCCCCGGCCCGAACTGGGCTGCGCGTGCGGGGCGGTGCTGCGGATCCCCGTACGGTTCGAGTACGCCGCCGACCCGTCGGCCGGGGCCGCCGAACCGGCCGAGGCGGCGCCGTCGGCCCAGCGGAGTGAACGGAGTGAGCCTGTCGCTCCGGTCGAACGCCCAAGACGCCCCGAACTCCCAGAACTCCCCCGGCGGGCCGAGCGGTTCGAACAGCCCGAACGGCCCGCGCACATCCCGCTGCCCAGGACCGCCGCCTCGCCCCGCCCTGCGTTCCGCCCGCTGACGATCCGTACCTCCCACGACGCGGTGACCGCGGCCGGGCTCTACCTTCGCTGGCTGGGGTTCAAGAGCGTCGTCCAGGCGGACGAGCGGCCCGCCTCCGGCATCGATCTGCGCGGCCCCGATGTGATCGCCCAGGTCGACCCGACCATGAGCCCGGCGTCCGTACGCTCCGTCGAATGCCTCTGGCTCAACGGACTCAACGCGTCCGCGGTGAGCGTCTACTTCTCCCTGGCGGGGTACGCGGACGATGCCCGGGCGCGCGCCGACGACCTCGGGCTGCCGCTCTTCGTCATGGATCTCACGGGCTCCCCGAAACCGGTCAACGGACCGGCGGACGAGCTGGTCTCCTCCGGGGCGTGACCGGGGAAATCCGGGCGCCGCGGCGACCGGGCGCCGTCATACTCGCTCCATGCTGATCCGGCCCCCGGCCATCCGCCACGCCACCCGAACCGACCTGCCGTTCCTCCAGGACATCGAGGCGGCGGCCGGCGAGGCGTTCCGGGCGCTGGGGATGGCCGCCGTCGCCGACGACGCGCCACCCGCTCTCGCCGTGCTGGAGCGTTACCGGAGCGCGGGCCGGGCGTGGGTCGCCGGGACCGGGGGTGACGGGAGCGCCGGGGACGGGAGCGCCGGGGACGGGAGCGCGGGGGACGGGAGCGCGGGCGGCCGGACCGGGGGCGACGGGCGCCCCGTCGCGTATCTGCTCCACGACCCGGTCGACGGCGCCGCCCACGTCGAGCAGGTGTCGGTGCACCCGGACGCCGCCCGTCTCGGCATCGGCCGGGCGCTGATCGACCACCTCGCGGCGCGGGCCGTCGGCGCCGGGTTCACCGCCCTCACCCTCACCACCTTCGCCGACGTGCCGTGGAACGCCCCGTACTACGCGCGCCTCGGCTTCCGCACCCTCACCGAGGACCAGCTCACCGACGGACTGCGGGAGATCCGCCGCGCGGAGGCCGCGCACGGACTCGACCGCTGGCCCCGGGTCTGCATGCGGCGCGCGCTCCCGACGCCCCTGCGCCGGTGAGCGGCCCCGGCCGGCGTGTACCAGGTGCGCCCGGTTCACCCCGGTCCGGGCGAGAAGCGCTCCCGCAGCTCGACCTTCCTGACCTTCCCGCTGACCGTCATGGGGAAGCTGTCCACGATCTCCACCCGGCGCGGGATCTTGTAGTGCGCGAGCCGTTCCCGGCAGTACGCCGTGATCTCGTCCGGCGTCGGCGGGTCCGCCGGGTCGCGCGGGATCACGCAGGCCACGATCTCCTCGCCGTACTTCGCGTCGGGGACCCCGACCACCTGTATGTCGCTGACCTTGGGGTGGCCGTACAGGAACTCCTCGATCTCGCGGGGGTAGACGTTCTCGCCGCCCCTGATGATCAGGTCCTTGATCCGGCCGACGATCTGCGCGTAGCCGTCCTCCCTGATCACCGCGAGATCGCCGGTGTGCATCCAGCGCCCGGCGTCGATCACCTCGGCCGTGCGCTCCGGCTCGTTCCAGTAGCCGAGCATCACGCTGTACCCGCGGGTGCACAGCTCGCCCGGCTCGCCGCGCGGCAGTGTCACCCCGGTCGCCGGGTCGACCACCTTCACCTCGATGTGCGGCAGGGCCCGTCCGACCGTGCCCGTACGGCGCTCCAGGTCGTCGTCGCGCCGGGTCGCCAGGGAGACCGGCGAGGTCTCGGTCATGCCGTAGCAGATGGCCACCTCCCGCATGTTCATCTCGGCGACGACCCGCTTCATCACCTCGACCGGGCAGGGCGCCCCTGCCATGATCCCGGTGCGCAGGGAGGAGAGGTCGTACGCGGCGAAGCCGGGCAGGTCCAGCTCGGCCATGAACATCGTGGGCACCCCGTAGAGCGCGGTGCAGCGCTCCCGCACGACCGCGTCCAGGGTGGCGGTGGCCTCGAACGATGGCGCGGGGATGACGACGCACGCGCCGTGCGAGGTGGCGGCGAGATTGCCCATCACCATGCCGAAGCAGTGGTAGAAGGGCACGGGCAGACAGATCCGGTCCCGCTCGGTGCAGCCGATCGCCTCCCCCACGAAATAGCCGTTGTTGAGGATGTTGTGGTGGGAGAGCGTGGCTCCCTTCGGGAAGCCGGTGGTGCCCGAGGTGTACTGGATGTTGATGGGGTCGTCGCAGGAGAGCCCGGCCTCCCGCTCCACCAGCTGACGATCCGTCACTTCACTTGCGTGGAGCAGGAGTTCGTCCCAGGTCGGATCTCCGATGTAGTGCACGGAACGCAGTCCGGGGCAGCGTCCGCGTACCCGCTCGACCAGTGCGCGGTAGTCGCTGCCCCGGTGGGCGAGGGACGCGAACAGCACGGAGATCCCCGACTGGTCGAGGACGAACTCCACCTCGTGCGCGCGGTAGGCCGGGTTGATGTTGACCATGATCGCGCCGATCCGCGCCGTGGCGTACTGCACGAACAC
Organism: Streptomyces sp. NPDC059255; assembly: GCF_042752355.1. Taxonomy (NCBI): domain Bacteria; kingdom Bacillati; phylum Actinomycetota; class Actinomycetes; order Kitasatosporales; family Streptomycetaceae; genus Streptomyces; species Streptomyces sp. NPDC059255. The sequence goes on from NZ_JBHYZP010000020.1 coordinate 60,937, forward strand.
CCACTCGGGGCAGTTGACGGCCCAGATCCCGACCCGGTCGCCCTTGGCCACCCCGCGCGCGAGCAGCGCCCTGGCCAGTGTTCCGACCTCGGCGCCGAACTCCCGGTAGGTCCAGCGCCGTCCCGACGCCATGTCGACCAGTGCCTCGCGGTCGGGGAAGGCGGCGACCGCCCGGTCCAGGCCGGCGCCGATGGTGTCGCCCAGCAGCTCCGTCGTGCCCGTACCGTGCGCGTACGACAGCGCCACCGGCTCCGTCGTCGCCGGTCTCCCCGTCGTCGCGGTCACCTCAGGTCCCCCTCGTCGTACTCGGCCCCGGAGCCCTCGGCCGTCCGCTCGCGCAGCTCGATGCGGCGGATCTTCCCCGACACGGTCTTGGGCAGCTCGGCGAACTCCAGCCTGCGGATCCGCTTGTACGGCGCGAGGAGCCCCCGCGAGTGGGCGAAGAGCACCTTGGCCGTGTCGGGACCCGGCTGCCACCCCTCGGCGAGGACGACGTACGCCTTGGGCACGGCCAGCCGCAGCGGGTCGGGCGCGGGGACGACGGCGGCCTCCGCGACCGCTTCGTGCTCCAGGAGCACGCTCTCCAGCTCGAAGGGCGAGATCTTGTAGTCGGACGACTTGAAGACGTCGTCGGAGCGGCCGACGTAGGTGATGTACCCGTCGGCGTCGCGGGCACCGATGTCGCCGGTCCGGTAGTAGCCGCCCGCCATCGCCTCGGCCGTACGGCCGGGATCGCCGTGGTACCCGGTCATCAGGCCGACCGGGCGGGCGGCGAGGTCGAGGCAGATCTCGCCCTCGGTGACGCCCGGTTCGCCGGTGACCGGGTCCAGCAGTTCGACCTTGAAGCCGGGGGTGGGCCGCCCCATGGAGCCCGCCTTGAGCAGCTGGCCGGGCGAGTTGGCGACCTGGACGGCCGTCTCGGTCTGGCCGAAGCCGTCCCTGATCGTCACGCCCCACTCGCGGCGTACGGTCTCGATCACCTCGGGGTTGAGCGGTTCGCCCGCCGCTACGGCCTCGCGCGGCGCGGTGCGCAGCAGGGAGAGATCGGCCTGGATCAGCATCCGCCAGACGGTGGGCGGGGCGCAGAAACTGGTCACGCCCGCCTCGTCCATCTCCGCCATCAGCCGCGCCGGGTCGAAGCGCGTGTAGTGGTGGACGAAGACGGTCGCCTCGGCGTTCCACGGCGCGAAGAGGTTCGACCAGGCGTGCTTGGCCCAGCCCGGTGAGGCGATGTTGAGGTGGACGTCGCCCGGCCGCAGCCCGATCCAGTACATCGTCGCGAGATGGCCGACCGGGTACGAGACATGGGTGTGCTCGACCAGCTTGGGGCGGGCGGTGGTCCCCGAGGTGAAGTAGAGCATCAGCGGGTCATCCGCACGGGTGACACCGTCCGGCTCGAAGTCGGCGGACCGGTCGCGGGCGTCCTCGTACGCGTGCCAGCCGGCGGGGGCGCCGCCCACGGCGATACGGGTGAAGTCGCCCGGGATGCCGTCGAACTTGCCGGTGTCCTCCGTGCGGGCGATCACATGGGCGGCCCGGCCGCGCTCGATCCGGTCCCGCAGGTCGGCGGTGCCCAGGAGGGGCGTGGCGGGGATGACGACGGCCCGCAGTTTCATCGCGGCGAGGGCGGTCTCCCACAGCTCGGCCTGGTTCCCGAGCATCACGACGATACGGTCGCCGGCCCGTACCCCGCGCTCGCGCAGCCAGTTCGCGGCCCGGCCGGAGCGGGCCGCCATCTCGGCGTACGTCACGCGGGTGCGGCGCCCGTCCTCCTCGACGATGTGCAGGGCGAGCCGGTCGTTGCCCTGCCCGTCGGGGCCCTCGGCGATCCGGTCGAACCAGTCGAGCGCCCAGTTGAAGCGTTCGAGGCGCGGCCAGGTGAACCCCTCGTACGCCGCCGTGTAGTCCTCGCGGTGGGCGAGGAGGAAGTCCCGGGCGGCCCGGAACCGCTCGGTCCCGGCGCCGGCCGACGGGCCACCGTGCCCGGCGGTGGCCTCGTCCGCGGTGGCGCCCTCGTGCCCGGCCGGACTGCCCGGACCGTTCGGACTGGTCGGTGTCCGTGCCGTCATGTGTCCTCCTCGTTGCGGGACCGTTCACTAACATCGTGTAATCAGTGACGCAGGTCTCACCACCCCCGGACGGGGGTGGTGGCGCGGGCGGAAGGAAAAGGCATGGCCGAAGAGGGCACGCCCGAGGTGACCGAGGCGGTGGAGATGCGGGCCGCCCTGGGGTGGCTGCGCAGGACGACCGGGCTGCCCATCGCCTTCGGCGGGCTCCTGCCCGAGTCGGGACACCTGCGGATCGCCGAGCTGAACGGCGCGGCGACGGGCGCGCTGCGCACCCTGGCGATCTCCTCGGGCAACGGTCTGGGCGGCAAGTCGATCGCGCTGTCGCGGCCCTGCGCGGTGACGGACTACGCGGTGGCCCGGCACATCAGCCACGAGTACGACGCGGCGGTGGCGGCGGAGGGCCTGCGCTCGGTGCTCGCGGTGCCCGTGGTCGTACGGCGCAAGGTGCGCGGTGTCCTGTACGGCGCCCTGCGCAGCGCCCTGCCGATCGGCGAGCGCACCTTCGACGCGGCGGTGGCCGCCGCGCGCGACGTGGAGCAGGCGCTGGTCGTACGGGACGAGGTGCGGCGGCTGCTCGCGGTGACCCGGGAGCCGGCGGCGGGCCCGGACGCGTGGGAGGAGGTCCGCGCGGCCCACAGCGAGCTGCGCGCGCTGGCGCCCCGGATAGTCGACACGGAGCTGCGCGAGGAACTCCTCACCGTCTGCGGCCGCCTGGCGGGCGCGGCCGGCCCGGCCGACGCGCGGTCCGGGCAACCGCCGGCGCTGGCGCCGCGCGAGGTGGACGTGCTGGCGTGTGTCGCGGCGGGCTCGACCAACGCGAAGGCGGCCGAACTGCTGGGCCTGCGCCCGGAGACGGTGAAGGGATACCTGCGCTCGGCGATGCGCAAGCTGGGCGCGCACACCCGGCTGGAGGCGGTGGTGGCGGCGCGCCGGGCGGGGCTGCTGCCGTAGCGGCCGCCGGGCCGCGAGACCTCGGCCGCCGGGACGAGCCCCCGGGGGTGTGTCCCCGGGGGCTCGTTGCGCGGCGTGCGTGACCTGAGGGCGGAGTGACCAGCCGTGAGCGTTGTCCGCGACAAGGCGCCTGGGACGAAGCCCCTTACGCGCGGCTGCAGGCGGTCTGAGCATGGGAAGGGGCCACATCCCTGGTGTTCAGCAGTATGGCGATGCAGCTGGGGTGGGGGCCACCGAGAAACCGGCCGTAGCTGCATGCCGACCGGACCTTAGGTCCGACCAAGTAGCCCTTTCCCGCCAGGTAGTTCACGCACTGGCTCTGCGTGGCCTGTGCCGAGGTGGCCGTCACCATGGGCACTCCCACGGCTCCCACGGTCATCGCGAGAGCGACCAGCGCTCGTTTCATCTTCATGCTTCCCCCTTGTTGGCTCAGGGTGTTTCCCCAGAGGCGTGTGATGGTGACGGGATCGATCGTGCCGGGGTGTCGCCCGAGCGTCTTTGGCGTAGGGACCACACTGCTTGACGATGCGTCTATATCGCCGTCCCGAGCAGTCGCAGCTCCGTCGGGCCCGTGTCCGAGAAGCGTGTCCCGTGGGCCTGGTGACGGTAGTCGCGGGGTGAGAGGCCGTATGCGGCGGTGAAGGCGCGGGTGAAGGCCGCGTGGTGGGTGAAGCCCCAGCGGGTGGCGATGCGGTGGACAGGGGCCGTGTACTGGGTGCGGTCGGCCAGGTCGCGGCGGGCGTGTTCCAGGCGCTGGTGGCGTATCCAGGCCGAGACGGTGCGGTCCTGGTCGCGGAAGAGGGCGTGCAGGTGGCTGGTCGAGATGTGGTGCGCGGCGGCGATCGCGCCGGGGGTGAGATCCGGGTCGTGCAGATGGTGCTGGATGAAGGCCCGGATGCGCAGTGGCAGGCTCCGGTGGTGGGTCTCGGGCGGCAGGTCGTCGTCCGCGTCGAGGTGAGACGCCAGCGTGGCGGTGAACAGATCGATCAGGATCGTCTCCAGCCGCTGTTCATCGGCGGCCTTGTACGCATCACTGTCCTCGGCCAGGCGGGTCAGGAATCCGCCGAGCAGCGCACCCATCCCTTCCTGGGCCGGCAGCCGCCGGGTCAGCAGCCGGCCGACGGCGCCCACGGGCAGCGGCACGAGCGACTTGGGCACTTCGAGCCCCACGCCGCGGAGGGGTCCGTCGAACACACGGCATTCATAGGGCTGTGAGGTGTCGACGACATACATCTCGTTGGCACGGTGCACAGCCTCGCGCCCGGCTTGTGAGACGGCCATCGAACCGTTCATCGGCAGGGAGAGGTGGTAGTTCTCCGGATCGGACTGCCGGATCAGCCAGGGAGTCCGCCGGCAGCGCATCGGCTGCCGCATGGCTCCCGGCCAGATCGAGAGGGAGCCGAGTTGGAGGAGGCGCGTCTCCGCGTGGAACGGCATGTCGTTGCCGCTGTCCCCGTCCACGTTCATATCCATGTCCATGGGACACAGCAACTGGGTCATGCACTCACGCCAGTATCCGAATCGTTCCGTCGCAGGCACGCCCTCGGTCCGGAACACCGTCTCGATCAACGCCGTCCCCTCTCGTACGGGGCTCGAACACACGGCGCGCGGTTCGGGCGGCCACGAGGTTCCCAAGCTTCCACGGTGCACTCCTCCGGCGTTGTCAGGTGGCTATGCCTACGTGGACGGGACGGCTCCCCCAGGTTGTGACATGACCGAAGGTGACCTGCGTCCCCTCTCCCGCGCGGGCGGCTCACCTACGCCAATTTCCCAGACATGCCACCTCGCCTAAACAAAATTCCGAATGAGAAAAGACCGTTCGATTGAAAGGCATTCGGCGCATGCCGTCGGCCGGCCGCTGGGCAGGATCGGCACTCCCGAGGACATCGCCGCCGCCGTCACCTTCCTGGCGGGCCCGGACGCGGACTTCATCACCGGTACGGTGCTCACGGTCAACGACGGGGGCACCGTCTGAGCCAGCGGGGGGGGCGGCGGGGACGAAGTGTGCGGGCAGACTCCGATGTCACCGGAGTCTGCCCGCTGTCACCGGAGTCCGCCCGCCCGGTACTCGTCCGGCGTCGCCCGCGCTACGCGGCCGGACGGCGCGCGGGGCGCGCCAGGGTGTAGCCGCCGATGCCCGCGAGCGCGCCGAGCACGCCCCCGGCGACGGTCCACAGCCAGCGGTTCGACCACCGGCCGGAGGACCAGCCGTCCTCCGGCTCGACGCCGGAGGCGGCGAGCTGCGCGCCCTCGGCCGAGGCGCCGCCGCCCGCCTGCGAGACGGTGGTGCGGCCGGGCGTCAGCGGTACGGCCAGCTTGCCGTCGACCGCGTGGGCGCCGCCCTGGTCGGGGGTCTCGGCCTTGATCTCGGCCCGTACCGGCAGCCCGAGGTCCTTCTCGTCGGCGTCCCGGACGGTGAGCCGTACGTAGTAGCTGCCGGGCAGCGGATCGTTGGACCACGGCTCGGCCCACGCCCGTACGGTACGGAGTACGCAGCGCAGCTCGACGGTGTCCGCGGCGGCCGCGAGCGCCTTCGTCTGGGCGCCGTACATGCACGGCTGGCGACGGCGCAGGCCGTCGTAGACGTCCACCTGCCAGGTGGCCGCGCCCTTCCGCGCGGCGGCGGACTCGGGGAGCGTGACCTTGGCGGTGACGGTGGCGCGCTGCCCGATGTCCACGGGGAAGACCCAGTAGAGGTAGTCGCCCGAGGAGCCGTCCGCCGTCGCCGTCTGTCCCGGGCGGAAGGCGGTGGCCGTACGGAACGACGTACCGGCCTCGGTGGGTGCCCGCCCGCCCTCGGAATCGTCGGAGTCGGTGGCCTCGGCGGAGGGCGTGGGGCTGTCCTCCGCGACGGCGGCGCCCGCCGTGCCGAGGAGCAGGGTGCCCGCGAGGACGGACCCGGCGACCACGGACCGTACGGCCTTGGTGTGTGTGAACAGACCGGCGATACGCATCAGTTGCTCCAGACGATACGAAGGCGCGAGATCCAGCCCCAGAGCAGTCCGGCGAGCAGACCGGTCAGCGCCAGTACGCCGAGCAGCCACCAGCCGTGGCCGAGGCCGAAGGAGGCGACGTCGGACGCGGTGTCGGGCGCGTCGACGAGGTCGACGGTCAGCTCGACGGGCAGGCCCGGGGTGGTCTTGACGGAGGCGGGCGCGGAGAACGCGTTGCTGACCTGGAGGCAGACCGCCTCGGCGGCCGGCTTCTCGTCGGCATCGGCGTCGTCGTTCTCGGGCTTCGGGTAGCGCAGCCCGGCCGAGATCACGTCCGTACGTCCGTCGCCCGCTTCCGAGCCGCGGACGATCTCCCGGCCGTGGACGGTGACCGCGCGCAGCAGCACGCCGTAGTCCTGGTTGACGGCGCGGTCGGCGGCGATGCTCACCGAGGCGCGCAGCTCCTGGCCGGGGAGGACGTCCACCCGGTACCAGCGGTGCTCGGAGAACGTCTCGCGGTCGCTGTAGAGGCCGGGCTTGATCGTCGGGGCGTCGGCGCAGCGCGCGGCGCCCTCGGTCGCGACGGGGGTGACGACCGGGTCGGCGGCGCGGTCGACCAACTGCGTGACGCGGCGTGAGAGCTCGTCGGTGTGCTGGACGGAGGTGAAGGTGCCGCCGGTGGCCTCGGCGATGCAGGTGAGCTGGCGGCGGGTCTTGTCGTCGGGGACCAGACCCAGGGTGTCGATGGTGAGGTGGATGCCCTTGGCGGCGATCTCGCGCGCGACCTCGCAGGGGTCGAGCGGTGCGCAGGTGTCCTCGCCGTCGGTGATCAGGACGATACGGCGGGTGGCCTCGTCGTCCCCTTCGAGGTCCTGGGCGGCGCCGAGGAGGGCCGGGCCGATGGGCGTCCAGCCGGTGGGGGCGAGGGTGGCGACCGCGGTCTTCGCCTCCGTACGGTCCAGCGGCCCCACGGGGTAGAGCTGCTCGGTGTCCTTGCAGCCGACCTTGGTGTCCTTCCCGGGGTAGTTGGCGCCGAGCGTCCGGATGCCCAGCTCCACCTCCTGCGGAACGGCGTCGAGCACCTCGTTGAACGCTTGTTTCGCAGCCGTCATCCGGGACTGGCCGTCGATGTCACGGGTCCGCATCGAGCCGCTGACGTCGAGGACGAGATCGACCTTCGGCGCCGGCTGACCGGTGGGTTCGTCGGCGGCGGCAGCGGCGGGAGGAAAGAGTCCTACGGCCAGGGTGGCCACCAGACCGCACACGGCGGCTGCCGACCGTTTACTTATGATCATCGCCGGATGATAGTGATAGTGCACCCGGGGGGACAAACGGAAACTGACGGACCGTCAGCCGCTTTCCGGGAGATGACGGACCGGTGTCTCCCGGGCCACGGGGTATACACCTCAGGGTGATTTCGTGCATGGGAGCGCTCCCAGTGGTTGGATGACTGAAGCCCGTGCCCTGCGCACCGATCAGGCCGGGTTCAGGCTGACTGGAGGTCGCACGATGGTGACGAAGGCACGCACGGGCCAGCCCACCCTGGAGGAGGTCGCCGCGCTCGCCGGCGTCGGCCGGGGCACGGTCTCCCGCGTCATCAACAACTCACCCCGCGTGAAGGACACCACCCGCCACCTCGTCGAGCAGGCGATAGCCCAGCTGGGCTACATACCCAACCGCGCCGCCCGCGCGCTCGCGGGCAGCCGTACGGACGCGGTCGCGCTGGTCATACCGGAGACGGAGAAGCGGTTCTTCGCCGAGCCGTACTTCTCCGACATCGTGCACGGCGTGGGCGACGGGCTGGCCGACACCGATCTCCAGCTGCTGCTCACGCTCGTCCGTACCGAGAGCGAGCGGCAGCGCTTCCTCCAGTACGCGCGGGCCCGCCGGATCGACGGCGTCCTGCTGGTCTCCGTGCACGGCGACGACCCACTGCCCGACCTCCTCGCGGAGATGGAGATGCCGACCGTCCTGAGCGGCCGGCGCTCCGGCGAGGAGTCGGTGTCGTACGTGGACTCGGACAACGTGGGCGGCGCCCGCGCCGCCGTGCGCCACCTCTGGGAGTCCGGACGGCGCTCGATCGGCACGATCACCGGGCCGCTGGACATGTACGTGGCGCAGTGCCGGCTCCGGGGGTACGAGGAGGCCGTACGGGACACGTCGGGCGGCGGCCCCGGTCCCACGTGGATCGCGCACGGCGACTTCACGGAGGAGAGCGGACGCCGCGCGATGACCGAGCTGCTGACCACGAACCCCGGCATCGACGCGGTCTTCGCGGCCTCCGACGTGATGGCGGTGGGCGCCCTGCACGCGCTGCGCGCGGTGGGCCGCAGAGTCCCCGAGGACGTGGCCGTGGTGGGGTTCGACGACTCCCCCATCGCCCGCCACACCGACCCCCAACTGACCTCCGTACGGCAGCCGGTGGAGGAGATGGGCCGCACGATGGCCCGGGTGCTGCTGGAGATGATCAACGACTCCTCGGCCGCCTGGCAGCACGTGGTGCTCCGCACCGAACTGGTACGGCGGACCTCGGGGTGACCCGCCGGGCGGCCCCCCGGCAATCCGCCGCCCCGCGCACCGGCCGGCAGCGGCCAGGGCCCAACCCCGCGTCTCAGCAACGGTCTTGACAACGGTCGACGCCTCGACAAGGCTCATGGGAGCGCTCCCACACCGGAGGAGGCGGTTCCTTCCATCGCCGCCCCGCTCGGACTGCCGTAACCCGGCGCGGGGGCGCGTCCCTGCCCACCAGGCGGGGCCGGCGCCGTTCCGTCCCGCATCCGTGGGGGACGCGGGACGGAACGGCGCCCGACGGGCCGCCCCTCGGCGCGCCCGCGGCGCTGTCAGGCGCCTATGCCTTCCCGACCGCTCGCGAACCCGACGAACGTGCCCCATCCCGGGTCCGCGATGCGCAGGACTGGGCCGTCGGTGTTCTTCGAGTCACGGACACGTACCGCGCTGAGGTCAATCGCAACCTCCACACACTCGCCGCCGCTGGTGCCGCTGTAGCTGCTCTTGATCCAGGCCAGGTCGGAAGGACGGTCCGGAGACTGGTTGTTACTCATAGCTCTCCCATGACGCGCTCGATGAGACGTGCCGACTCTCCAATGTTGAGGGCCTGCGACCGGAGCATTCCATAGCGCAGTTGGAATTCGCTGACCTGGTGAGCCTCGGAGATCACTACACCGGTGTCCTGCGCCTCGATGTACGCGACGTTGCGGTGCTGCGCAGTCTCCACGAGCACCATGGAACCGTTGAGGCCGGCATGCGCGCCGAACGATGTCGGCATGATCTGCACTTGGACATTGCGCGCCTCGGCGCGCTCCAGAAGCTGCTTGAGCTGCCGCTTCATCACCTCCGCACCGCCCACCGGCCTCCGAAGGACGACCTCCTCGATCAGGAAGACCGACACGAGAGGCGGCTTCTCGCGCTTCAACAGCGCCTGGCGGTCGAGCCTGGCCGCCAAGCGCTCGTCGATGGTTTCGGCATCCAGCGGCGGGAAGTGGGCTGTCAGCAGTTCGCGCGCGTACTCCTCGGTCTGGAGCAGCCCAGGCATGACGTATCCGCCGTACCAGAAGAGGCTGACGGCCTCCAACTCGATCAACGCGAAGTTCTGGAAGAACGCCGGCAGTCGCGCCAGATCGACCTCGTCCTGCAGCACAGTCAGCGCGCCACCGGTGTTCAGTTCCTCGTCCGCAGCGCCGGTGAACGCCGACTTCGCAGGCCGCCGCCCCTGCTCGATCGACGCCACCTGCTCGTACGAGTACCCGACCGCGTCCGCGAGTTCCTGCTGCGTCAGCCCCGCCCGCTCACGGAAGAGCTTGACCAACTTGCCGTAGCCGACCCAGATGCCGGGTCGGTCGTCGGCCTGTGACCGTTGCTTCTTCTGGCGGCTGCCGTTGCTCCTCATGCGCCCTCACACCCCAACGTATCGATGTGCGAATGGTGTTCACGTACACAACGTGGGACACCCCGCCACGTCACGACCCGCGACCCGTACAACGGCGCACCCGCCCCGTACACCTCGTACCGGTACGTGCGTCCGTCCCGTCACGCTATCCGCGTAACGGACCAATCACCGTAGGGAGTCGTGAACTCGCCAACCGCCGTCAACCCAGGTCCCGCGCTGCGTAAGCTCGTTGCGTGCAATGGCATCTGGTATTCGGCTTCGTGGCCGCAGTCACTCCCCTGACATTGATCCCTGGCACGAGCTTGACGCTGGTCACGCATCAAGTGGTTGCGGGTGCGCGGTCCGATGGGGTGCGCGCCGCATTTGGCTCGGTATGCGGGCTCTTGGTCCACGCGACGTTTGCCGCGGTCGGCCTGTCTGCCCTCGTCATGTCGTCGGCCCGGGCACTGACGATGGTGAAGCTCCTGGGCGGTATCTATCTCATCTGGTTGGGCATAACCACGTGGCGTTCAGCACGTCGAGGCGTCGAATCAACGACCGGCAGGCGATGGCGCCTGCCGTGGACCCACCTGGGGGGATTTGGCCAGGGTTTGTGGTCCAACGTCCTCAATCCCAAGGCCGCGTCGGTCTATCTCACCCTGGTGCCCCAGTTCCTGACCTCCAGCCGCCCCATCGCGCCCCAGATCGCCATGCTTGCGGTCGTACACACAGCCGTCGTGCTGGTATGGCTACTGTTCTGGGTGTCCGTGGTCGCCGCCGCGCGCTCGGCAATCGACACACATCGATTCCGGCGTGGGATGACTCGCCTGGCGGGAGCCGTGCTGGTCGCCTTCGGGGTTCGCACAGCGGCAGCGAGCTGAGCCCGCGCGATCTCCAGTCCGGAGTACGCGGGCTACCTGCCGGTCACTGCCTGACGGTCTACGGCTCGAACAGGATTCCCGCTTCGCGGGCAAGGCTCAGAGCCAGCTCCATCGCCCCTGGGCCTTGCACCGTCGCCCCCTTGAGACTGGCGCCGCCGCCTACGTCGATGAGGGTGCAATTCTCGAAGCGGACGACGCCCATTTTTGCGTTTGCGAACTGCGCTCCGGTGAGGTCGCAGTTTTCGAAGCGCACGTTGTGCATTTCGGCTGCCTGAAAGTCGGCTCCGATCATTTTGCAATCGCTGAATACGACGCTGTAGAGCTTCATATGCCGGTACATTGCAGGGCTGATTTGACACCCTTCGATGCGCACGTCACGGAATGTTCCAGACTTCCATGACGCCCCGGTGATGCGGCTGCCGGTGACGTGACAGCGGATGAGCGAGACGTCCTGCGTGACCAGTTGAGCGAAGTCGCAGGTCTCGAACCGCGAGTCGCTGAACTGGGTTTGCCGCAGGTCAGTGCCAGTGAAGCGCACGTTTTCGAAGCTGCATCCCTCGGCTTCGAGGGCTTCGACCGAGAGACCGACGAAGCTGGTCCCGTCGTACCTCACCCCCCTGATGACTGCATCGTGTTCGAATTTGTCACGGGGCATCTCCGCCAATCGTGGATTCGCCGAAAGCTTGGGCGCTGCGGGGTTCTTGAATCTCGCGTTCCTCGCGCCCTTCCGAGCGATCTGAGCCATGCGATTAATCCATTCTCGGGGTTCCTGAGACGCAGCACAGTCTAAGGGAAAAGGCTGTCCACTATCGCCAGTCGATCAGCTTCGGGGCGAATCTGAATCCGACATTCGGAGAGGACGCCTTGCGCCGTTTCCCTTCCGCTCCCCCGTTCTGTACCGGCGCCCGACGGACCGGCCGGTCAGGCGGCGGACCCGAGCCGGCGGCGCCCCGCGCGTGCCCCGTCGTGGTGGATCGGGGTCCGGGCGTCCGTCAGCGGGGCGCCGGTGCCGCCTCGCCGGGTGGCGACGATTTCCGCCGCGATGGACAGGGCGGTCTCCTCGGGGGTACGGGCGCCGAGGTCCAGGCCGATCGGCGAGTGCAGCCCGGCCAGTTCGGCGGCGGTGAGGCCGGCCTCGCGCAGGCGCCGGTCGCGGTCGGCGTGGGTCCGCCGTGACCCCATCGCGCCGACGAAGGCCACGGGCAGCCTCAACGCCAGCTCCAGGAGCGGCACATCGAACCTGGCGTCGTGCGTGAGCACGCAGAGCACCGTACGGGCGTCGACCTCGGTCCGGGCGAGGTAGCGGTGCGGCCAGTCCACCACGACCTCGTCGGCGGCCGGGAACCGGTCGCGCGTGGCGAAGACGGGCCGCGCGTCGCACACCGTCACGTGGTAGCCGAGGAACTTTCCCGCTCCGGCCAGCGCGGCGGCGAAGTCGACCGCGCCGAAGACGATCATGCGCGGGGGCCGGGTGCTCGTCTCGACCAGCAGTGTCAGGGGCCGCCCGCAGCGCGCGCCCCGCTCGCCGATCAGGACCTGGCCCGTGGAGCCGGTGTCCAGCAGGGCGCGTGCCTCGTCCGCCGCCGTGCGGTCCAGCTCCGGACGGCCGCCGAAGCCGCCCTCGTACGAGCCGTCGGGGCGTACGAGCAGGGCGCGGCCGAGGAGTCCGGCCGGTCCTTCGGTGATCCGCGCGAGCGCCGCGGGCTCCCCGCGCGCGGCGGCGCCGAGGGCCTCCGCGAGCACCGCCCCGGCGGGGGTGCGGGGCCGGAGCGGGGTGATGAGGACGTCGATGACACCGCCGCAGGTGAGTCCGGCGGCGAAGGCGTCGTCGTCGCTGTATCCGAAGCGCTCCAGGACCGTGTTCCCGTCGCGGAGCGCCTGCCGGCACAGCTCGTACACGGCGGCCTCCACACAGCCGCCGGAGACCGAGCCGATCACCGCGCCCTCGCCGTCGACGGCGAGGGCGGCGCCCGGCTGCCGGGGCGCGCTGCCGCTGACGGCCACGACGGTGGCGACGGCGATGTCGCGGCCCTCCCCCGCCCAGCGGTGCAGCTCTTCGGCGATGTCCAGCATGTCGGTCGGTCTCCTCGGGGCGGGGCAGGGCGGGAACGGGGCCGCACCAACGGGTGTCAGGTGCCGGTGAGGTGTTCCGGGCGTACGGGCGTACGGTTCAGCTCCAGGCCCGTTGCCGCGCGGATCGCCGCGAGGACCGCCGGGGTGGACGAGAGGGTCGGCGCCTCGCCGACGCCGCGCAGCCCGTACGGCGCGTGGTCGTCGGCCAGTTCCAGGATGTCGACGGGCATGGTCGGCGTGTCGAGGATCGTCGGGATCAGATAGTCGGTGAAGGACGGATTGCGCACCTTCGCCGTGACGGGGTCCACGATGATCTCCTCCATCACCGCGACGCCCAGCCCCTGCGTGGAGCCGCCGTGGATCTGGCCGAGGACGGAGAGCGGGTTGAGCGCCTTGCCGACGTCCTGCGCGACGGCCAGTTCGACCACCTTGACCAGCCCGAGCTCCGTGTCGACCTCCACGACCGCGCGGTGCGCGGCGAACGAGTACTGGACATGGCCGTTCCCCTGTCCCGTACGGAGGTCGAACGCCTCGGTCGGGCGGTGCCGCCACTCCCGCTCCACCTCGACCGCCTCGTCCTCCAGGACGTCCACCAGGGCGGCCAGCACCTCGCCCCCGTCGGTGACGACCTTGCCGTCCTCCAGCAGCAGTTCGGCCGTGGCCCAGGCCGGGTGGTACATGCCGAACTTGCGCCGGCCGATCTCCAGGACCCGCTCCCTGACGTGCTCGCAGGAGTTCTTGACGGCGCCGCCGGTGACATAGGTCTGCCGGGAGGCGGAGGTGGAGCCCGCCGAGCCGACCCGGGTGTCCGCCGGAACGATGGTGACCTGGGTGACGCCGAGTTCGGTACGGGCGATCTGCGCGTGGACGGTGACCCCGCCCTGGCCGACCTCGGCCATCGCGGTGTGCACGACGGCGACGGCCACCCCGCCCACCACTTCGAGCCGTACGCGCGCGGTGGAGTAGTCGTCGAAGCCCTCGGAGAAGCCGACGTTCTTGATGCCGACCGCGTAGCCGACGCCGCGCACCACCCCCTCGCCGTGCGTGGTGTTGGAGAGGCCGCCGGGCAGCGCCCGTACGTCGGCCTCCTCGCCCGCCACCAGCCACTGCCGCTCGGGCGGGAGGGGGCGGGCCTTGACGCGGCGCAGCAGTTCGGCGACGGGCGCCGGGGAGTCGACGCGCTGGCCGGTCGGCAGCAGGGTGCCCTGTTCCATGGCGTTGATCCGGCGGAACTCCACCGGGTCCATGCCGAGCGCGGCGGCCACCTTGTCCATCTGGGCCTCGTACGCGAAGCACGCCTGGACGGCGCCGAAGCCGCGCATCGCGCCGCAGGGCGGGTTGTTGGTGTAGAGGGCGAGAGCCTCGATGTCGACGTCCTCCACGGCGTACGGTCCCGCCGAGAGGGAGGCCGCGTTGCCGACGACGGCCGGGGAGGACGAGGCGTACGCGCCGCCGTCGAGGACGATCCGGCACTTCATGTGGGTGAGCCTGCCGTCGCGCGTCGCGCCGTGCTCGTAGTGGAGCCTGGCCGGATGGCGGTGGACATGGCCGAAGAAGGACTCGAAGCGGTTGTAGACGATTTTGACCGGCCTGCCGGTGCGCAGCGCGAGCAGGCAGGCGTGGATCTGCATGGAGATGTCCTCGCGGCCGCCGAAGGCCCCGCCGACGCCGGAGAGCGTCATGCGGACCTTCTCCTCGGGGAGGCCGAGGACGGGCGCCATCTGGGCGAGGTCGGCGTGCAGCCACTGGGTGGCGACGTAGAGGTCGACGCCGCCGTCCTCGGCGGGCACGGCTAGGCCGGACTCGGGGCCGAGGAACGCCTGGTCCTGCATGCCGAAGACGTAGTCGCCGGTGATGATCACATCGGCGCGTTCGGCGGCCCGGGCGGCGTCGCCGCGGATCACCGGCTGACGGTGGAGCACGTTGGGGTGCGGGACGTGGCCCGCGTAGTGGTCGGTGCGGTGCTCGTGGATCAGCGGGGCGCCGGGGGCGGTCGCGGACGCCTCGTCGGTGACGACCGGCAGGTCCGCGTAGTCGACCCGGATCTTCGCGGCGGCGCGGCGGGCGGTCTCCGGGTGGTCGGCGGCGACGAGGGCGACCGGCTCGCCGTGGTGCCGGACCTTGCCGTGGGCGAGGACGGGGGTGTCCTTGATCTCCAGGCCGTAGTGGGTGACGGCGGCGGGGAGGTCCTCGTACGTCAGCACGGCGTGGACGCCGGGGGTGGCCAGTGCCTCGGCGGTGTCGATGGAGCGGATCTCGGCGTGGGCCACGGTGGAGCGCAGGGTGTGGCCCCAGAGCATGTCCTCGTGCCACAGGTCGGAGGCGTACGCGAACTCGCCGGTGACCTTGAGGGTGCCGTCGGGGCGGAGGGTCGACTCGCCTATGCCGCCGCGGGTGCCGGAGCCCTGGGTGAGGCTGGTGGGGATGCCGGTGGTGGCCATGGCGGTCACACCGCCCTTTCCTGGCGGGCGGCCTGCCGGGCGGCCGCGAGGCGGACCGCGTCCAGGATCTTCTCGTACCCCGTGCAGCGGCAGAGGTTGCCGGAGAGGGCCTCGCGGATGTCGCCGTCGCTCGGGGAGGGGTGGCGCTCCAGCATCTCGTCGGCGGCGACCAGCAGCCCGGGGGTGCAGAAGCCGCACTGAACGGCGCCCGCTTCGACGAACGCCCGCTGGATCGGGGCGAGTTCGTCGCCGTCGGCGGTCTCTTCGGCGGCCGTCCCGTGGGCGGCGGCGGTCCCATTGGCAGCGGCGGCGCGTTTCCTGGCGTGGTCGGCCAGGCCCTCGACGGTGAGGATGTCCCGCCCTTCGGCCTGCCCGGCCGCGACCAGGCAGGCGCACACCGGGACGCCGTCGAGCCGTACCGTACAAGAACCGCATTCGCCCTGCTCACAGGCGTTCTTGGCGCCCGGCAGGCCCATCCGCTCGCGCAGCACGTAGAGCAGGCTCTCGCCCTCCCAGACGTCGTCGGCCTCCTGCTCGCGCCCGTTGACCGTGAAATGGACACGCATGGTTACGCAGCTCCTTCGAGTCCGCCGGGGCCGTGACCGGAGGCCCGGTACCGCTCCCAGGCCCAGCCGAGCTGACGGCGGGCCATGATGCCGACCGCGCGCCGCCGGTAGGGGGCGGTGCCGCGGACGTCGTCGATGGGGTTGCAGGCGGCCGCGGCGAGGTCCGCGAACTGCTTCACGATCGACGGTGTGATGACCTTTCGGCTGTCCCAGAAGCCGCCCTCGTCGAGCGCCGCGTTCAGGAACAGCTCGGCGTCGCGCGCCCTGACGGGGGTGGGGGCGGCGGAGCCGATGCCCGTGCCGACCGTACGGGTGCGGGGGTGCAGCGCGAGCCCGAAGGCGCAGACGGCGATGACCATCGCGTTGCGCGTGCCGACCTTCGAGTACTGCTGCGGTCCGTCCGCCTTCCTGATGTGGACGGCCCTGATGAGTTCGTCGGGCGCGAGCGCGTTGCGCTTCACACCGGTGTAGAACGCGTCGATCGGGATGCGCCGGGAGCCGCGTACGGACGCGACCTCCACCTCGGCGCCCGCGGCGAGCAGCGCCGGGTGCGCGTCGCCCGCCGGGGAGGCGGTGCCGAGGTTGCCGCCGACGCCGCCGCGGTTGCGGATCTGCGGGGAGGCGACGGTGTGCGAGGCGAGGGCGAGACCGGGCAGTTCGGCGCGCAGGTGCTCCATGATGCGGGTGTACGGGACGGACGCGCCCAGCGCTACCTCCGTCTCGCCGACCTCCCAGTCGCCCAGTTCGCGGATGCGGTTCAGGTCCAGGAGGCGGTCCGGCCGCCGGTGGTCGAAGTTGATCTCGACCATGACGTCGGTGCCGCCCGCGATGGGCACGGCGGTGGGGTGCTCGGCCTTGGCGGCGAGCGCCTCCTCCCAGCTTCCGGGACGAAGGAAGTCCATGAGTGGCTCTCTTCTTGGAGCGGCTGGAGCGGCACGTGCACGGCGGTCGGCCGCGGAGCGGCTGCCCACCAGTACACAAGCCGCCGACGCGCCCGGTGCAGTCACCGAAACCATGAAGGAGTTGGCTGGTCCGCCACTCCGTCTTGTAGATTCGAACGAATGATGGGGTTCCGGTAACCGAGAGGTCTTCCCATCGCAACGTAAGGCACTTCCGGTGGGGTGGCAGCTCCGCGCGAGCGGCCCCCGGACAGCGGACGAGGAAAGAGATCGGCGGCGACACGATGCGGCTGCGCGCACTGCTGGAGACCGACGCGCTGGGGCTGCGGCTGCTCGGCGGCGAGGACGAGCTGGACCGGACCGTGCGCGGGGTGATGACCACCGACCTGCGGGACCCGAGCCGCTATCTCTCGGGCGGCGAGCTGGTCCTCAGCGGCCTCGCCTGGCGCCGGGGGGCCGAGGACTCGGAACCGTTCGTACGGATCCTCGCGGGCGCCGGGGTCGCCGGGCTCGCGGCGGGCGAGGCGGAGCTGGGCGACATCCCCGCCGACCTGGTCGCGGCGTGCGCCCGCCACCGGCTGCCGCTCTTCGCGGTGCACGAGAAGGTCGCGTTCGCCACGATCACCGAGCACGTGGTCCGCCAGGTCTCCGGGGTGCGCGCCGGGGATCTGGCGGCCGTGGTGGACCGGCACCGCCGGCTGATGACCTCGGGTCCGGCGGGCGGCGGCCCCGAGGGGATACTCGGCCTCCTCGGCTCCGATCTCGACCTGCGGGCCTGGGTGCTCTCCCCCACCGGGCGGCAGATCGCGGGGTCCGGCGCGCCGCTGCCCGCGGCGCGGGCCGCCGCGCTCGCGGGCGACCATCTCTCCGCCGCGCGCGCGGGCCTGCGGAGTCCGTACCGTACGGCCGTCGACGGCGTCGTGTACTCCCTCTTCCCGGTCCGTGCGCAGGGCGGCGGCGCGGCCGGGGCGCGCGGGGCGGCGCTGGCCGACTGGCTGCTGGCGGTCGAGGCGGACGCGGGCGAGTGGCCGGAGGAGCGGCTCGACCTGCTCCAGGGCGTCACCCAGCTCATCGCGGTGGAGCGGGACCGGCGGGACGCGGCCCGTACGGTACGGCGCCGGCTCGCCCAGGAGGTGCTGGAGCTGGTCCAGGCGGGCGCGGCCCCCGCGGAGACGGCAGCCCGGCTGCGGGTGGCGGCCCCGGTCCTGCTGCCTGGGCTCAGCGGGGCCGTGCCGCACTGGCAGGTCGTGGTGGCGCGGATCGAGTGGGCGGAGCCGGAGGCCGCAGGAGGGGGCGGCGACGGCGCCCCGGTGGTGCGGGCGCTGCTGGAGGAGATCCTGGCGGGACCGGTGGGACCTGCGGGACCGGTGGGACCTGCGGGACCTGCGGGACCGGTGGGACCTGCGGGACCGGTGGGACCTGCGGGACCGGTGGGACCTGCGGGACCGGTGGGACCTGCGGGACCGGTGGGAACCGACTCGGGGGACCGTATCGCGGTAGCCCACATGGGTGACGAGGCGATCGCGCTGGTACCGCTGACGGCTGCGGAGGGGGAGGGCACGGGGACACCGGCGCCGGACCCCGTCCGACCGACGGCACCGGGAACGGCTCCGGCCACTTCGGCACCGGCACCGGCACCGGGGGCCGCTCAGCCGACGGTGCCGGGGGCGGCCTCGGCGCGGGTGCCGGACGCGGCGGGCGGTACGGGGCCGGCGGATCCCCGGCTGCACGCGGAGGCGCTGCTGGCCGCCGTACGGGCGCCGCTCGCCGCGGGGCTCGGGGACGACGGCCGGCTGACGCTCGGTGTGAGCGCCGCGGTGCACTCCGCCGAAGGGCTCAGGGGCGCCCTGGAGGAGGCCCGGCACGCCCGCCGTGTGGCGGCGGCCCGTCCGGGCCGTGTCTGCGCGGCCGGCCACCACGAACTGGCCTCGCACGTCCTGCTGCTGCCGTTCGTCCCCGACGACGTACGCCGGGCGTTCACCGCGCGGCTGCTGGACCCGCTGCGCGACTACGACCGCCGCCACCGGGCCGAACTGATGGCCACGCTGGAGGCGTTCCTCGACTGCGACGGCTCCTGGACCCGCTGCGCGGCGCGACTGCATCTGCATGTGAACACGCTGCGGTACCGGGTGGGCCGGATCGAACAGCTGACGGGGCGCGACCTGTCGCTCCTGGAGGACAAGTTGGACTTCTTCCTGGCGCTGCGCATGAGTTAGGGCCGCGACCGGCACCAGGACCCGCCGTTCGGACCGGGCTCACGGTCCGGTCCGAACGACAGATCCTGGGCGCCGGGCCGCCGCGCCGCCGGGCCCCGCCGCCGAACGGCCGTCAGGACCTGCGGAAGCTGTCGACCGGGCCGCCGAAGCCGCCTTCGGGGCCGGCCCAGTCGATCGCCAGGGCGTCCTCGCCCTTCATCTTGACGGTGCCCGCGCCTCGCCCTCCGTCCGTGCCGTCCCCGCACGACAGGGTCAGGGAGGGTGCGTCCGCCCCGCCCTTCCCGGCCGTGTCGAGGGTGCCGGTGCAGTCGAGCTTCGGGCCCTTGGCCGTGACCTTGCCGTCCGCGACGGTCAGGGTCTCCAGGGCGTCGTCGGACGTCGCGTCCACGATGGACTTCCAGGACCCGGCGGCGCGGTCGGTGAGCGTGCCCCCGGCCGGGGTCTCGGGGCTCGGCGCCGCCTCCCCCGCCCCGGTGTCCGACCCCGCGCCCGTGCCGGTGCTCGCCGCGCTCGCCTTCGGATCCGCCGTGTCGCCGTCACCGCTTCCACAGCCGACGAGCACCAGTCCCGCGACGATCGTGGCCACCGAGGCAACCGTCCTGTGTACCGCCTTGCGCACTTCTCTCCCCCTCCGTTGACTGACCGGACCCACAAGCTAACAGCCGCTGGTCAGACGCCTTTTGCGGGCGGCGATCAGCACGCGACCGCCATACCTTCACCACGCACCGGCCACGTCTGCGCCACGCGGACCACCTCATGGACCACCCCAGGCACCACCTCACGGACCGCCGTGCGCGCTGTCGCGTCCCGTTGACCGCCGTCACCCGAACCGGCCATGGGGCGTTCGGCGGCCGGAGCCTGCGGGAGCCGCGCCGGGCCGTGGCGGGCGGTGACCGGCGGCTGCCGCCCGGCCTCGTCCCGGGGCGGGGCGATCGCCCCAGGTGGCAGGGGTGACGGCCGCGGCTCCTGCCCCGTACGGCCGGAGAGGGGCCACCACGGGCACCCGGGCCGCGCGCCCCCAGTACCACCCCCGGCGCTCAAGTGATTGTGAATTTTTTCACCTGACCTATTGGCCCGGCGTGCTGATCCATGCTGAGATGCGTCCACACTCAACAGCACAATGGCGCGCTTGGGGAGGGCAATGTGGCGTATACCGCCATGTCCGGTTCCGGAACCACCGCTGGTGACGACCCGCTCCAGACCGCGGTATGGCGGCTGCGCTCACGCGGTTGCTGGACCGACGCGGCCGCGTTGCTGGCGCCGCACGCCAACTCCCCCGACCCGGCGCTCCAGCGGGCCGCGCTGCTCGTGGAGCGCTGTCTGTTCACCGGCGACGGCTGGCCGGAGGCCGAGGACGCGCTGCGCGCGGCGGAGGCGGCGGCCCGTGAGGACCACGAGCGGGGCGCCGCGGCGTGCGAACGGGGGCATCTCGCCTACGCCTCGACCGTCCTCGGCGTCCGGGACCGCGCGGACGAGGCGCGCTCGGCCCTGGGACGTGCCGCCGCGCTGCTGGACCCGACCGAGCCGGGCCGCGCCCTGCTCGACTTCCGGCGCGGGCTGGTTGCCGAACACCTCTCGGACTCCCCCCAGTCGGCCCGCGCCGCGTACCGCAGGGCGCACGCCGCGGCGACGGCGCACGGCCACACACTGCTGCTCTCCTTCACCTGGCGCCATCTCGCCGGACTGGCCCTGAGAGAGGGCGAGTTGGCCGAGGCGCGACACGGTTTCGGCGAATCCCTGCGGATCCGGGAGGAGTTGGGCTACCTGGTCGGTACGGCCCCGGCGCTGGCGGCGCTGGCCGACGCGGAGCCCGAACCGGAGGCCTCCCGCCTGCGCGCCGAGGCGGCCCGGCTCTTCCGCCTCCTGGGCGGCGTCCCCACCTGGCTCGCGGAGCAGCTCACGCCGTCGCCCCCGGCGCCGGTGGCCTGACGGGGCCGAGGCCGGGGGCCTGACGGGGCCGGGGGCCGGCTACCGCGACGCGTCCCCGTGCCATGAACCCCACAGCTTCGCGTACGCGCCGCCCTCGGCCACCAGCGCGTCGTGCGTGCCCAGTTCGGTGAGCCGGCCGTCGTCCATCACGGCCACCCGGTCGGCGTCGCGCGCCGTCTGGAGCCGGTGGGCGATGGCGATGACCGTACGGCCGTCGAGGACCGCCGCCAGCGCACGTTCCGCGTGGCGCGCGGTCGCCGGGTCGAGCAGGGCGGTCGCCTCGTCGAGGATCAGCGTGTGCGGGTCGGCCAGCACCACGCGCGCCAGGGCCAGTTGCTGCGAGCGGGCGCCGTCCAGTTCGACCCCGCCCGCGCCCAGCACGGTGTCGAGGCCGTCCGGCAGCTCGTCGGCCCAGTCCGCGCCGACGGTGGCGAGGGCCGCGCGCAGCTCCGGGTCCGTGGCGCCGGGCGCGGCGATCAGGAGGTTGTCCCGGACGCTGTCGAGGAAGACATGGTGTTCCTGGGTGACCAGGACCACCTGGCGGCGCAGATCCTCGGGGTCGAGCGCGGCGATCGGCACCCGACCCACCGTGACCGAGCCCTCCCCCGGCTTCTCGATGCCCGCCAGCAGCCTGCCGAGCGTGGACTTCCCGGCGCCGGAGGGTCCGACGACGGCGAGCCGTTCGCCGGGCCGTACGGTCAGATCGACACCGCGCAGCACGTCGCGCCCGCCGTCGTACGCGTACCGCACACCGGTGACCTCGATCCGGTCGCCGTCCGGAACGAGGCGCCGCCGGGCCGGGCTCCCGGGCCGGTGACCGCCCGGCGTCTCCCCCAGCCCTTCGACCCTGGCGAAGGACGCCCCGCTGCTCTGCACCTGCTCCACCCACCGCAGGATCTCGTCGAGCGGCTGGTCGAGCTGGCGCATGTACAGCGCGCAGGCGACGACGGCCCCGAGACTCACCAGGCCCTGGTCGTGCAGCGCGCCTCCGGCCAGCAGGACCGCCACGACCGGGACGATGTACGAGGCGTCGACCGCGGGGAAGAGGACGCTGCGCAGGAACAGGGTCCTGGTACGGGTGCGTTCGCACCGCTTCACCGCCTCCTCGCAGGCGTCGAGGCGGCGCTGCTGGAGCCCGAACGCCTCGACCGTGCGCGCGCCCGCCGCCGTCGCCGAAAGGATCTCCGCCAGCGCCGAGTTGGCCTCGCCCTCCGCCAGGTACGCGGTGTGCGCCCGGCGCAGGTACCAGCGGGTCGCGAACCAGATGCCGACCAGGCCGATCAGCCCACAGGCACCGAGCGGCGGAGCCAGGGCGACGACCGCGCCCAGGATGAACAGCACCTGGATCCCGGCGATGAAGACGTCCGGGCCCGCATCACGCAGTGTGGTGCCGACGGCGGTGACATCGGTGGTGCCGCGCGCCGTCAGATCACCGGCGCCGGCCCGCTCCACCACGGGGGCGGGCAGCCCGAGGGCCCGGTCGACGAACTGTTCGCGGATCCGCGCCGAGGTCCGTTCGCCGAAGCGGTGTCCGACGTAGCGGGCGTACCGGGTCAGCAGGAGCTGGGCGAGCGCGCACACCAGGATGATCAGCGCGTACCGGTCGACGGCGGCCACACCGCCACCGTCCCGGACGGTGTTGACGATGCGGCCGAGCAGCCAGGGGCCGGCGAGACCGGCCACCGCCGCGAGGGCGTTGAGGCCGATCGCGGCGGCGAAGGCGCGTCCGTCCTGGCGCACCAGCGCGAGCGCGGCACGGCGTACCCGCGGCGGATCGGCCACGGGCAGTCCGGCCGGCGTTCTCCGGGCGCTCTCCGTCCTCTGCTCGCCTTTCTCCCTCTTCTTGTTCTTCTCGCCCGCGGTCATCGCACGGCCTCCTCGTACCGGTCCGGCTCGTCGTCCTCCGTGCCGCGTGCCACGAGGGCGCGGTAGCCCGCCTGTTCGGCGAGCAGTTCCCGGTGGGTGCCGACCGCCTCCGTACGGCCGTCGACCAGGTAGTGGACCGTATCCGCGTGCTCCAGCATCAGCGGGGAGGTGGTGGTGACGAGGGTGGTGCGGCCCGCCCGGGCGGCGCGCAGCCCGGCGGCGAGCGCGGCTTCCGTGTGGGCGTCGACGGCCGAGGTGGGTTCGACGGCGATCAGGATCTCGGGGTCGGCGAGCAACGCCCGCGCCAGCCGAACCCGTTGGCGCTGACCGCCGGAGAGGTTACGGCCCTGGCCGAGGAGGTCGGAGTCGAGGCCGTCCGGCAGGCCGAGGACGATGTCCTGGGCCGCGGCGGCGGCGATCGCCGCTTCGACGGCCTCGTCCTCGCGGCGTCGGCGGCCCTCGACGGCGTCGCGGAGGGTGCCCGCGAAGAGGTCGGCCTCGTTGTCGGCGACGAGGACGCGGTCGCGGATGTCGCGGAGGGGGATCGTGTCGAGCCGGGCCCCGCCCCAGGTCGCGCCGGAGGCGGTGAACCGGCCCAGCCGGTCGGCCACTTCCATGGCGTCCGAGGGGCGGGCGCCGACGAGCGCCGTGAGGCTCCCGGGCGTCACCTCGACGCCGGAGGCGGGATCGCGCAAGGGGGCCGGGGACGCGGGCGCCCGCCCCGGCGTACCGCCGTCGTCCCCGTCGGCCGGATCCGCGCCGGCTCCGGAACGCGCGTCCGCGTCGGCCTGTTCGGGCTTCAGTTCCAGGAACTGTACGACCCGCCGCGCGCAGACCAGGCCGCGGCTCACGTCGTAACCGCCCTCGATGAAGAACCAGACGGGGACGACGAGAACGGCCGTGTAGCCGTACACCGCGACGAGTTCACCGAGGGAGATCTCTCCCCGGGCGGCCAGCCGCGCCGCCAGCCAGGTCACGACGGCCAGGAAGAGCGCGGGCAGGCCGACGCCGAACGCCGCGATCCAGCTGGTCACGGCCCCGACCCGGTACCCCTCGTCCCTGAGGCGCCCGGAGTCGCGCCGGTAGCGCGCCGCGTACACGTCCTTGCCGCCGAGTCCGCCGAGCACGCGCAGCCCGCCGACGATGTCGACGAAGCGTGCGGCGAGCGCGCCCTGCCGCTCGCGGTACGCCGCCTCCCTGCCCTGCAGCCGCCCCAGCAGCGGGCCGAGTACGACCGCGAGCAGCGGTACGCCGAGCAGCACGACGGCGGCGAGGACCGGCGACACGGACATCAGGAGCCCGGCGACCACGACGTAGGCGAGGGCCGCGCCGACGCCGGGGCCGGTGACAGTCAGGGCCTGGCTCATCGCGATGACGTCGGATATGCCGATGGTGACGACTTCTCCGGCCGTGATCCGGTGCGGCAGTGTGGCGCCGAGCGTGGTCGCCTGGCGGACCACGACGCGTACGGTGCGGAACGTGGCGTCCATCCGGACCCGGGTCATGGTGCGGTGCCGCGCCAGGCCCACCAGCGCGTTGGCCGAGCCGACCGCGAGCAGCGCGCCGCTCCAGCCCCACAGGGCCGGCCCGTCTCCCGGTGCGAGGCCGTCGTCGATCGCCCGGGACAGCAGGTACGGCGGGAGCGTGAGGCCGGCCATCCAGACACTGCCCCACAGCGCGCCGGCCGCCACCCGTCCCCGCTGACTGGTCACCAGCCACCACAGGTAGCGCGCGGCGCTCCGCCGGTCCGGCGTGCCGGGATCCTTGTATGTGTCACCCATTCCCGCACCCTAACGAGACCGCCGCCGGGACTCCTCCGAATTGACGGCGGCAGGGACCGGGGCACGGGCCGGTCGAGGGGGCCCACAGGTCCCCACACCTCTCCACACGATCGCTCACGGTCGCGCACGTCCCCACACATCACCACGACCTCCCCACGACCTCCCCATCACCTCATCACGGGCGTGCCTCCGGCATGTGACAGCCCATGGCGCAAAAGGGAGGTTTACCCGCAAGGGCAGGCAACGACACGGGGCCGGACGGGCCTCCGACCGGCGCCCAACGATCACCAACGACCCCAAAAGGGAAACACCGCTGAATTACCGTCAGACGCCAGAAAGAGAACAGAACGACCTGGCC
This sequence comes from Streptomyces sp. NPDC059255, assembly GCF_042752355.1. Taxonomy (NCBI): domain Bacteria; kingdom Bacillati; phylum Actinomycetota; class Actinomycetes; order Kitasatosporales; family Streptomycetaceae; genus Streptomyces; species Streptomyces sp. NPDC059255. Next base: position 85,786 of record NZ_JBHYZP010000020.1, read on the forward strand.
GGAGGCACATGCCGTGGTGATAAGATCGCCGAGCTTGCCAAGTGGTGCCAAACCCGCTATGGCATAGAAGGAAAGTCAGCGCATCGGCCCAGAAATCCGCCGTCCCGGGGAGAACTATGCCATTAGCCGGGCCTTTCAAGGCAGTCCGGCAGGCGAGCGTGCGCGGCCTATCCCGTATGTCTGTGACCGCGAGCCATTCTCAACGCATTCTCCAGACATTCAGTACCCGGTGGCCTACTCGCCCGAAGAGAGCCTTATGACGCAATACCTCCAGGATCCAGCGCTTTGGGGTCTCATCGCTGGTACTCCTCTCGCCGCGACCGCGATCATTCGCGGTAGGAAGTCAATTGCCGAGCTGAGAAAGGAGAAACAAGAGCTCAAGGCGCATTACGCGAATCTTGAGGACCATTACGCCGAGGCCGTCGAAGAGGCCAAGGACAGGGCGGAAGAAGCCACCAAGACCGCGCTGAAGTCGGCGATGCGAACGCTTCAGGGTCTGGCGAGCGAGCAGCAGCTCGCCATCACCAAGCTTCAGGACAAGTACGGGGAACTCCAGATTCTCCAGGACCTCCTCGACATCGACCACATGAACTCGCAGTTCGCGCGGCGCGCCCAGTCCATCGCCGTTCTCTGCGACGGATGGCTGGGCCGGCAGCGCGCCGCCGCGTCGCTCTACGACGTGGTGCGCAGCGCCAAGGGCCGTATCCGCCACTTCACGCGTGTGGAAATCCGCGCCCAGAGTAATTTCGCGATCGTCAGCCGGGCGGTGGAGCCCGTCGCGCTCACGCTCGCCGAACTCCTCGACAACGCCACCAGTTACTCCGCGCCGGAAACGATCATCGAGATCAACATCCGGCCGGTGCCCAAGGGCGTCTGCATCATTGTCGACGACGCAGGTGTCGGCATGAACGAGGAGGAGAAGGCCAGGGCGGCGGGGCTGCTGTCGAGCGAGCGTTCTCCCGGCGTATCGGGTCTCGGCAATCCTCCGCAGTTCGGTTTCACCGTGATCGGTGTGCTGGCCGCGCGGTACGGCTTCACCGTGTCCGTGGATTCCACCTCTCCCTACGGCGGGGTGCGCGCGGTCGTGCTGCTGCCCGAGGAGCTGCTCACCGCCATGCCGGAGCCCGAGGCCAAGCCCGCTCCCCAGCCCGAGCCCAAGCCCTCGCGGCGGCCGGAGCTCAAGCCCGCGCACCGGCCCGAGCCCAAGGAGTTCCCCACCGTGGCCGCGTCCTCCCCGATGCCGCCCGAAGAGACTCCGGCGGCGCCCACGACCACCTTCGGGGGTCTCCCCAAACGCCGTCGCCGAGGCGCGATCTCGATCGTTCCGGCCGCCGAGACCACGGAGGCGCCGACTCGTGACCACGAGCAGGCCGCTTCCGTGATGGGCGCGTTCCAGCGCGGAACGCAGTCCGGCCGCCGTTTCAACAACACAAGCAGTGAAGGGCATGAGAATCAGTGAATTACGATCTGTCATGGATGCTTGACAGTGCTCTGGAAGTGCCCGAAGCACGTCACGCGATTCTCGTCTCTGCCGACGGTCTCCTCATGGCTCGTTCCAAGGAAGTCGGCAAGGACCACGCCGACACCGTCGCCGCCGCGATGAGCGGAATGCAGTCGTTGAGCCGCACCCTGGCCGAGTTCTGCGGAACTCCGCCGAACAACCGGCCCCAGTGGCGACAGACGGTGGTCGAATTCGACCACGGCTGGGCATTCCTCATCTCGGCCGGCGAGGGCGCCTATCTCGGCGTATCGGCAACACCGGAGGTGGACATGGCCGAGATCACCTTCCGCATGCAGCAGCTCGTCGGCCAGCTCGGCAAGGCCTTGACCAGTCCCCCTCGCGAGATTGCTGATACGAAAGCATGACCACACCAGAAGAGCCGGATCAGGAACCAGTCGCCCCGCAATTAGTACGTCCGTATGTCATCACCAACGGCCGCAGTCTGCTCGATGACCACGAGTTCTCACTGATCACGCTGGTCACGACGGTTCAGGACACCCCCAGAGCGGGACATCTCGACCCTGAGAAGCGCGATCTTCTGGAGTTGTGCGCGGGTGGCCATCTCTCCGTCGCCGAAATAGTCGGACACACCCAGCTTCCTGTCGGGGTCGTGAAAATTCTGCTGTCCGATCTCACGCAGGAGGGGTACCTCGTCACCCGTGCCCCCATACCTCCCGCGAAGCTGGTCGAGCGGCACATACTTGAGGAGGTGCTGAATGGCCTTCAAGCCCGTTTTGGATGACGGCGTCTATCTGCGTGAGTCGGTACAGACCGCCGCGAAGATTCTTGTGGTCGGGCATTTCGCCGTCGGCAAGACGACATTCATCGGGACCATGTCCGAGATCCCTCCGCTGCGCACCGAAGAGGTGATGACGCAGGCGGGCGAGGACATCGACGACCTCAAGGGCACGCCCGGCAAGACCACCACGACGGTGGCGATGGACTTCGGCCGCCTCACCCTCAGCGACCGGCTGGTCCTCTACCTGTTCGGCACGCCGGGCCAGCAGCGCTTCGTCCAGGTGTGGGAGGACATGACCCGGGGCGCCCTCGGGGCCCTGGTCCTGGTCGACCCGGAACGGCTGGAGGAGTCCTTCCCCGTGATGGACCTCGTCGAGCACTACGGCATCCCCTACGCGATCGCCGTGAACCGGTTCGACGACCGGCCGAACCACGGGGACCAGGAAATCCGGGAAGCGCTCGACCTGCTCCCCGAGACACCCCTCGTCAGCTGTGACGCGCGGGACGAGCGTTCCTCGGCGAACGCTCTCATCTCCCTCGTCCGTTACCTTCAGTCACGCCTCAACTAGGAGCTTCGGCAGATGCAATCCCCTTCGGATTTCCCCTCCCCGCCACCGGGCTGCCCGGCGCACAACAGCGGGCAGGGGATCCCCCTGTACACGCAGGAGTTCGCCAGGGACCCGGACGCGTTCTACACCTACATGCGGCACTTCGGTCCCGCCGCGCCCGTCGAACTGGCCCCGGGGGTGGATGCGTCACTCGTCACGGACTACGCCGCGGCGCTCCACGTCCTCCAGAACCCCGACACCTTCGTCCGTGACTCGCGCCGCTGGCGTGCGCTCAACGAAGGCCGGATTCCGCAGGACAGCCCCATCGTCCCGATGATGGCCTACCGTCCGAACTGTCTCTTCTCGGACGGCGCGGAGCACATGCGGGTGCGCCAGGCGGTGACGGAGTCGCTCGGCCGGGTCGACACCCACCGGGTCAGCCGGCACGTGGACCGCGTCGCGCGCTACCTCATCAGCCAGTTCACCAGCCGGGGCCGGGTCGACCTGGTCACCGACTACGCGCAGCTCCTCCCGCTGCTGGTCTTCAACGACCTCTTCGGCTGCCCGGCGGAGATCGGCGACCGGCTGGTCTTCGGCATCGCCAGCCTCATGGACGGCGTCGACGTCGAGAAGGCGAACGAGGTGACGACGCAGGCTCTGCTGGAGCTGGTCGCCCTCAAGCGCGCCCAGCCCGGCGACGACATCACCTCCTGGCTGATGCAGCATCCGGCGCGGCTCACCGACGAGGAGATGATCCATCAGCTCATCACCCTCGTGGGCGCCGGCAACGAGCCGACGCAGAACGTGATCGGCAATGCCCTGCTCCTCCTGCTCTCCGACTCGAAGTACGCCGGTGACCAGAACGGCGCGGGTCTCCTCGTCGAGGACGCCATCAACGACGTGCTGTGGAACAGCCCGCCGATAGCCAACTACGCCGTGCACTACCCGGTGTACGACGTGGATCTGTCCGGAAGCAAGCTGGACGCGGGCGACCCCGTGGTCATCAGCTTCGCGGCGGCCAACACCGATCCGAGCCTGTCGACGAGCCGTCAGACGCTCAGCAAGCGCGCCCACCTCGCGTGGGGGGCGGGTCCGCACGCCTGCCCGGCCAAGGACCTCGGGATGCTCATCTCGGTGCTGGCGATCGAGAAGCTGCTCAACAGCCTGCCGGATGTCGAACTCAGTGTTCCCGCCGACAACTTGACCTGGCGGCCCGGCCCGATCCACCGCGCGCTCAATACGCTTCCCGCGCGATTCACACCGGTACGGAAACAAGAGGCGCCGTCGCCTTCCCGCACCCCGGGCACCCTTCGTACACCGGGCGCTGCCGCACAGCCCGCCGAACATCGGGGGCGTGCGCAGAAGGGCGGCTTCTGGAGCGGCTTCCTCACGTGGTGGAAAGCGTGAGATTGGCTACAACACCGAGTGACTGACTGCTGCATGAGCGTTACGGAACAAGGGTAGACAGGGCTGGCGAATCCCGCGTGATTTCTTGACAAGGAGTCCCCATGGATCCCTCCCTGACTTCCGCCGGCGACGGCCGACGGACCATCGTTTCCCTGTTCTCCAGACTGCGCTCCGCGAAGGGTCAGTCAAATCCTCTACCGCTCTACGCAGAATTGAGGGAACTGGGCGACACCATCCCCGCCCCGTGGGGCGGACACCTGGTGACCTCGTACAACCTGTGCGATCAGGTGCTCCGCAGCAGGGAGTGGAAGGTCCCCGACGACACGTGGCGAACCGGTCAGGGAAATAACGCACGCTGGCATTCACCCGCCTCTCGGCAAGCGGCGAAAACACTCCCGATGTTGAATCCGCCGCTGCACACGAAAATGCGCCGTTCCACGGGAACCCTCTTCGACAGGGGGTTCCTGGAACAGATCAAGATGTCGATGGACAGAACAGTGGCGGGACTGGTCGACACACTTGAGGAAGAACTGAGTTCGGGGGAGGCGGACTTCAATTCGCTGATAGCCGAGCAATTGCCGGTGATGTCGATAGGTGGATGGCTCGAACTACCCGCCGACGATTACCCGTTGCTTCGCTCGCTCGTCAATGAACAAGTGCTCACTCAGGAATTGTTTCCGCCCCCCAGTAAACTCACGCGATCGGATATCGCGACGCAGCGGCTCCAGGACTACTTCAGCGAAGTGATACGGGAGCGGCGCAGGACGCCCGGAGACGATCCCATCTCCTCCTGGATCAGGACGTGGGACGCCATGGAGCCCGACCGGGAACAGGCCGACGCGGCGGTCCACGCCCTGGCCTTCTTCGTCCTGGAAGCCGCGCTGGAGACCACGACCCACCTGCTCAACACCATGGCCCTGATGCTGCTGCGGCGCCCCGGCCGGTTCGACCGGCTGCGCGCCCGCCCCGAGCTCATACCCGGCGCGGTGGAGGAGTCCCTCCGCTACGACCCGCCGATCCACATGATCAGCCGGGTGGCGCCCGAGGACACCGTACTGGGCGACTCGAAGGTCCTCCGCGGGGAGATGGTGCAGCTCATGGTCGGTGCCGCGCACCACGACCCGCGGCAGTACAAGGACCCCGAAGTCTTCGACATCCGGCGCGGCGCGTCACATCTCAGCTTCGGCAGCGGAATCCACTACTGCCTCGGCGCTCCGCTGGCCCGGCTGGAGGCCGTGTCCCTGCTCACGGCGCTGCTCGACCGGGTACCGGGGCTGCGGCTCGCCGCACCGCCCGCCTGGGCCGGCCAGGTGACCTTCCGGCGGATCACCGAGTTCAGGGTGGCCCTCGCCTGAGAACGGCGCGGCACCTCACCACCCGCTGTGGCGAATCGTTTCAGCCAATTCCTCCCCGGCCCCAGCCGCCCCCTCCCCCGTCTCTTCTTTCCCGCCCCTTCTTCCTGTCCCTCTCTTCCCACCCGCCCCTCCGCGCGTGCTCTCCCCCTCCAGCCCCTCCAGAGTCGCTCCGCTCCCACAAAAACAAGGACGCCATGTTCGACGATCTCAAGGCTCTTCAGGTCATACATGAAGGCCCCCTGCTGAAGGTTCGGTTCGACAGTCCGGAAACCGGCAACGCTGTTTCCGGACTGCTTCTTGACGAACTCCTTTCCGTTCTCGGCGCACTGGACGATCACCCCGAGATCCGGGTGCTGATCCTCTCCGCGGCAGGCGACGACTTCTGCCTGGGCGGGGACCGCCGGGAATTCCCCTCGCTGCTCTCCGACGAGAACGGGCACGCGGCCATGCGGGCGCTCGGCAACAAGGCCCGCCGCGTGTGCGACCTGTTGGCCAACACCGGGGTGGTGACCATCGCACGGCTGCACGGCGCCGTGGTGGGGGCCGGCGTGGGGCTCGCGGTCCTCTGCGATCTGCGGGCCGGGGCCGACAACTGCCGGTTCCGCCTGCCGGAGCTGGGGCTCGGCGTCCCGCCGGCCTGGGGCGGGATCATGGCGCGCATGTTCCACGAGTCGGGCGCCGCGCGCCTGCGCGAACTGGTTCTGACGGCCGACAACTTCGACGCCGCCAGGGCGGCCGAGCTGTCCATCCTCCACAAGGTCGTCCCCGAGGACCAGCTGGACGCCACGATCGCCCGCTGGACCAAACCGCTGCTCCGCCGTTCCCCCTCCGCCCTGCGCACCGCGAAGGCCATGATGAACTCCTACGCCGGCGCCCACCGCCTCGGCGACGCCACGCTGCTCGACGCGGAGCTGCTGACGTACGCCGTCGCCTCCACCGAAGCGGCCAGGGCGGCCCGCTGAGCTCTCCGGACGCCCACACCCGGTATCCGCAACACGCGGGCAGGGTCCCGCACGGCGCCGTGCCCCGTCAGCGGGCCGCCTCCGTGACATGCGCCCGAACCAGCGACTGGACCAACGGCAGATCGCCCGCCGCCAACGCCTCCAGCAGCGCCAGGTGCTGGGCGGCGTGCGCGATCAGGTCGGCGCGGCGTACGGCGGGAGCGCCGTCCGGCGGCCACTGCGAGCGCCGGTGTACGTCGTCGGCGACAGCGACCAGCTGCCGGTTGCCGGAGAGGGAGAGCACCGCGCGGTGGAACGCGCGGTCGCGCTCCGCGTAGGCCGCGTGGTCACCGAGGGCGGCGGACACACCGGCCGCCTCCGCCAGCGGACGTATGTCCGCCCAGCGCTCGGCCGGGACGGTCCGGGCGAGACGGAGCATCACCGGCACTTCGAGCAGGGACCGCACCTCGGCCAGCTCGGCGATCTCCCCAGGGGTGCGCCGGGTCACCCGGAACCCCCGGTTCGGGACCGTCTCCACCGCCCCCTCCAGCGCGAGCTGCTGCATGGCCTCGCGCACGGGGGTGGCGGAGACCCCGAAGCGCTCGGCGAGCACGGGCGCCGAGTAGACCTCGCCCGGCACCAGCTCGCCGCCGACGAGCGCGTCGCGCAGGGCGGCGAGGATCTGGCCGCGTACCGAATGGCGCCGTACGGAGTGACCAGGATCACCGGACCGGTCCCCGGCGCCGGCCGCCGCCCCCGCCGCCGTCTCCGTCCGGCGCGCGGGCGGCGCCACGGACCGGTCACTGTGCGTGTGCTCTCCACGCGCCGGCTCGCGCGCGTCCGTACGCGCCTGCTCCAGCAGCCGAGCACCTCCGGACCCGGCTCCGGGCGCCCCTCCGGACGTCCGGGGGACCCCCGACATCCCGGGCACGGCGGCCCGGGACGGGTACGGCACCGGCGCGGTGGACTCACGCGCTCCGCCCTGCTCCACTCGGGTCCTCCTCGGCCGTCCGGTCGGTCCGTTCACCAGGAGGTCCGGGTCCTCCCCGTGCACGATAGGCCGACCGGGGCGCAGTTCACACCTCGATCACATCGGGTAAGGTAAGGCTTACCTGCAAAACGATCCCGATTCGGTGGTCCCAGCATGACCGTGCCCACTGTTCTGCCCGGGCTTCTCGCCTCTCCTGTGACGGGCGCCTACGCCCGGCTGACCGAGGTGTTTCCCGCGCTGAGCATCCATCAGCTCACCGACGGCAAGCAGCCGCCCGTCGGCGGCGGCTGGGTGAGCGCGGTGGAGCTGGCGGCGGGCGGCCCGGCCCTGGACACCTTCCTCGCCTGGGACGAGGCGCAGGTGCTGCGCGACCACGGACGGCAAGCCCGGCCCGATGTGATCGCGAGCTTCGCACTGCACCGCTACGCCTGGCCGGCCTGTCTGCTGATCACCGTGCCCTGGTTCCTGCACCGCCGGGTGGTCCGGGTCCCGGTCGAGTCCGTCTCGTTCCAGCGGGCGCTGGGCCGGATGACGGTCCGTGTGCACGAGTTCGCCTGTCTGCCGGACGACCCCGCCGCGGCACTGCCCGGCGCCCGGGTCGTACCGGACGAGGAGGCGCTGCGCGACGAGGTGCGGACGGCCGTCGCCGAACACCTCGGTCCGGTCCTGGACGGGTTCGCCCCGCGGATGCGGCGCGGCAGGCGGGCCCTGTGGGGCATGGCGACCGACGAGATCGTCGAGGGGCTCTGGTACGTCGCGCATCTGCTCGGCGAGGAGCGTCGGGCGATGGCGGAGCTGGAACTGCTGCTGCCGGGGGCGACCAAGCCGTACGTCGGCGCCGCGGGCTTCCGCGAGCTGACCGGCCCCCGCGGCGAATCTTTGCCGACCCGTGACCGAGCGAGTTGCTGCCTTTTCTACACGTTGCGCCCCGAGGACACCTGCGTCACGTGCCCGCGTACCTGCGACGACGACCGGGTCAGGAAGCTCGCCGCGAGCGTCTGACGGTCCGTCACCCGTGGATTCCACGCCTCCGTCAGTAGTGATATTAATCGAACATGACAGCCACCTGCCGAACGGCAGCTCTAGGCGATCGTGCATATTTGTGTGCCACACCGCCCCGTTGGTGTTCTCTTGTCCCAAAACCCCCTGAGGGGCACCGCACTTCCGTCAAGATGGCGTCCCAAACGCCCTACTGCGATGCAAGGAACACCGCATGCGACTGACTGACATATCGCTGAACTGGCTGATCCCCATCGTCGTGCTGGTCGTCGGAGCCCTGGTGACGGTGGCCGTACTCGCCGGTGGCAAGCGCGCCCGGGAGAAGCCGGCTGTCGAGGACTCCTGGGAGCGCAGCGAGGAACGCCGCAGACGCAAGGAGGCCATCTACGGGATGGCGTCCTACGCACTGCTGTTCTGCTGCGCCGCCGTGGCCGCGGCCCTCTCGTTCAAGGGCCTGGTCGGCTTCGGCCAGGAGAACCTGGGCCTCTCCGGCGGCTGGGAGTACCTGGTGCCGTTCGGTCTCGACGGCGCGGCGATGTTCTGCTCGGTCCTCGCCGTGCGTGAGGCCAGCCACGGTGACGCGGCCCTCGGCTCGCGCCTGCTCGTGTGGACGTTCGCCGGTGCCGCCGCCTGGTTCAACTGGGTGCACGCGCCCACGGGCCTCGGCCACGAGGGCGCCCCGCACTTCTTCGCCGGTATGTCCCTCTCGGCGGCGGTGCTCTTCGACCGCGCGCTGAAGCAGACCCGCCGGTCCGCGCTCCGCGAGCAGGGGCTCGTCCCCCGTCCGCTGCCGCAGATCCGGATCGTACGGTGGCTCCGGGCACCGCGTGAGACCTTCGCCGCCTGGTCGCTGATGCTGCTGGAGAACGTACGCACGCTGGACGAGGCCGTCGACGAGGTGCGCGAGGACCGGCGCCAGAAGGAACAGGGACGTCTCCGCAGGCGCGAGCAGGTGAAGCTGGAGCGGGCGCAGATCAAGGCGCTCAACCGGCAGCACCGCGCCTGGGGCCGTGGCCGCGGCGGCCGTCAGGTCGCGCTGCCCTCGGCCGGTCCGGGGGCGGGCTCGCCACCGGCCGTCGAGGCCGCAGCGGAGCCTGCCATAGGAGAGCAGCCGCAACTTCCCCAGCGTTCCCGGCTCTCCCTTCAGGCCGTGAAGGGTACTGAGGCCCGTACGGTGGACCTCACCGCCGAGGACGACACGCAGGCCCTGCCGAGGCTCGACTCCCTGGAGCGCAAACTCAAGGAGATGGAGCGGCAGTTCGGCTGAGCCCGAACGGCCCGGCGAGCAGGCGCCACCGGCGCCACCAGCACGACAGGCGGGACCGCGCGGAGTTGTCGCGGCTCCCTCCTCCGGACCGGCGTGACGGACGACCGTCACGCCGGTCCGCTGCCGTTTCCCCCGCACCACCCCTGGTGACACCGTCCGTTCAGGAACCATCCGTTACGCGGCCTCGCCGTTCAGCTCGAACCAGACCACCTTGCCCAGCGGCCTCGTCCGTATCCCCCAGTCGTCCGCGAGACTCCGGACCAGCGCGAGACCCCTGCCGTTCGTGGCGTCGTCGGGGACCGGCCTGGCCGGCTCGGGCGGCGCGGACAGGCCGGCGACGAAGTCCCGTACCTCCACGCGCAGTCGCGAGTCGGCGAACGTCGCCGTGACCACCGCGCCCCGCTCCGTGTGCACCAGCGCGTTCGTCACCAGCTCACTCATCAGCAGCTCGGCCACGGCGGCGGAGTCCCGCTCCCGCCAGTGGACCAGCATCTCCCGTAAGGCGTGCCGCACCTCGGGGACGGCCGCCAGATCGGCGCCCCCCACTCTGCGCCGTAGCCCACTCATCACTTTCGTCCCCCCGCTCGTCACTTCTGTCCTCCGACTTCTGTCCCCCGCCGGAAATAGCCCGTGGCGCATGCGTACAAGAGGTGTATTCCCCTTGCCGGAATGGGCCACTCATGGTGTGCGTCACCTGTCGTCTCCACGCCGAACGGCGCGCCGCCCGACGCGCCGCCCGGCCTCCGTCCGAGCGCCGTGCGCCACCGCCGGACGGATGCGGACGGCGGGTCCGGGGAAGCTCTGGGGGGAGCGATTCCGAGAAGCGAGGAGCCCCGATGCACGACGACCGCACTCAGGTGGAAGGGCGGCTGGAGCGCGCGCTGCGCCAGTTCATCCGCCCCGCGCAGTACGCGGCGCGGCAGCCGCTCACGCTCGCCGTCTGGCACGCGCCGGGCGAGCCGGTGCCGGTGGAGCGGGCGCTGCGCGGCGCGTACGAGCCGTTCGCGGCCGGTACGGAGTGGGGTTCACCGTGGTCGACGAGCTGGTTCCGGCTGACGGGCACCGTGCCGGACGGCTGGGCGGGGCGCCGCGTGGAAGTGGTGATCGACCCCGGATTCACCGGTGAGGGGCCCGGGTTCCAGGCCGAGGGAATGGTGTACGACGCGTCGGGGGTGCCGGTCAAGGGCGTCCATCCGCGCAACCGGCACGTCCCGGTGGCCGCCCCGGCGGCGGGCGGCGAGTCCGTGGAGCTGTTGCTGGAGGCGGCGGCCAACCCGGCCGTGCTCCATGACTTCGAGCCCACGCTCCTCGGGGACGTGCTGACCGCGGGGGACCGTCCCCTCTACCGGTTCGCCTCGGCCGAGGTCGCCGTCCTGGACGAGGAGGTGTGGCATCTCGTCCTGGACATCGAGGTGCTCTCCGAGCTGATGGCCGAGCTGCCCACCGACCGGTCGCGGCGCCATGAGATCCTGCGCGCCCTGGAGTCAGCGCTGGACGCGCTGGACCTGCACGACGTGGCGGGCACGGCGGCCGGGGCCCGCCGGGAGCTGGCGGACGCGCTGGCGCGCCCCGCCTCGCCGAGCGCGCACCGCCTCTCGGCGGCGGGCCACGCCCATATCGACTCGGCGTGGCTGTGGCCGCTGCGCGAGACCGTACGGAAGGCGTCGCGGACCTTCGCCAATGTCACGGCGCTCGCCGCCGACTACCCGGAGCTGGTCTTCGCCTGTTCGCAGGCGCAGCAGTACGCGTGGGTGCGCGACCATCAGCCGCACATCTGGCGGCGCATCAAGCAGGCGGTCAAGGAGGGGACCTGGGCGCCGGTGGGCTCGATGTGGGTGGAGTCCGACGCCAACATGCCCGGCGGTGAGGCGCTGGCCCGGCAGATCGTCCACGGCAAGCGCTTCTTCCAGGAGGAGCTGGGCGTGGAGACGGAGGAGATCTGGCTGCCGGACTCCTTCGGATACACGGCGGCGTTCCCGCAGTTGGCGAAGTTGGCCGGGGTGAAGTGGTTCCTCACGCAGAAGCTGTCCTGGAACCAGTCGAACCGGATGCCGCACCACACCTTCTGGTGGGAGGGCATCGACGGCACCCGCGTCTTCACCCACTTCCCGCCGGTCGACACGTACAACGCGCAGTTCCACGGCTCCGAACTGGCCCACGCGGAGCGCAACTTCAGGGAGAAGGGGCGCTCGTCCCGCTCCCTGGTGCCGTTCGGGTGGGGCGACGGCGGGGGCGGCCCCACCCGGGAGATGCTGGAGAAGGCGCGGCGGCTGGCATCCCTGGAGGGCTCGCCCCGCGTGGAGATCGAGCACCCGGCGGCGTTCTTCGCGGCGGCGCGGGAGGAGTACGGGGAGCGGGCGCCGGTCTGGTCGGGCGAGCTGTACCTGGAGCTGCACCGGGCGACGTACACCACCCAGGCCAAGACGAAGCAGGGCAACCGGCGCAGCGAACACCTGCTGCGGGAGGCGGAGTTGTGGGCGACGGTGGCGGCGCTGCGCGCGCACCCCGGTCCGGGTTCGCGGCCGTACACGTACCCGTACGAGGCGCTGGACCGGCTCTGGAAGACGGTGCTGCTGCACCAGTTCCACGACATCCTGCCGGGTTCGTCGATCGCCTGGGTGCACCGGGAGGCGCGGGCCACGTACCGGGCGGTGCGGGAGGAGCTGGAAGGGATCGTCGCGGACGCGGTGGCGGCGCTGGGCGGGGGCCGGCCCGCCGTGCTGAACGCGGCGCCGTTCGCGCGCCGGGAGCCGGTCGAGTTCGAAGCGGCCGACGTGCCCTCGTCCGTACGGGCGCAGCCGCTGGCGGGCGGCCGGGTGCTGGCCGCCGCGTTCACCCGGTCGCTGGCGACGGGGTCGTTCACCGGCGCCCTGGACCGGTCGGGGGTCTCCGGTGTGTCCGGGGACAGGTCGATCACGCTCCGGAACCAGCTGGTGGAGGTGGTGATCGACGCGGACGGGCTGCTCACCTCCGTACGCGACCTCGTGGCGCGCCGCGAGGTGCTGGCGCCCGGCGGCCGGGGCAATCTGCTCCAGCTCCACCCCGACCACCCCAATCAGTGGGACGCCTGGGACATCGACCGGCACTACCGGCACCGGCACACCGATCTCACCGCCGCCGAGTCCGTCGAGCTGACCGAGGCGGGTCCGCTGCGGGCGTCGGTGCGGGTGGTGCGGGTGTTCGGGGCGTCCCGGATCACCCAGGAGATCCGGCTCACGGCGGGCAGCAACCGGATCGATGTCGTCACCGACATCGACTGGCGCGAGTCGGAGAAGGTCCTCAAGGCGGCGTTCCCGCTCGATGTGCACGCCGAACGGTCCACCGCCGAGATCCAGTTCGGCCATGTGCACCGGGCCACGCACGACAACACCGGCTGGGACGCGGCCCGGTTCGAGATCTGCGCGCACCGCTGGCTGCGGGTCGCCGAGCCCGGGTACGGCGTGGCGGTGCTCAACGATTCGACGTACGGGCACGACGTGACGCGGACGCCCCACGCGGAGGGCCTGGGCACGACCGTACGGCTGACGCTGCTGCGCGCCCCGCACAGCCCGGACCCGGAGACGGATCAGGGCAGGCACCGGTTCCGCTACGCGCTGCTGCCCGGCGCCACGGTGGAGGAGAGCGTGCAGGAGGGGCTGGCGCTCAATCTGCCGCTGCGGGTGGCGACGGCTCCCGAGCTGGCGCCGCTGGTCGACATCGACAACGCCGCGGTGACCGTGGAGGCGGTCAAGCTCGCCGAGGACCGGAGCGGCGATGTGATCGTACGGCTCTACGAGTCGGCCGGCGGCCGGGCCGAGGCGACGCTGCGCGTCGGTTTCCCGGTGCGCGAGGCGCGGGTGACGGATCTGCTGGAACGGCCGCTGCACGCCGCGGAGCCGGGCGAGGAGGGACTGCGGCTGCGGCTGCGGCCGTTCCAGATCCTGACGCTGCGGCTCACCCCGGGGGTGAGCCCGCCGGCCGGGCGCACGGCCGGGCCGGCGGCCTGACGGAGAGGGGCGGCGGTCCGGCCGGGCCGGCGGCCTGACGGGGCCGGCGGCCTGACGGGGGCGGCGGTCAGGCGGTGGCGGCGGTCCGGCGGTGGACGGCGAGGTCAGGGCCGGGGCACGTTCCGCAGGTTGGAGCGGGCCATCTGCACCATCCGGCCCACCCCGCCGTCCAGGACGATCTTGCTCGCGGAGAGCGCGAAGCCCGTCACCATCTCGGCGCTGATCCTCGGCGGGATGGAGAGCGCGTTCGGGTCGGTGACCACGTCCACCAGCGCGGGACCCCGGTGCTTGAAGGCGTCCTTGAGGGCGCCGGCGAGCTGCCGGGGCTTCTCTACGCGTACGCCGTAGGCACCGGCGGCGCGGGCGAGCGCGGCGAAGTCGGGGTTGTGGTTGGTCGTGCCGTACGAGGGCAGGCCGCCCACCAGCATCTCCAACTCCACCATGCCGAGCGCCGAGTTGTTGAAGAGGACGACCTTCACCGGCAGGTCGTACTGGACGAGCGTGAGGAAGTCGCCCAGCAGCATGGCGAATCCGCCGTCGCCGGACATCGAGACGACCTGCCGGTTCCGGTCGGTGAACTGGGCCCCGATGGCCTGCGGCAGGGCGTTGGCCATGGAACCGTGGCTGAACGAACCGATGACGCGGCGCCGCCCGTTGGGGGTGAGGTAGCGGGCCGCCCATACGTTGCACATCCCGGTGTCGACGGTGAACACGGCGTCGTCGTCGGCGAGTTCATCCAGGACGGAGGCGACGTACTCGGGGTGGATCGGGATGTGCTTCTCGACCTTGCGGGTGTACGCCTTGATCACGCCCTCCAGCGCGTCGGCGTGCTTCTTCAGCATCCGGTCGAGGAAGCGGCGGTCCGCCTTGGCCCGTACGCGGGGGGTCAGGGAGATCAGCGTCTCGCGGACGTCGCCCCACACGGCGAGGTCCAGCTTGGAGCGGCGGCCGAGGCGTTCGGGTCTGATGTCGACCTGGGCGATCTTGACGTCATCGGGGAGGAAAGCGTTGTACGGGAAGTCCGTGCCGAGGAGGAGCAGCAGATCGCACTCGTGGGTGGCCTCGTAGGCGGCGCCGTAGCCGAGCAGTCCGCTCATGCCGACGTCGTACGGGTTGTCGTACTGGATCCATTCCTTGCCGCGCAGCGCGTGACCGACCGGGGACTTGATCCGTTCGGCGAACTCCATCACCTCGGCGTGCGCGCCGGCGGTGCCGCTGCCGCAGAAGAGCGTGACGCGGTCCGCCTCGTCGATCATGCGGGCGAGCTTCTCGATCTCCGTGTCACCGGGGCGTACGGAGGGCCGTGCGGTGACGAGGGCGTGCTCCACCGCCTTCTCCGGGGCGGGTGCGGAGGCGATGTCGCCGGGCAGGGTGACCACGCTGACGCCGCTCAGGCCGATGGCGTGCTGGATGGCGGTCTGGAGCAGCCGGGGCATCTGCCGGGGGCTGGAGATCATCTCGTTGTAGTGGCTGCACTCGTTGAACAGCCGTTCCGGGTGGGTCTCCTGGAAGAAGCCGAGGCCGATCTCGGCGGAGGGGATGTGGGAGGCGAGGGCGAGCACGGGGGCCATGGAGCGGTGGGCGTCGTACAGGCCGTTGATGAGATGCAGGTTGCCGGGTCCGCAGGAGCCAGCGCAGGCGGCGAGCCTGCCGGTGATCTGGGCCTCGGCGCCGGCCGCGAAGGCGGCGGTCTCCTCGTGCCTGACCTGGATCCAGTCGATGGCGGGGGTGCGGCGGATCGCGTCGACGACGGGATTGAGGCTGTCGCCGACGACTCCGTACAGCCGCTGGACACCCGCTCTGACGAGGATGTCGACGAACTGTTCCGCCACGTTCTGCTTGGCCATGGGTCCGCGCCCTCTCCGGTGACGGTCGGGACGGCCGGCCCGCCCCGCACTCCCCATCAACCCATGGCGGGCCCGGACGCGCCTGCTGGGCCTGTCGTTCGGCGTCAGGCCTCCCAGACGGCGACCGCCGTACGGTCGTCGGCGTAGCCCCGCACCCGGAGCGCGGTGTCGGCAAGGAAGGCGGCCGGCCCC
Source organism: Streptomyces sp. NPDC059255 (assembly GCF_042752355.1). Lineage (NCBI taxonomy): Bacteria > Bacillati > Actinomycetota > Actinomycetes > Kitasatosporales > Streptomycetaceae > Streptomyces > Streptomyces sp. NPDC059255. Next base: position 101,558 of record NZ_JBHYZP010000020.1, read on the forward strand.
GGTGGCTCCGGCGCGTCCCAGCGGCGGGCCAGTTCGCCGGCGAGCGCGGGCTCCGCGCGCAGCGGCTCGGCCAGCCCCGCGCTGCACAGCAGGAGGGTGTCGCCCGGCCGGGCGACCGACGCCCGGAACAGGAACGGCTCGGACGGCGGGGGCGGCGGGCCCTCGATGTAGGGGGCACGGTCGTTCGTGATCGCCAGGTCCATGGTGAGCCGGTCGCCCTCGGGGGTCTCGGCGGGCGGGGAGCCGGCGGTGGCGCGGGCGGCGACCGGGGGCTCCAGGTCCTCCCAGCCGCCGTCCCTGAGCCGGAAGAGCCCTCCGGCGCCGGCCCCGAAGAACACCCGGTTCCGGCAGTCGGGGTCGGCGGTGAGCAGCAGGCAGCGCAGACTCGCGGTGTACGCCCCGGGCGCCAGCCCCAGTTCGGCAGCGCGGGCCCGGAGCTTGCCGAACCCCCGGTCGGTGAGCCGGTGCAGACCGGATTTCAGCTCACCCCTGCGACCGGCCCTGATGTCCTCGGAGAGCCTGCTGTGGTCGCGTCCGACGGCGCCGCCGATCCAGTGGCAGACCTCGGCGGCGGCCCGGTGGCCGCCCTCGCCCGCGCGGGCCCCGCCGGCGACGGCGACGAGGACGAGCGCGCCGGGGCCGGTCCCGAACCGGGCGGTGAGCAGCGCGTCGCGGCGGGGCTCGCCGCGGTGCCGCGCGGCGTCGCCCCGTACGGAAACGGCCCGCAGGGTGTACGACCCGTAGGAGGCGCCGTCGAGGACGGTGTCGGCGACGAGTTCGTCCAGCCGGTCGGGGTGGGCGGCGGGCAGCGCGACCGGCCCGGCGTCATGGCCGGGCGGCCGGTCACCGGGAGAGGCACCCCGCGCGCGGTCCGGGGCAGGGGCGGGAACGGGGGCTTTCCCCGGCGCCGCCCGCGGATCGGGAACGGCCCGTGCACCGGGGGCGTTCGCGGGCGGAGGGGACGGGGGCGGGGCGGGCGAAGGCGGACCCTGCGTCGGAGGGGAAGCCGGAGGCGGTGGCTTCGGAGCCGAAGGGGACGGCGCCTCGGGAGGTACGGCGTCCCCGCCGAAGCCCGGCCCCCGCCGCGCCTCGGCGGGTACGGCGTCTTGGGCGTCCGTCCTCGGCAGCGGCCGGGCGTCGCTCGGCGCGTACGGGGCCGGTGACGGCGCCTGCTCCCACCAGGCCCGTGCGGGCCCCGTCGAGCCTCCGGCGCGGTCGCCCGCCGCTTCCGCGGCGGGAGCCGGCGGCGGGTCCGCGGGGTCCGCCGCCGGCCCTCCCGCCCAACCCGTCGCCGGCCCCGGATCCACCGCCGGACCCGGATCCGCCAACCGACCCTGATCCGCCGTCGCGCCCGCCCGCACCGCGTCCGCCGCGGAGTCGAAGCGGTCGTCGAGCGTGTCCCCGGACTTCGCCGCGGGCCCCGTGTCCGGCGCCGACGCGTCGTACAGGCGGTTCCACCAGTCGTCGTCGGGCGGTCGTTCCCCCTGCTCGCTCATGTCCCTTATTGTCGACCGCTCCAGGGGGGCGAAAACGGCCGTCGCCGAAAATGAGTCCGCCGGGCGACCCCACCCCCCACGGGAAGGACGCCCGGCGAACGGTCACAGATCCAGCGCGGGCGCGGACACGGGCGGCCGGACCGCACGCGTCGTTCACCCGTGCACAATCCGGCCGGAACCTCCACGGAGGCATATGACCGGGACTGTTGCTGCTGTGATGGCGCCACCATGACAGAGTGCCGGGGCTTACAGGGGATGATGGGCGCGGCGGGTTTACGCCGTGGCCGGTATCCGCCACGGCGGGCCGGGGTACGTACGCGTCCGAGGAGGTCGCGCGGGGTGAGCGGGGAGGGGTGGACAGGGTGCTGGGAGCGATAGGCCTTGACGAGAGACACGAGGCGGCGTATCGGGCGCTGGTGTCGATCGGGGCCGCGGAGGTGGCGGATCTGGCACACCGGCTCGCCCTCCCCGAGCCGGACACCGAACGGGCGCTGCGCAGGCTGGAGCGGCAGGGTCTCGCCGCCCAGTCCTCCTCCCGGGCGGGCCGGTGGGTCGCCGCGCCGCCCGCCGTCGCGCTGGGCGCGCTGCTGACCCAGCACCGCCATCAGCTCGAACAGGCGGAGCTGGCTGCGGTGCTGCTCGCCGAGGAGTACCGGGCGGAGGCGGCCGAGCCGGCCGTGCACGACCTGATCGAGGTGGTGACGGGCGCCAGCGCCGTGGCCCACCGCTTCCTCCAGCTCCAGCTCGGCGCCACGGAGGAGGTCTGCGCGCTGGTCACGGGGCAGCCCGTGGCGGTGACGGGGCGGGAGAACGAGGCCGAGGACCGGGCGGCGAGCCGTGGGGTCGCCTACCGGGTGGTGATCGAGCGTGAGGTGCTGATCCAGCCCACCGGGCTCACCGAACTGGCCGCCGCGCTCGGCCGGCAGGAGCGGGTCCGGGTCACCGAGCGGGTGCCGACGAAGCTGGTGATCGCGGACCGCGCGCTGGCGATGGTGCCGCTGACGGGCCGCGGCGCCGGGCCCGCGGCCCTGGTCGTACACGCCAGCGGGCTGCTGGAGTCGCTGATGGGGCTCTTCGAGGCGGTGTGGCGCGAGGGGCTGCCGCTGCGGCTGGGTACGGACGGGGCGGTACGGGAGGACGGCCTGCCCGGCCCCGACCCCACCGACCTGGAGATCCTGTCGCTGCTGCTCGCCGGGATGACCGACGCGAGCGTCGCGAAACAGCTCGACCTGGGGCTGCGGACCGTTCAGCGCCGGGTGAAGGGGCTGATGGAGCTGAGCGGGGTGACGACCCGTCTGCAGCTCGGCTGGCACGCGTACGAGCGGGGCTGGGTGGCCCGCGGCCCCGGGGGCTGAACACGACCGCCAAGGGCGCGAACGCGCCCTGCGGGAACGGGCGCCGTCCGGCACAGTTGGCGGATGGAAGTGTGGCAGCTCGTGCTGGTCGCCCTGGTCATGCTGCTCGGTCTGTTCGGCGTGCTCGTCCCCGGCGTGCCGGGACAGGCGATCGTCTGGGCCGCCGTGCTCTGGTGGGCGCTGTCCGACACCACCCGGGCCGCCTGGGGGCTGCTGATCGGCGCGACGGCGCTGCTCCTGCTCAACCAGGCGCTCCGGCCGCTGCTGCCGGCCCGCAGGACCCGCCGGGCGGGGGTGCCGCGCCGCACGCTGCTGACCGGCGGGGTCGCGGGCATCGCGGGGTTCTTCGTGGTGCCGGTGGTGGGCGGGATCCTGGGGTTCGTCGGGGGGATCTACGGTGCGGAACGGGTGCGGCTGGGCAGTCACCGGGACGGCTGGGCGTCCACCCGTACGGTCATGCGGACGGCGGGGGCGTCGCTGCTGGTGGAGCTCTTCGCGTGTCTGCTGGTGGTGGGCGCGTGGCTGGTCGTGGTGGTCCGGGGCTGACCGGCACGACGGTCGCGGGCCGCGCGCAGATGGCTCCCGGCGTAGGACCGCCAGGGCCGCCACGCCTCCTCGTCCCGCTCCCCCTCGGGCGCCACATCGGGGTCGCCGAGGGCCCTCATGCGGATCAGCGCGGCGGTGCGGGGCGTCACGCCGGGGACGGCCAGGAGCGCCTGTCCGGCCGCGTCCCGGTCGGCCCCCGCGTCGAGCCGTACGGTGCCGTCGGCGAGCGCGGTCGCGAGCGGCCCCGCCACCGGGTGGCCGCGCAGCGCGGCGGGCTCGGGGAAGAGCCGGGTGAGCCCGCCGGGCGCCTGCTCCAGCGTCTGGCCGTACGTCGCCACGGCCTGCCGGGCCGCCGCCGCCCCGAGCAGGGCGCGCAGCGCGTACTCGGCCGGCTCCGCCGCGCCGGGCGAGCGCAGTCCGGGGCGGGCCGCGACGAGGGGCGCGAGGCGCGGGTCGGCGCCGAGGCGTTCGTCCACGGCGTACGGGTCGGCGTCGAGGTCGAAGAGGCGGCGCAGCCGCTGGACGGCGGTGGTGAGGTCACGCAGGTCGGTGAGGTGGATCCGCGCCTCCAGCCAGCCGTTGGCGGTCCGGCCCGCCGGGTCACCGGCGGCCGGGCGTGCCTCGTCCACGGCGACGGCGCCGGGGCCGTGGGGCAGGCGCAGCGTACGGCGGTAGGTGCGGGCGCCCGGCGGGCCCGTCACCTCCTCGACGGAGGGCAGGGCCTCCTGGGCGAGCAGGTCGAAGACGGCGGAGGCGGCGTACGGGCCGCGGTGGGCGAGCCGGAGCGGGATCCCGGCCAGGGCCGGCGGACCGGAGGCACCGCCGGCCGGTACGGGAACGTGCGCGGCACCGGCCGCCGTGGCGGAGCCGGCGGCGCGGGCAGGACCGGTGCCCGTAGCGGCACCGGCGGCCCGGGCGGAACCCGCGGCCGTGGCGGAGCCGGCTGCCCGGGCGGAACCGGCGGCCCGGGTGGTGCTTCGGGCCCTCGCGGCCGTTCCCGTACCGGATTCGGTGCGCAGCGCGCTGGGCGTACGGGCGTAGATCTGCCGGATCGTGTCGTTGAACTGGCGGACGCTCGCGAACCCGGCCGCGAACGCGATCTCCGTGACCGGCAGGCCGGTCGTCTGGAGCAGGACCCTGGCCGTGTGGGCGCGCTGGGCGCGGGCCAGGGCGACGGGTCCGGCACCCAGCTCGGCGGTGAGCTGGCGCTGGATCTGCCGGGTGCTGTAGCCGAGCCGTCCGGCCAGCCCCGACACGCCCTCCCGGTCCACGATCCCGTCGCCGATCATGCGCATGGCGCGGCCGACGAGATCGGCGCGCACATTCCACTCCGCCGACCCGGGCACGGCGTCCGGCCTGCACCGGCGGCAGGCGCGGAAGCCGTGGCCCTGGGCGGCGGCAGCGGTCGGGTAGAAGCGGATGTTCTTGCGTTTGGGGGTGCCGGCGGGGCAACTCGGCCGGCAGTAGATGCCGGTGGTCTCGACGGCGAAGAAGAACGCGCCGTCGAACCGGGCGTCACGGCTGGCCACCGCCTCGTACCTGGTCTCTTCGTCCATCACGAGTCCAGTGTGCGCCGCCCGGGGCGGGGCGTACTCGCGGTTTTCGGACGCCGTGTCCGCCGCTCGCCGCCCCGCCGCCGCTCACCGCTCCCCGGCCCTCCGCCCCCGCCCCCGCCCCCGCTCAGCGGAGGCGGCCGCGCTTCGCCTCCATCGCGGCGCGGCCCTCGGCGCCCTTGCGCTTCCACTCGCGCCGGATCTCGCCGCGCAGCCGGGCGTCGGTCTTGGCGACGATGCGCTGGTTCTCCCGCAGCAGCTTGCGGTAGCTGTCCAGCCGCCGTTCGGCCAGCGCGCCGTCCTCGACCGCGGCGAGCACCGCGCACCCGGGCTCCGCCGTATGGGCGCAGTCCTGGAACCGGCACCCCTCCGCCAGGCCCTCGATCTCCGAGAACACCTGGCCGACCCCGGTCACCGCGTCCCAGAGCCCGACACCGCGCAGCCCCGGCGTGTCGATGAGGACGCCGCCGCCGGGCAGGACGAGGAGGTTGCGGGTCGTGGTGGTGTGCCGGCCCTTCCCGTCCACGTCGCGCGCGGCCTGAACCTCCATCACGTCGGTCCCGAGCAGGGTGTTGGCGAGCGTCGACTTCCCCGCCCCGGACGCGCCGAGCAGCACGCTCGTACCGCCCGAGAGCACGGCGGACAGGACCTCGATCCCCTCCCCCGTCTCCGAGCTGACGGCGAGCACCTGCACCCCGGGCGCGGTGGTCTGGACGTCCTCGACGAGATGGGCCCGTACGGCGGGGTCCGCCACGAGGTCGGCTTTGGTGAGCACGATGAGCGGGAGGGCGCCGCTCTCCCAGCCGAGGGCGAGGAACCGTTCGACCCGGCCGAGGTCGAGCTCGACCGCCAGGGAGATCGCGATGATCGCGTGATCGACGTTGGCGGCGAGGATCTGTCCCTCGGACCGCTTGGAGGAGGTGGACCGTACGAAGGCGGTACGGCGCGGCAGGTACTCCCGGACGAACCGGGGGTCACCGCCCGCCGGGTCGACGGCCGCCCAGTCCCCGGTGCAGAGGACCCGCAGCGGGTCGTGCGGGGTCACGAAGGCCGTGTCGGCCCGCACGACCCCCTCGGCGGTGGCCACGTCGCACTGGCCGCGGTCGACACGGACGACCCGGCCGGGCAGCAGCCCCCGCTCGGCGTGGGGGGCGAACTCCGCGGCCCAGCCCTCGTCCCAGCCGTACGGGGCGAGCGGGTGAGCGGCGGAGGAAACCTCGAAGGAGGCAATTGAGGCAAGCGGGAAAAACAAGGGAAACCCTTCGAAGGGTGGCCCCGGCACGCCCGCACGGGCGTGGAAAAAGAAAGGAGAGTCAGCCGGAGACCACAGGGGTGAGCCTGATGAACTTCTGAACCTGGGCGCCGCCCAGCACCGTGACAGTCATCAATGTCCTCACCCCTTATCTCTCCCGGCGCGCCCGCAGCAGCTCGTGCTCCGCGCGCTCGACGGCCGACGCGCACCACCATAACCGGCCCCCGGGACGCGGCGCGAGGGACTTTCCGCGCCGCGTCCCGGGTCTCCTCGGTGCTCCCCGGTGGTGCGGGGGTGCTACTTGGCGGAGGTGTCGAGCGTGGCCAGCGCCTGCGCCCAGCGGGCGTACTTCAGGTTGGCCAGATCTGCCACCGTCTTGACGCCGAACGCCTCGTCAAGAAGCTTGCCCTGGCGGTCCGAGACCCCCTTCAGCGCGGAGACCGGCGCGTCGAGCACGGCGGGCAGGTCCTTGTCCGCCCACGCCTTGTCCAACACCTTGTCGAGGTCGATCTGGGCCACTGCTGCCTCCTGGAGTACGGTGTGCCCCGCCACTGCGGCGGGCGGCCGCGAGTGCGGCCGCAGGCTGAACGTCCGTGGAAGGTAAAGAGGTTCCCAAGAACCCGGCCGGACGATCGCTTCCGGCCACTCCGCGCACACCCTGGGTGGCGTCGCTTGCCGGTGCCACGCGCCCGTCGCACCCTGGAGTCATGGCTGCTCCCGATCCCGCGTCGGGCCCCGGTCCCACGTCAGGTCCCGGTCCCGCGCCGGCCCCAGGGCTCGCGCCGGACCCAGGGCTCGCGACGAAAACCGGCGCCACCGGGGCCACGCTGAGCGGCTGGGCCGTCGGAACGCCCGGCCCGGTCCGTACCGGCCCGCTGGTACGGGTCCGCCGCCCGGTCCCGGTGCCGGGCCCCGGTGAGCTGCTGCTGCGCGTGGAGGCGTGCGGTGTCTGCCGTACGGATCTGCACCTCGCCGAGGGCGATCTGGCGCCGCACCGCCCGGCCACCGTGCCGGGACACGAGATCGTCGGCCGGGTGGTCGCCGTGGGCGAGGGGGTGGGCCTGTTCCGTACCGGGGAGCGGGCCGGCGGGGCGTGGCTGCGCTCGACCTGCGGTGCCTGCCGGTGGTGCCGGTCCCGGCGGGAGAACCTCTGCCCCCGCTCCCGCTACACCGGGTGGGACGCGGACGGCGGCTTCGCGGACCTCACGGTCGTGCCCGAGGCATTCGCGTACCGGCTGCCGGAGGAGCGCGACGCCGCCACGCTCGCGCCGCTGCTCTGCGCGGGGATCATCGGCTACCGGGCGCTGCGCCGCAGCGCGCTCCCGCCGGGCGGGCGGCTGGGGCTCTACGGCTTCGGCGCGTCGGCGCATCTGGCGGCCCAGGTCGCGCTGGCGGAGGGTGCCACCGTCCATGTGCTGACCCGGTCGCCGGAGGCGCGCGCACTCGCGCTGGAACTGGGCGCCGCCTCCGCGGGCGGTGCCGACGACCCGCCGCCGGAGCCGCTGGACGCGGCGGTGCTCTTCGCCCCGGTGGGCGATCTGGTGCCGGTGGCGCTGGCCGCGCTGGACCGGTCGGGCACGCTCGCCGTCGCCGGGATCCATCTCTCCGACATCCCCGTGCTGAACTATCAGCGCCATCTCTTCCAGGAGCGGGACCTGCGCAGCGTCACCTCCAACACCCGGCAGGACGGCCGCGACTTCCTCGCGGTGGCCGAGCGCGTCGGGATCCGCGTGACGGTCACCCCGTACCCCTTGGACCGGGCGGACCAAGCCCTCGCGGATCTCGCCGCCGACCGGGTGCGCGGCGCCGCCGTGCTCGTACCGGGCTGACGGCGTACTCGTACCGGGCCGGCGCCCCGGCAGCGAGCCCGGCTCAGTCGGGATCGGGGGGCAGAGGGACGGGCTGCCAGCTCCACTCCACGACCTCGGGCAGGTCGGTGCCGTGCGCGCGGATCCAGGCGTGGTGCCTGAGCCGGGCGTCCTCCATGGTCTGGCGTACGCCCGTGGCGCGTACCGCGAGTCCCGGGACGCGGTCGATGACGTCCATGACGAGCCGGTAGCGGTCGAGGTCGTTGCGGACGACCATGTCGAAGGGGGTCGTGGTGGTGCCCGACTCCTTGTAGCCGCGTACGTGCAGGTCCGGGTGGCCGGTGCGGCGGTAGGCGAGGCGGTGGATCAGCCACGGATAGCCGTGGTAGGCGAAGACGACGGGTTTGTCCGGGGTGAACAGCGCGTCGTACTGGCGGTCGGAGAGTCCGTGCGGATGCTCCGTGTCCGGCAGCAGCCGGGCGAGGTCGACGACGTTGACGACCCGGACGGCGAGCCGTGGCAGATGGCGGCGGAGCAGCAGGGCCGCCGCCAGGACCTCCTGGGTCGGGACGTCCCCCGCGCAGGCGAGCACCACGTCGGGCGCGGCGCCCTCGCGTTCGGTGCCCGCCCACTCCCAGACGCCGGCGCCGCGCGCGCAGTGGGCGCGTGCCCCGTCCAGGGTGAGCCAGTCGTAGCAGGGCTGTTTGCCGGCGACGACGACATTGACGTGGTCGCGGCTGTGCAGGACGTGTTCGGCGACGCAGAGCAGGGTGTTGGTGTCCGGTGGCAGGTAGACGCGTACGACCTCGGGGGACTTGTTGAGCACATGGTCGACGAAGCCGGGGTCCTGGTGGGAGAAGCCGTTGTGGTCCTGGCGCCACACGTGCGAGGTGAGCAGGTAGTCGAGGGAGGCGATGGGGCGGCGCCACGGCAGGGCGCGGGAGACCTTCAGCCATTTGATGTGCTGGTTGACCATGGAGTCGACGATGTGGACGAAGGCCTCGTAGCAGGAGAAGAGGCCGTGCCGGCCGGTGAGGAGATACCCCTCCAGCCAGCCCTGGCAGGTGTGTTCGGAGAGGATCTCCAGCACCCGGCCGTGCCGGTCCAGATCCTCGTCCACCGCCGCGGACTCCGCCTGCCACGCCTTGCCCGTGGCCCGGTAGAGGGCCTGGAGCCGGTTGGACGCGGTCTCGTCCGGGCCCATGACGCGGAAGTCGCGGCGCCCGGCGGTGGCTTCCATGACCGCCGCCAGCAACTCACCGAGCACCCTGGTCGGTTCGTGCAGGGTCACCCCGGGCCGGTCGACCGCGACGGCGTACCGCTCCAGCGGGGGTACGGGCAGGTCGCGCAGGAGGAGGCCGCCGTTGGCGTACGGGGTGGCGCCGAGGCGGCGGTCGCCCCCGGGCACACAGGCGAGCACCTCGGGGCGGGGGCGGCCCCGGTGGTCGAAGAGGTCCTCGGGCCGGTACGAGCGCAGCCACTGCTCCAGCTGCCGCAGATGCGCGGGGTTGTCGCGTACGCCGGACAGCGGCACCTGGTGCGCGCGCCAGGTCCCCTCGACGGGCCGGCCGTCGACGGTGGCGGGGCCGGTCCAGCCCTTCGGCGTCCGCAGCACGATCACCGGCCAGCGGGGACGCTCCGTGATCCCCTCCTCACGGGCGGTGTGCTGGATCAGCGCGATCCGGTCCAGTGCGGTGTCCATGGCCGCCGCCAGGGCGCGGTGGACGGTCTCCGGGTCGTCGCCGCCGACGTGCAGCGGCTCGTGCCCGTAGCCGCGCAGCAGCTCGTCCAGCTCCGCCTCGGGGATCCGGGCGAGGACGGCCGGGTTGGCGATCTTGTAGCCGTTGAGGTGGAGGATCGGCAGCACCGCGCCGTCATGGACCGGGTCGAGGAACTTGTTCGAGTGCCAGGACGCCGCCAGCGGCCCGGTCTCCGCCTCCCCGTCGCCGATCACACAGGCGACCAGCAGCTCGGGGTGGTCGAAGGCGGCCCCGTAGGCGTGCGCGAGGGAGTAGCCCAGCTCGCCGCCCTCATGGACGGAGCCCGGCGTCTCGGGGGCGACATGGCTGGGCACTCCGCCCGGGAAGGAGAACTGCCGGAAGAGCCGGGCCATGCCCTCCGCGTCCCGGCCGATGTCCGGGTACGTCTCGGAGTAGCTTCCCTCCAGCCAGGAGTTGGCCAGCACCGCCGGGCCGCCGTGGCCCGGGCCCCAGACGCACAGGACGGGCAGGTCACGCGCCTTGATCACCCGGTTGAGATGGGTGTGGACGAGGTTCAGCCCCGGCGACGTGCCCCAGTGGCCGAGCAGCCGGGGCTTGATGTGCTCCGGGCGCAGGGGCTCGGTGAGGAGCGGGTTGTCCAGGAGGTAGATCTGCCCGGCCGCCAGGTAGTCGGCCGCGCGCCAGTGGGCCATGAGACCCGCCAGCTCCGCGTCGCTCATGGTCGTGTTCGTCTCGGACATCCGCTTCCTCCGGAGCCTCGTACCGTCCCTTGTCCGTCGCCCCTCCCCTCTCCCGTCCCTCCCCTCTCCCCACGTTCCCCGTGATGGACGGAACCCGCCAACGCGCGGCAACCTTTCGGCGCGCGGCGGAGACCTGGGGGTGGGCGGGCCGCAGGGCTCGCCCACCCCCACAGCCCCCACACCCCGAGAAGAGCCGTGATGTCCTTACCCGCACTGCGTACCGCCGTGGTCGCCCTGATCGTCGGCGCGCTGACCGTTCTCGGCCTCGTCACCCCCGCGGGCGCCGTCCCCGTCGTCGCCGGCGCCGCGCCCACGGCGGCCGTGCCGGCGGCCGCCTGGAACCCGCCCGCCCAGCTCGTCCGGCCGCTGGACGAGGTCTGGCGGCACGTCGAGTCCACCTACCCCGATCTGTACGGCTTCCGGAACTACGGCTGGGACCAGGTGATGGCCAACCGGGGCCGGATCGCCTACTGCGTCCGCTGGGAGTCCGACCAGCCGGTCAGCGCGCAGCTGCGCGACGAGATCCACGCCGCGCTCAAGCGCCAGTCGAAGAAGTGGACGGACACCGTCGCGGGCTTCGAGGGCTTCCCGTACGCGCAGGTCCCGGTCGACATCGTCGGCTGGGCCGTCAAGAACCGCTCCACGCTCCAGTGGACCGACAACTCCGTCGACATCTACACCAATGTGCTCGACGGCGGGGGCGCACCGCAGTGCGCGCCCGACTGCGGGCGTTTCTTCCACCAGAACGGCGACTACTCCAGGTGTCCCGGCGGCGCCGCCCGCCACTACGACCAGTCGCTGTGGCTGACCAAGGGCTTCCAGGGCGGCGCGGGCGGTGACTGGGGGCAGCGCATCGGCAGCGAGTACATGGTCGGCGCGCGCGGCCAGGAGGACATCCACATCCTGGAGCACGAGATCGGGCACACCTACGGCCTCGACGACTTCTACGACTGGACGCCGACCGGTGTCGGCGGCTTCATCATGCAGGCGGGCAGCGCCACCCGGATCACCGAGTTCGACCAGTGGATGTACCGGGACTTCTGGCGTCACCTGAAGAGCCGTTACGGCCTCTGACACACGCCCTGGGGGCGGGCGGGACGGGTGAGGTCGGTCCCGTCCGCCCCGTTGACCTCCCCGTACCGCACCTCTACGGTTTCGGCGTTCGGAATCACAGATGGTGTTCGACATATCGGACGCGCCCCTCTGTCCCGGAAAGGGAGACTGCATGAGCCGCAGTGATGTCCCCGGCCGACGCGTGCTGTTGAAGGGGGCGCTCGGCGCGGGTGCCCTCGCCGCCGTCCCCGGCGTCGCCCGCGCCGCCGTAACCGCCACACCCGCCTCGCCCGGCGTCCTCGCCGTCCCCTCCGCGGGCCCCGGCGGGGACCGTACGCCGCCGCCGGGAACCGCGTACCGCAATCCGCTGGTGGAGCGGCGCGCCGATCCGTACATCCACCGGCACACCGACGGCAGGTACTACTTCACGGCGACGTCTCCCGAGTACGACCGCATCATCCTGCGCCGCTCCCCCACCCTGGGCGGCCTGTCGACCGCGCAGGAGTCGGTGATCTGGCGGCGGCACACGAGCGGCGACATGGGCGCGCACATCTGGGCTCCGGAGATCCACCACATCGACGGGAAGTGGTACATCTACTTCGCCGCGGGACGCGCCGACGACGTGTGGCGGATCCGGATCTGGGTGCTGGAGAACGCCAACGCCGATCCGTTCCAGGGCACGTGGACGGAGAAGGGGCGGATCACCACCGCCTGGGACACCTTCTCCCTCGACGCGACCACCTTCACCCACCGCGGCACCCGCTATCTCGCCTGGGCGCAGCAGGAGCCCGGGATCGACAACAACAGCGGTCTCTTCCTCTCCGCGATGGCGAATCCGTGGACGCTGAAGGGGCCGCAGATCCGGCTCAGCACACCGGAGTTCGACTGGGAGACCGTCGGGTTCAGGGTCAACGAGGGGCCGGCCGTCATCCAGCGGAACGGCCGGGTCTTCCTCTCGTACTCGGCGAGCGCCACCGACCACCACTACTGCGTGGGGCTGCTCACCGCCCGCGCGGACAGCGATCTGATGAACCCCGCCTCCTGGTCGAAGTCGCCCGCACCGGTCTTCGTCAGCAGCGCGGCGAACGGGCAGTACGGTCCCGGCCACAACTCGTTCACCGTCGCCGAGGACGGGCGTACGGACGTGCTCGTCTACCACGCCCGGCAGTACAAGGAGATCAACGGCGACCCGCTGAACGACCCGAACCGGCACACCCGGATCCAGCGGCTGGGCTGGCGGGCGGACGGCACCCCCGACTTCGGGGTGCCGGTGGCCGACGGACCGGTGCCGGACGCCACCGCGGCGGTGACGCGGTACACGATGACGGCGTTCACCAACTCCAGCGAGTCCAACATGTACGTGTACGAGTCGGCGGACGCGCTGGCCTACTCGCTGCTGAGGGGGCCCGCGTACACCCCGCCCTCGGGGCTGATCCGCGACCCGAGCCTGATCAGACACACCGACGGCTACTACTACATCGCGCACACCACCGACTGGACGGGGAACACGATCGGGTTCGCCCGCAGCAGGGACCGTACGAACTGGCAGTTCCACGCCCGCCACACCCTGCCGGTGGCCGGGGTGGCGCGCACCTGGGCGCCCGAGTGGTTCGTGGACGCGGACGGCCGTACGCACATCATCGTCTCCCTGGACACGACGAACACGTACACGTTCCGGCCGCATCTGCTGAGCGCGACGGACGGCTCGCTGCTCAACTGGACGGCGCCGAAGCCGGTGGCGGGGCTCGACCGCTCGAACTACATCGACACGTTCGTCGTGCGCCACGACGGCAAGTACCACGCGATCACCAAGCAGGAGACGACGAAGTATCTGGAGCACGCCGTCGCGGACCGGCTCGAAGGGCCGTACACGTTCACCGGCACCGGCGACTGGGCGGGCTGGGGCAGCTGGCGCGAGGGGCCCGCGCTCGTCCAGCTGGACAACGGCGGCTGGCGGATCTACTTCGACGGCTACGCGGAGCAGAAGTACTACTACAGCGACAGCCTGGACGGGCTGCGCACCTGGACGCCGATTCGGCAGCTGCCCGGACTCTCGGGCTTCGCACGGCACTTCACCGTACTGAGGGAGCGTGTCTGAGATGAGACGGGTACGTACGGTCCTGCTCGCGCTCTGCGTCGCGGCGGCGGGGTTCCTCCTCCCCGCGACCGCCGCGCACGGCGCCGAGGCGGGGCTCTCGGCGCAGGGCACGGGGGTGGGACCCTCCGCGCAGCGCGTCCAGGCGGGCCCCGTCTCCGTCACGAACGGGGGTCAGTTCACCGACACCGGCGGGCAGTTGGTGCACGCCCACGGCGGCGGGGTCATCAAGGTCGGCTCCTGGTACTACTGGTTCGGCGAGAACCGCAACGCGGACAACACCTTCCGGTACGTCTCGGCGTACCGCTCCGCCGACCTGAAGACCTGGGAGTTCCGCAGGCATGTGCTGACCCAGGCCACCGACCCGGAGCTGGCCGCCGCCAACATCGAGCGGCCGAAGGTGGTCTACAACGCGGCGACCGGCCGGTTCGTGATGTGGATGCACAAGGAGAGCGCCACGGACTACAGCCAGGCGCGGGCCGCCGTGGCGACGTCCGCCACGGTCGACGGCGACTACGCCTGGAAGGGGAGCTTCCGGCCGCTCGGCACCCACATGTCGCGTGACATCACCGTCTTCACGGACACCGACGGCACCGGCTACATGGTGTCGGCCGCCCGGGAGAACTACGACCTCCAGATCTACCGGCTCACCTCCGACCACACCGCCGTCGAGAGCCTGGTCGCCAACCCCTGGCCGGGCGGGCACCGCGAGGCCCCGGCGCTCTTCAAGCGCGGCGGGGTGTACTTCATGCTGACCTCCGGCGCCACGGGGTGGAACCCCAACCAGCAGCAGTACGCCACGGCGACCTCGCTCGCCGGGCCGTGGAGCGCGATGCGGAACGTGGGCGACTCGACGGCGTACAACTCCCAGACCGCGTACGTCCTGCCGCTCCAGGGCACGTCGGGCACCTCGTACCTCTACCTGGGCGACCGGTGGGGCAACTCGTTCGGCCAGAAGGTCAACGACTCGCGGTACGTGTGGCTGCCGCTCGCCTTCCCGACCAGCACCTCCCTGACCATGGACTGGTACCCGGAGCTGACCGTCGACACGGCGGCGGGCACCGTGACCGGTTCCGGCGGGCCGTACGAGACGCTGACCGCCCGGCACAGCGGCAAGTGCGCCGACGTACCGAACCAGTCGGTGCTCGACGGTGTCGCACTGACGCAGTACACCTGCAACGGCGGCGGCAATCAGCGGTTCTGGTTCAAGAACACCGGTGACGGATATGCGCAGTTGATGGCCCGGCACAGCTCGCTCTGCCTGACGGAGACGGCGGCCGACGTCCAGCAGCGCGCGTGCGGCGGCGCGCCCGAGCAGCAGTGGCGCGTGGCGGTGAACACGAGCGGGTACACCACACTGACCTCCCGCGCGAGCGGTGAGTGCCTCGACGTGACCTCCGCGTCCGCGGAGAACTCCGCAAGAATCATCACCTACACCTGCACGGGCACCACCAACCAGCAGTGGCAGCGGAGTACTTGACGTCGCGTCAAGCCACGTACAGACGGTCCAGGCCGAGCGGGGCCGGGGGCGGCAGCGGCTCGGCACCCTCGGTCCGGAACGCCTGGAGGAGATAGCCGACGAGCCGCCGGGACGCCTCCGGCCCGGTGGCGCCGCCGGCCCCGGTGGCGACACCGCAGTTGGCCAGAAGGATCAGAGTGAGGTCCGCCAGGGCGAAGTCGGGGCGCAGCCGCCCGGCCTCCTGGGCCCGCCGGACCAGCCCGGCGAACGCCTTCTCGGCGCGCTCGCGCTCCCGCTCGAAGGCGAGCGCCCCGGGGAAGGCGGTGAGGAACGCGGCGGTGAACCCCCGGTCCACGGCGTGCAGGGCGCAGATCTTCTCGACGACCGTGCAGAACCCGCGCCACGGGTCGGGGTCGGCCACGGCCTCGTCCACGACCGCGACGCAATCGGTGAGCTGGTCCGAGAAGACCTCGGTGACCAGTGCCTCCTTGGTGGGGAAGCGCCGGTAGAGGGTGGCGGCGCCGACGCCCGAGCGCCGGGCGATCGCGGACATCGGCACGTCGAGGCCGTGTTCGGCGAAGGTCTCGCGCGCGGCCGCGAGGATGCGCTCGCGGTTGTGGAGCGCGTCGGAGCGCAGCATCCGAGAGGGTTCAGTGGGCATGACTCTCACTTTAGCCCAAGTGGAAGAGGTCGTTCATTTAGCGTGCTAGCGTGACCAGTAAGTGAACGACCTCTTCCACTTAAGCCGGGGCGCTCCCATTCCTCCCCTCCCCCACGCCCCCAATTCCCTGACACTCCGTCCACCCCACTCCTGACAGGCAGAGCATTGAGCGAGATGCGCGCGGCACTGTACGACCGTTACGGCCCCCCGGAGGTGCTCTACGAGGGCACGGTCCCAACGCCCGTCGCCGGCCCCGGCGAGCTGCTGGTACGGGTCCACGGCGCCGGCGTGAACGGCGGCGAACCCCCGATGCGGGCCGGGAAGCTGGCGGCCCTGGGCGGCCGGAACTTCCCCAAGCGCACCGGTGTCGACTTCGCCGGTGAGGTGGCGGCGCTGGGCCCCGGCCTCACCGGCCCCGCGGTGGGCGCCCGGGTGTGGGGCGCTCTGCCGCGCAACCGGATTCTGCGCGGACGGTCCGGCAGCGCGACCGAATACGTGGCCGTACGCCCCCGGCAGGTGGCCCTCGCCCCCGCCGGGACCGACCTCGTGCGGGCCGCCGCGCTGCCCGTCGTCGGCACGACCGCGGTCACGGCGCTGCGCGACAAGGCCCGCCTGCGGCCCGGCGAGCGGCTGCTCGTGCGCGGCGCGAGCGGCGGGGTCGGCCATGTCGCCGTCCAGCTCGGCCGGGCGCTCGGCGCGCGGGTCACCGCGCTCGCCGGGGCCGGGAGCCTCGACTTCGCGCGGGAACTGGGTGCCGACGAGGCGTACGACTACCGGACCACCGGGCCGGACGAGCTGGGCACGTTCGACGTCGTGCTCGACACCGTCGGCAGGGACCTGCGCGCCTACCGGGGGCTGCTCGCGCCGGGCGGCCGCATGGTGGCGATCGCCTTCGACGCCGGCAGGCCGGGCCCCGCGATCGGGTACGTGCTCGGGACCGCCGTCTTCGGCTCCCGGCGGATCCGGGCCTTCAGCGGCAACCCCCTGCACCAGGACTTCGCCGACCTGACCGGTTACGTGGAGAGCGGAGCCGTACGGCCGGTCGTGGCCGCCGTGCACCCGCTCGCGGAGATCGCCGCGGCCCACCGCGCGCTGGAGGCCGGCGGGATACGGGGCAAGCACGTCGTCCAGGTGGTCCGGCCCTCCGGCCCCGCCTCCTGAGGGCGCCCCTCACCCCTCCACGGGCCCCCGGGCATCCAGCCAGACGGCCGTGTCCGGGGCCAGCAGCAGCCCGCCCTGCGCACTCTCCGGCGCGCTTTCCGGCGTGGGGGCGTCCGGCGTCGGTACGTCCGGCGCCGGGGCCTCGCTGAACAGCAGCGGCACCGCTCCCGCGGGCAGCGGCAGCGGGGCGCCGGAGAAGTTCACCCGGCACTCCAGCCCCGCGCCCTTCCGGAAGGCCAGCTCGCCCTCGGCGGACGGCAGCCACGTGAAGTCCTCGTCGCCACGGAAGCCCCGGCGCAGGGCCAGCGCCGTACGGTACAGCTCCAGGAACGAGCCCGGGCGGCCCGTCTGCGCCTCGACCGCGTACCCGCCCCAGCCGGCCGGCTGGGGCAGCCAGCTCCCGCCGGGGCCGAAGCCGTACGAGGAGCCGGTCGCCGTCCACGGCAGCGGCACCCGGCAGCCGTCGCGGCCCTTCACCGTGCGCCCGGTCCGCTCCCACATCGGGTCGCGCAGCGCCTCGGCGGGCAGGTCGGCGACCTCGGGGAGGCCCAGTTCCTCGCCCTGGTAGAGGTAGGTCGTGCCGGGCAGGGCGAGGGTCAGCAGCGCGGCGGCGCGGGCCCGCCGCCGGCCCCGGGCCTCGTCCGGCGCGGGCGTGGGGCCCTCGCTCATCAGCCAGGCGCGCGGGTCGGTCCCCTCGGGCAGGGCGTACCGGGTGAGGTGGCGGACCACGTCGTGGTTGGAGAGCACCCAGGTCGGCAGGGAGCCGACGGACGCCGCACCGGTGAGGGACATGTCGATGACCTCCCGAAACGCCTCGGCCCCCCAAGGGCAGCGCAGATGGAAGAAGTTGAACGCCTGGTGGAGCTCGTCGGGCCGGGTGTACAGCGGCAGCCTCGCCGCACTGACCCCCGCCTCCGCGACCATGATCCGGGGCGGCGCGTACGAGTCGGTGATCTTGCGCCAGACGCGGTAGATGTCGTGGACCTCGTCGCGGTCCCAGAACGGGTGGTCCTCGCCGCTGGGCGGCGCGTTGAGGGGCGCGGTGTCGCCGCCCCGGGTGTCGCGCAGCGGCGGGGTGAGGTCCTTGCGCAGCCCGTGCGCCACATCGATGCGGAAACCGTCGACACCGAGGTCCAGCCAGAAGCGCAGGGTGCGCTCGAAATCGGCGATGACGTCGGGGTTATCCCAGTTCAGATCGGGCTGCTCGGAGGCGAAGATATGCATGTACCACTGCCCGTCGGGGACCCGGGTCCAGGCCGGGCCGCCGAACTTGGACTGCCAGTCCGCGGGCGGCTCCGCGCCGTCCGGGCCGCCGCCGTCCCGGAAGACGAACCGGTCGCGGGCGGCCGAGCCCGGCGGGGAGGCGAGGGCCTCCACGAACCAGGGGTGCCGCTCGGAGCAGTGGTTGGGCACGATGTCGACGATCGTACGGAGCTGCAGCGACCGGGCCCGCGCCAGCAGCGCGCGGAAGTCGTCCAGGGTGCCGTGGCGCGGGTCGACGTCCCGGTAGTCGGCGACGTCGTAGCCGCCGTCGGCCAGCGGCGAGGGATAGAACGGCGTGAGCCAGACGGCGTCCGCGCCCAGCTCCGCGATATAGCCGAGGCGGTCGGTGATCCCGCGGAGGTCACCCATGCCGTCACCGTCGGCGTCGGCGAAGCTCGGGACGTAGACCTGGTAGACGACGGACTCCCGCCACCAGTCGCGCGGGCCGCCGTAACCGGCGCCCTGGCCGCTGCCGCCACTGCCGGCGTTGTCAGCGCTGCCGTCCGGGATCGCGTGCTGAGTCACTGGTACCTCTCGTGCCGATGAAACCAGGCCGAAACTCTAGTGGTGCGGTGCGATCATCCCTTCATCGCGCCGACCACGGCCCCTGGTTCCGGAATCACGGCAGCTTCTCCTCCGCGGAGTTCAGCGAGCGCAGCGCCATCAGCAGCACCCCGATGTCGTCGAGGTACACGGGGTCGGGCAGCAGGTCGACGGGCAGGACCAGATAGCCGAGCGCCGCCCAGAACAGCCACTTCCTCGTCAGGGGCACGCCCGCCCTCCGCAGGGTGCCGCGGGCCCGGACGAGCCGTACGGCCAGCACGATCGCGACGCCGAGGGTGAGGGCGACCAGAACGGCGGCCACGGCGACGAGGATCTGGAGTTCGCTCACGGCGTCCTCTCCTTCGGGCTCAGGGACTACGGGCTCAAGGACTACGGGCTCAAGGACTACAGGCTTCGGGCTCGCCCTCTCCGGATACCCGCGCGGGCGCCGGGTCACCGGCACCGGTCACCCGTATGCTCCCGGCGCGGACGGGGCGGGCCGGGCCGCGCGGGGAAGGATCTTCGCGAGCCGGCCGTCGACCAGGACCACCACGCCGCCGCAGCGGCAGGCGCAGTACTCCACCACTCCCTGCGACGTCGTATGGCGGGAGAGCAGGGACCAGCGGGCGTCGTCCGCCGCGCCCGCCCTGTCGCACACCGCGCACCGGTCCTCGTCCGGACACCCACCGTCACCACACCCACCGTCACCGCACCGTATTCGCATACGGCCAGCGTGCTGTCATGACCTAGATACGTTCAACCATTACATTGGCTACGGTGGTGCCATGCAGTTCACCCACTACGGCGGCGAGGCCGCACTCCTCGCCGTGGACCTGGTCAACACCACCGTCACCGGCACCCCGTTCACGCCCGCGAGCCTGGAACCGCTGCTGGCCGCGCGCGGCACCGCCCGGCGCTCGCTGACCGCCGCGGAGGCGGCCGAGGTCGAGGCGTGGAGCCACCGCCTGGCACCCTGCTTCGGCCCGCAGGATCCACGGCGGCGCCGGGAGGCCGTCAACGGCCTGCTCGCCGAGGCGGCCAGCAAGCCGTACATCACCGTGCACGACGGCCACGACCCGCACCTCCACTACGCGGATCCCGCCCTCGGCCCGGTGGCCCACATCCGCGCCGTCACGGCCGCCGCGCTCGCCCATGTGATCTGCTTCGCCGGCCACTCCCGGCTGGGCACGTGCGCCCGCGCCCGGTGCGGCCTGGCCTTCGTCGACACGTCACGCAACGGCAGGCGGGCCTACTGCTCCGTGCGGTGCGCCAACAACGACGCGGTGGCCCGGCACCGGCGACGGGACACGGACTGAACCGGACCCCTCTCCACCGCCTTCCCGCCTCTCCGACCGGTCGGTACGTTTCGGACCCCCGGGCCACCGCGGGCCGTCCGCCCCGCCCGGGGTGAGGGAGGGCTTCATGACCCAGCTCATACCGCGCGTCGAGGGCCACTGCGACGACCGGTTCGCCGCCGTACGCGCCGCGTTCGAGCGGAACTTCCGGGACCGCGGCGACGTGGGCGCCGCCGTGACCGTACGGGTCGAGGGGCGGGCCGTGGTCGATCTGTGGGGCGGGTGGGCCGACGCGGCGCGCGACAGACCCTGGACGCGGGAGACCGTGGTCAACGTCTGGTCGACGACCAAAGGCGCGACGGCGCTCTGCGCGCATCTGCTGATCGACCGCGGGCTCCTCGACCCGGACGCGCCGGTCGCCGCGTACTGGCCGGAGTTCGCGGCGGCCGGCAAGGAGGCCGTCACCGTACGGCAGTTGCTCGCGCACCGCGCGGGGCTGGCCGGGCCGCGGGAGCCGCACTCCCTGGACCTGCTCTACGACTGGGAGTCGACCACCTCCCGGCTCGCCGCGACGGAGCCGTGGTGGGAGCCGGGCACCGGGTCCGGCTATCACGCGCTGACCTACGGCTTCCTCGTCGGCGAGGTGGTCCGGCGGATCACGGGGCTGCTGCCCGGCGCGTTCCTGCGCCGGGAGGTGACGGGGCCGCTCGGCATCGACTTCACCATCGGGCTGCCGGAGGGCGAGGCGCACCGCGCCGCCGAGCTGATCGGTCCGGCCGTCGAGGTCACGCCCGAACAGGCCGCCCGGTACGCCGGGTTGACGCCGGTCATGCTGGCGGCGCTGGCCAATCCCGTGACGGGCGCGGCCGACGCCAACACCGCGGCGTGGCGGGCCGCGGAGATCCCCGCCGCCAACGGGCACGCGACGGCGCGCGGGGTGGCCGAGCTGTACGGGATCTTCGCCGGCCGCGGCCGGGCCGGCGGGCGGCGCGTGCTCTCCCCCCGGACCGCCGAGCTGGTCCGCGAAGGGCAGGGAAGCTGCCGGGACCTGGTGCTGGGCGCCGGCTTCGGCCATGACACGGAGGCCGGTCTCGGGCTCTGGCTCAGCGGTCCGCACGGCATGTACGGCCCCAACCCGCGGGCGTTCGGCCACGACGGGGCCGGCGGTTCCTTCGGGCTCGCCGACCCGGAGGCCGCCCTCTCCGTGGGCTACGTCATGAACCGGATGGGCCCGCACATCGCCGACGACCCGCGGAAGGCGGCGCTGCTCGACGCGGTGTACGGCGCGCTCTGACGCCCGCCCTCCCAGGACCCGCGCACCTCACCCGCAGCACACGTCCAGGGCGAACGCAAGGGCGCCCCACCGGCCGAATTCGCGCACGGTCGGGCGCCGTTCCGCCCCTATCCCCACGCCAGATCGAAAAGATCCAGCCATGATCATCATCGGAGCATTTCGTGGTACGCCGCCGTTAAACGGACGTTCTACGCGCAGAGATTTCAAGCTTTCGGCCGTAACCCCGAGATCACGGCAGACCGTTGCGTCATCTCTTCGACACCCACGGTGAACCATGTGTGTTTGTGATGTCCCATCGTTTGGCAAAATCGTGGCCGAATGACGACTGAAGGCGATTGCCCATCTCAGCAAGGGTGCTGACGGTCTGTCACCAGCCGCCCCGTCCGCCGCCGCGGGCTTTGCTGTAGCTCATTCGCGGGAGCCCGGCGAGGCGGCCGGGCGGGGCGGCGCGCCCGGCCGGGAAGGCGCCCGGCGGCCGGGTTCCGGGGCATCGGGGCAGGCCCGCGCCGCAGGTCCAGAAGTCGGCCTTGCCTCACCAGCAAACGAACCCAAGGATTCACCTCGTGCGATTGACAGGTTCACGGCTAAAACCGAATGGCCGTGCACGGTCGTACGCCAGCGGTCCGCTAACCCAACCGGGCCGCGAAGCTCCCCCACTCAATGGAGGATGTTGTGTCCATCAAGCGCTTTTCCCCCCTCAGCGCGGTGTCCAGACGAGCCCGGCTCCTCGCCGTCGCCTCGGGTCTGGTGACCGCGGTCGCGCTTGCGGCCCCGAGTGCCATCGCCGCCCCGGCGCCGGCCCCCGCTCCTTCCGCGGCGCAGCTCGCCGCCGCCAGCAGCGCCATCGGCGCCGCTGACATCGCCGGTACGGCCTGGTACACGGACAAGGCGTCCGGCAAGGTCGTCGTCACCGTCGACAGCACGGTCTCCGACGCGGAGATCGCCGAGATCAAGAACTCCGTGGCGGACACCGACGCGGGCGTCACGATCAAGCACACCGAGGGCAAGATCAGCAAGCTGATCGCGGGCGGCGAGGCCATCTACGCCGGCGGCGGCCGCTGCTCCCTCGGCTTCAACGTCCGCAGCGGCTCGACGTACTACGCTCTGACCGCCGGACACTGCACCAACATCGGCAGCGCCTGGTACACCAACTCCGCCGGCACCGCCTCGCTGGGCACCCGGGCCGGGACCAGCTTCCCGACCAACGACTACGGCATCATCCGCCACTCCAACTCGGCGGCGGCCGACGGCCGGGTCTACCTGTACAACGGCTCGTACCAGGACATCACCAGCGCGGCCAACCCGACGGTCGGCCAGAGCGTGCGCCGCAGCGGCTCCACCACCGGGGTCCGCTCCGGTACGGTCACCGGGCTCAACGCGACCGTCAACTACGGCGGTGGCGACATCGTCTACGGCATGATCCAGACCAACGTCTGCGCCGAGCCCGGCGACAGCGGCGGCGCGCTCTTCGCGGGCACCACGGCGCTGGGCCTGACCTCGGGCGGCAGCGGCAACTGCACCTCCGGCGGCACCACGTTCTTCCAGCCGGTCGTGGAGGCCCTGAACGCCTACGGCGTCAGCGTCTACTAGCCGGCCCCTCCGTACCGGGGTACGACCTGTTGCCCCGGTACGGACGCACCACCGCACCACCGCATGACCGTACGGGATCCCCCACGCCCGTACCCGCTCCGCGCACGAACGGCGGGCCGCGCTGCGCAGCGCGGGCCCCCGTTGGCGGTTGGGGGGGGGGTGGGCCGCCGAAGGGGTTGAGCGGGGGGGGGCCGGGGGCGGGTCGGTGGGGGGAGG
>NZ_JBHYZP010000020.1:124668-172294 GCF_042752355.1 Streptomyces sp. NPDC059255
CCGACCCCGCTCCGCCCCCCCCCGGCGGCCCGCGCTGCGCAGCGCGGCCCGCCGTTCCGTTCTCCGCGGTGAGTCCGCGCCCGATGCGTTTCTCCGCGGGGAGACCGCGTCCGATTCGTTCAAGACCGGCCGGGAGCGGCGCCCCTACGGTGGGCGCATGACGAGAACCCCCGCTCCACGACTCGACGCGATCGGCCTGGTCGTCTCCGACATGGCCGCCTCGCTCGCCTTCTACCGCCTGCTCGGCCTCGAACCGCCCGCCGGGTCGGAGGCGGCGCCGCACGCCGAGGCGACGCTGCCGAACGGGCTGCGGGTCCTCTGGGACACGGAGGAGACCATGCGCTCCTTCGACCCGCAGTGGACCAGGCCCGAGGCCGGCGAGCGGATCGGGCTCGCCTTCCGCTGCGACGGTCCGGCGGCGGTGGACTCCCTGTACACCGCGCTGACCGAGGCCGGGTACCGCGGCCATCTCAAGCCGTGGGACGCGGTCTGGGGACAGCGTTACGCCGTTGTCCTCGACCCGGACGGCTGCGGGGTCTCGCTGTTCGCGGACGCCGCGTAGGCGCGCTCGTAGGCGCGGAGGGTGAGTCCGGCCAGCGCGCGTGTCTCCCTGGCGAGATGCGCCTGGTCGGCGCAGCCCGCGGCGAGCGCGGCGGCGGCGTACGGCACACCGCGCCGTACCAGCTCCAGCGCGCGCTGGAGCCGCAGCACCCGGGCGAGGGTCTTGGGGCCGTAGCCGAAGGCGTCCAGGGAGCGGCGGTGCAGTTGCCGGGCGCCGAGGCCGACGGCGTCGGCGACCGCCGCGACCGGGCGCCCCGCGTTCAGCCCGGTGACGACGGCCCGCAGCAGCGGGTCGGGCGGATCGGCCCCGGCGGCGCAGCGGAGCGCCACCGTCTCCAGCGCGGTGGCCGGATCGGTCGCGGCGGCGACGCGCGCGGTGAGGTCGGTGACGGCGCGCGCCTTCGCCGGTGACCAGAGGTCGGTGAGTTCGACCCGCCGGTCGCGCAGCTCGTACGCGGGCACCCCGAGCAGCGCGGGCGCGGTCCCGGGCGCGAAACGTATTCCGGCGCAGTGCAGCCCGGACACGCCCTCGGGGGTGTAGGCGTGGGTGTCGGGGCCCGCGACCAGCAGTCTGCCGCCGATCCACAGCAGATCCATGCAGCCGTCGGGGAGTACGGGATACGGCACGGCCTCGGGGTCCCGGGCGCTCTCCGCCGTATCCGTATCCGTATCCGCATCCGTCGGCGTCGGCGTCGGCGTCGCCGACCGGGTCCAGACGATCGCACCGTCGAGCCGCGATGTCCGTTCCTCATACATACGATTCAGGCTAAAGCCTCGCCCCACCGGCGGCCATTGATCCAGAATGGTCGCTCTGCGGGGTGTCCGGACGGGGATGCCGCGGGGTCTATCGCGGGGGCGACCGATGACTGCACTGATGGAATTCACCACGGACAGCGGGGCGACCGTCACGGTCGAGGTGGCGCAGGACGCCCCCGGTGCCCGGCCGGTGTCGCGCGCCAACTCCCTGACGCAGGCGGGCCGCAGCTTCGACGCGGCGCTCCAGGGCATCCGCGCGGCGGCCGAGTCGGCGCTCACCGTGTTCCGGGACGGCTCGCTCCGGCCGGACGGGGTGGAGCTGGAGTTCGGCGTGAAGATGATGGCCGAGGCGGGCGCGGTGATCGCCAAGACGGCCACCGAGGGCCATCTGACGGTGAAGCTGTCCTGGAACCCGGGCGCGGCTCCGGTCCCGACGCCGGATCCGGGCGCGGACCCGGCCCCGGCGGGGGACCCGGGAGCGGCGGGCCGGTGACGCGTTCGCCCGCCTGGCACGCGCGGATCGATGTCGCGGGGCTGGCCGAGGGCTCGGGTTTCCTCGTCTCCGACCGTACGGTGCTGACCTGCGCGCATGTGCTGGGCCACCACGACCGGGCCGAGGCCGTCTTCCCCGGCGCCCCCGGGCTCGCCCCGCTCGCCGCCCGCGTCGTGGCCCGGGGCGCGTGGGCCGGCGGCGACCGCGATCCGGGGGATCTGGCCGTGCTGGAGCTGGAGCGCCCGGTGGCCATCGCGCCCGCGGTCTTCGCGGCGGTCGACGCGCCGCACGCCTCGCCGTCGCCGAAGCTGGTGGCGTACGGCTTCCCCCACGGATACGGGGAGGAGGGCGTCCAGAGCGAACTGGTCGCCACCTCACGCCAGTTGATCGGTGCCGAGTGGGCGCAGCTCGAATTCGCGCGGGGGTACGGGCAGCAGACCGACCGGGGTTTCAGCGGCGCCGCCGTGATGCTGGAGGGCAGCGGGACGGTGGCCGGCATGGTCGTCTCGCACGACCCGGTGACCCGTAACAGCCGGATGATCCCGGCGACGGTGCTGGCACGGCACTGGGCGCCGCTGGGCGATCTCGTCCCCACGCCCGGCTATCCGGCGGAGGAGAAGCGCGGACTGCGCAGGCTGGTCGCCCGCTCCCCCGCCGTCCCGGGCCCGCTGGACCGGCTGCTGCGCGACGCGGCGGGACCGCTCCGCGTCGACCTGCCGCCCGGCGAGCCGCGCTCGCTGTGGGAGGCGGTCTGGTACCTGCTGTCGGAGTCGACGCCCACCGCCGGCGCGCTGCCCCTCGCCGAACTGGCGGTACGGATCGGCGGGCTGGTCGGGGACGAGGCGCTGGGGCGGGAGCTGCGGGAGTGGGCCCGCGCGCACCGGGCCCGACACGACGCGCCACGGCCGTGGTCCTTCGCCCCGCCGGGCCCGGTGCCACCACCCGCGCCTCCGTCCGCGCCTGCGCCTGCGCCACTGTCCGCGATACAGCCTCCCGCAGTGGCGATGCCGGTGCCGGTGCCCGCGGTGCCGGTCGTCCCGGCCGTGCGCCGCTGGTCACCGATCCTGGTCGAGATCAGACGCAGCGGCGCCGGCCGCAACGCGCTGCTGGTGGAGGTCTCGGCCTACCGCGACGGCAGCCGCCGGCTGGTCGGTGAGGAGCGGCTCGCGGAGCGCGAGGTCCGCTCCTGGGTGCTCGACCGGATCGACGACGCGTTCGCGGAGATCGACCCGGAGGGCCGGGAGCTGATCGCCTTCGCCCTGCCGCGCGGCTGGCTGAACAAACCGGTCGACCGGTGGGCGGGGCGCAAGGCGATGAGCACACCGCTGGGGTGTATGGCACCGGTGGTGGTGATGGACCACGACCGGCGCGCCAGCGGCAGGCTCCAGTTCCGGCTGAAGAAGATCTGGGACGTACTCGACCGGCAGCCCGGCTCGGCCGTCCACCGGATCTCCTGCACGGGACCGGTCAGACCCGAGCGGCTGACCGTACAGCTCCAGGACGTGACCGGCCCGGTGGCGCTGACCAGACCGCCGAAGGCCCCGCGCGACCGGGCGCTGCACGGCGCGGTACTGGACGCCCCCGCGCCGATCGTGCTCTGGCCGCGCACCGGATGCCCCGGCGGGGCGGAGTGTGACGGCGCGTGCCGCGGGGAGGAATTCCTGGACGCACTGGCCGAGCGGTTGGCGGCGCTGCCACCGGGCGAGCTGCCCGAGCAGATCCTCGCGTTGCGCAGGACGGCGTTCGCGCACGACGGTCCGGAACCGCACTGGGCGGCGGAGCTGTCGTTCGTCTGGGAGGATCCCCGCTGGTTCCCCGCCGTCCCCCGGCTGAGCGGGACCCCCGTCGGCTGACCGATCCCCCCCTCCCCCCAGAGCTGGAGCCCCGAATGTCCCTGTGGCCGGTCTACACCGGAGCCGATGAACCGCACGACGGCGTAGGGCAGTTGCCCGCGCCGCCGCCGTGGCGCGACTTCGACGGCGGCCCCGTGGTCATGCCGCCCCAGGACGACGTGGCCTCGTCGCCGGACCGTGAACACCGGGCGCGGGCGTACCGCGCTACGGACGAGAGCGTCCAACTGGTCAACGCGGCCCTGTACTTGCGCCGTCCGCTACTGGTGACCGGGCCGCCAGGCAGTGGCAAGTCGAGCCTGCCGTACGCGGTGTCGCGGGAACTGAGGCTCGGGCCCGTACTGCGCTGGAACATCACCAGCCGGAGCACGCTGGGCGACGGGCTCTACCAGTACGACCCGCTCTCCCGGCTCTACGCGGCGGGCCAGGGTCCGCAGAGGCCGGGGAGGGAGAGCGGCGGGCGCATCGAGGACCATCTCCGGCTGGGCCCGCTCGGCACGGCGCTACTGCCGTACGAACAGCCCCGTGTGCTGCTGGTCGACGAGATCGACAAGAGCGATCTGGATCTGCCCAACGATCTGCTGAACGTCATGGAGGAGGGTCAGTACGAAATACCCGAACTGGTCCGCGCCGCCAGGACCCGCCCCCGCGCACGGGTGCTGACCGCCGACGCGGACCAACTGGTAGCGGTGGAGCGCGGCCGGGTGCGCTGCCGGGCGTTCCCGTTCGTGGTGCTGACGAGCAACGGGGAACGCGAGTTCCCGCCGGCGTTTCTGCGGCGGTGTGTGACCCTGGAGCTGAGGCAGCCGGTCGCGGTCCATCTGGAGGAGATCGTCCGGGCCCACCTCGGGGAGCTGGACGCACCGGGCAGAGAGCTGATCCGTACGTTCCTGGAGCGCGGCAGCGGCGGCGAGCTCGCGACGGACCAGCTGCTCAACGCGATCTACCTGACGCGGACTTCGGGGCTTGCCGGGGCCTCGCGCGAACAACTGGCGGACCATCTCCTGCGCTATCTGAGCCGGGCGCCGGAACCCGACGACGACTTCTGACGACGGCTTCCGACCATGCCCCCTGACGACGAGACGTTCCCCGGACTGGGCGCCCTGCGCGAGGTACTGGCGGCGGCGAGCGGCGAGCCGCCGACCGGCCGCGAACTGGCGGAGCTGCTGTGGCTGGCCGCCCGGATGCGCCCCGCGCCGACACCTCCGGGCGCGTCACGTACCCCGCCCGGACCGAATGTCGGCACGGCCGAGGACGAGTGGTCGCAGGACGACATGGCGGTCGATGTGCCGTCGGTCAAGCTGCCACGTATCCACCGCCCGAGTGCCCGGGACACATCCGGTGCACCCGCGGCCCGCCCCGCCCCGCCGGTGGTGCTGCGCACCACCCCCGCGTCCTCCGCCGACGTACCCCCGGAGGAACGGGAGTCGGCGAAGCCGTCCGGGGTGCTGGCGCCCGCGCCCCCGATGATCTCCCGCCCGCTGGCGCTGCAGCGGGCCCTGCGCCCCCTGCGCAGAACGGTGCCGTCGACGAGCGAACGGGAGCTGGACGAGGCGGGCACGGTGTACCGCATCGCCTCGCTCGGCGCCCGCCGGGACCAGTGGCTGCCCGAACTGCGTCCCGCGCGGGAACGCTGGCTCCACCTGAGGCTGGTGGTGGACGAGGGGCCGACGATGGCCCTGTGGCAGCCGCTGGCCCGCGATCTGTTCACGGCGTTCGGACAGACGGGCGCGTTCCGCACGGTGGAGCTGGTCCGGCTCGCGGCGGACGGCACCGTACCGCCGCGGCAGTGGACGGCCGGGCGCACGCTGGCCCTGGTCATCAGCGACGCGATGGGACCCCAGTGGCGGGAGGGACCGGCGGGGCGGCGCTGGTACGACACCCTGCGCGGCTGGGCGCGGCGGCTGCCGGTGGCCGTGCTCCAGCCGCTGCCGGAACGGATGTGGCAGCAGACCGCGCTCGCCCCGGTGCCGGGCCTGTTCACGGCGCCGGGCCCCGGCGCGCCCAACACCGCGCTGCGCTTCGCGCCGTACGACGGTCCGGCGCGCGGCATCCCCGTACCGGTGGTGGAGCCTGCGGCGGAGTGGCTCACGCACTGGGCAGGGCTGGTGGCCTCATCGGGCGGCGCGTCGTTCCCGGGCGCCGCCGCGCTGCTCCCGGCCGGGCGGGCCCGCACACTCCCGGAGACCTGGCGAAGCAGCGCCGACGGCGCGGACACGCTGGTCCCCGAGGATGTCCCGGCCGACGAACTGGTGCTGCGCTTCCGCGCGGCCGCCTCCCCGCAGGCGGTCCGGCTGGCCGGCCACCTGGCGGTGGGCCCGGCGCACCTGCCGGTGATGCGGCTGGTCCAGGCGGCCGTCGAGGAACACCCCCGGCCGCAGCACCTCGCCGAGGTGGTCCTGAGCGGCATGCTCCGCTCCGTACCGGGCCCGCCCGGCTCGTACGACTTCCGCCCGGGCGTCCGCGAGGCCCTGCTCCACTCCCTGCCCCGGACGAGTCTGGCCCGTACGGTGGGCCTGCTCGACCGGGTGGGGGCGGAGATCGAGTCCCGCGCGGGCTCGGCACGCGGCGAGTTCCGGGCGCTGCTGGGCGGCGGGGCGGACGGTGAGCCGTTCGCACTGGTGAGCCCGGAGAGCATACGGCTTCTACGGGGACCCGAGCCGCGGGAGCCGGAGCCGGTAGCGTCCGAGCCGGTGGTGATGGTCCCCGAGCGCAAGGTGGTGGCCGGACGGTACGAGCTGCTGGAGGTCATCGGGCGCGGCGAGCGGAGTGTGGTGTGGCGGGCGTACGACCGGACGGGGAACCGCCTGGTCGCGGTGAAGTGGGTGCATGGGCCCGGTCCCGAGATCGACGCGGTGGCCACCCGGGCTCCGGCGCGGTTCCACCGCGAGATGCGGGGGGTGACCGGGTTGCGGCATCCCCACATCATCACGATCCATGACTTCGGCACGACCGACGACAGCTCCTCCTACGTGGTGATGGAGCTGGTAACCGGCCGCAGTCTCGACGCGCCGGTGTCTCCCGAGCGTCCGCCGCTCTCCGTGGCCGAGATCATCACCATCGCCCGGCAGGTGCTCGCTGCCCTCTTGTACGCCCATGACCAGGGCGTCTGGCACCGGCATCTCGCACCGGCAAACATCATTCTGCGGACGGACGGCATCGTGAAGGTCGGAGGCTTCGGGCTCACGCACGCCGGTCTCGACTCCACCCGCACCTCCCAGGTGGCCCGCGGGTCCACGGCCACCGGGGTGCCTCGGTACATGTCGCCCGAGCAGATCGCGGGCGGCGAGGTCGACCAGCTCAGTGATCTCTACTCGCTCGGCTGCATCCTGTACGAACTCGTCACCGGGGAGCCGCCCTTCGCCCACACGGACATCTGGCTGACCCTCACCGCCCACCGTGACGAGCGCCCCCGGCCGCCCCAGTTGTCGCGGCCGGGACTGCCCGCCGCGCTGGGAAACGCGATCCTGGACCTGCTCGCCAAGGACCCGCAGGAGCGCCGACGCGGGGCAGACTCACTGGCGTCGACAGTCCTTCCCGTACCCACGTGGCAGTACCAGGTGCTGGGGCCGCTGAGGGCCGTCAAGGAGGAAGGGCAGGACCGTACGCCCAGCACACCCGCCGGACGAATTGTTCTCAGCAAGCTCCTGCTGTCCAACGGCGCCTGGGTCTCCGTCCACGATCTGTGGCACACCCTGTCCGACGAACCGTCACCGCAGACGGACGTCCTGGTCATCGAGGCCCTCCACGAGCTGGTCGCGGGCGGGCATCCCGTCGAGGGGGAGGACGGCTACTGCCGGCTCGCTGTCGGCCAGGACCAAGTAGATCTGTACCGGGCCCGCCAGTTGGCGACCGAGGCCGCGCGGGAGCGGGATCCGGCACGCAGTGCCGTGCTGTACCGCACGGCACTGGCCCTCTGGCGTGGGGAACCGCTCGGTGGTATCGACGGGGAGTGGGCCGCGTCCGAGCGTCAGGCGATACGGAAGTTGCGCTCCGTACTGGAGACTCACCAGCCCGACGCACGCGACGCGGCGCACCGTCCCCCGTCCGCCCCCGGTGACGCCGTTCACCTCGACATGGTCATGTCCGACGTCCCCCCGGACAACCGATCCGCCCGGAGCCTCCTCCTCTCCGTGGTCCGGCAGGTCTGCCGGGAAGTCTTCGGCTCGCCCGGCACCCTGATGAACTACGAGACCCGGTCACCCACTCCCACGATCCCGCTCTCAGTGACGCCCGACCCCGCATCCACCGTGTCCGAGGTGCTGGACCGGCTGAGCGGCCCGTTCGCCGATACCCTCAACGCGAGGTTGTCCACGCTCGTCCTCCCCCGGCCTCCGTGGATGACCGTAACGGTCGGGGCGGCCACGGCAGCCGGAGCACCAAGGCAGCGCTTTCCGGATCCGGCAGAGTTGAACGGCCCGAAGCCTGGACAGATCAGGATCACCGTGCTGATGTCCGACGAGTTGGTCCGGCGAATCGGCGCGCCCAAGGGGTTCTTACGCGTGAACATGAAGAGGATCGTGGGCGGCGTCGCGCCGCCCATCTGGTTTCTGACCGTCAGCCATCCGCCGGAACAGCCCCACACGCGCTCCTCCTGGCTGCGCCGAATGGTCGCCGGCGGCGGCCGGGACGAGTCCCCCGCAGCAGAACCGCCGCCGGAGGAGCCCCGCTAGTCGCCCGTGCCGTTCGCCTTCCCGTTCCCGCCCTCGCCGCCACTCCCGCCCGGCTGCTTCGGGTGCCGCTGCCGCCCCCCGTGCAGCCGTGCCGTCACCCGGGACTTGACGTCGTCCGGCGGCAGGAACTTGGACCAGCGTTCCGGGAACTCCGACGGCATGTCCGGGTCCGTCACGTCGTCGTCCTGGGGGCCGTCCGTGCCCGCCGCCGCGCGGGCCACCAGTTCCGCCGCCTGCGCCGCGCGCAGCCGTTCGTTGGCGGCGCGGGCCGCGGCCGTGGAGACCGACGGCCAGACCCGGTCGATCGCCGCGTTGACCGCCGCCCCCACCAGCACCGCGAACGCGGAGACTCCTATCCAGAGCAGTACGGCGATGGGCGCGGCCAGCGAGCCGTAGATCGTGGGGCCCTCGACCGCGTTCGTCAGGTAGATCCGGAGCAGGAAGCTGCCCAGGACCCACATGCCGAGTGCGACCAGCGCGCCCGGCATGTCCTCTATCCAGCGGGATCTGACCGGTACGGAGACGTGGTAGAGCGTGGTGAGGAAGGCGATGGAGAGGACGATCACCACAGGCCAGTAGAGGACGCTGACGACCTCCGTGCCCCAGGGGATCAGTTCGACCACCCGGTCGGGGCCGACCACCGCGAGGGGGAGCACCACCGCGCCGATCACGATCGCCACCACGTAGAGCAGGAAGGCGAGCAGCCGGGTGGCGACGATGCCGCGCCGCCCGTCGAGGCCGTACATCACGGTGATGGTGTCGACAAAGACATTCACCGCCCTCGATCCCGACCAGAGCGCGATCGCGAAGCCGAGGGAGATGACGTCGGGCCGGCCGCCCCGGGTGAGGTCGGCCAGCAGGGGTTTGGCGATCTCGTCCACGCCGCGCGCCGAGAGGACCGTGCCGGAGGCGCTGAGGATGTTCCGTTCCATGGAGGCGACCGTGGTCGAGTTGGTCCAGTCGTCCACGTAGCCGAGCAGGCCGATCAGCCCGAGGAGCAGCGGCGGCAGCGAGAGCAGGGTGAAGAACGCCGCCTCGGCCGCGAGCCCGAGGATCCGGTATTCGATGCACGAGTTGACCGTGTCCTTCAGCAGCAACCAGGCCATTTTCCGCTTGGATACGTTGCGGTAGAGGACTCGGACCCGGTGGAGTCGGCCAGTCGGCCGCTCAGGTGTTTCTTTTGCTGCCTGCACCTCCTTACCGTATCGGCATGGCAGCCAGCACCCACACAGTGACCAACCAGGTTCCGCCCCTGGTGGGGTACGACGTCTTCCGCGCCGACCAGGTCCTCACCGAGGCCGTGGAGCGGCACAGCGCGCCGGATCAGCTCGACGGGACCCGCGCGGAGCTGACGGCGCTCGGCAGTGCGGCCGGCTCCGCCGAGGTCCAGGAGTGGGGGGTACGGGCCAACGAGAACCCCCCGGTCCTGCGCACCCACGACCGGTACGGGAACCGGATCGACGAGGTCGACTTCCATCCGGACTGGCATCAGTTGCTGGAGCGGGCGGTCTCCGCGGGGCTGACCGACGCCTGGGGCCGGCCGGACGGCCATCTCCGGCGCGCGGCCGGTTTCCTGGTGTGGAGCCAGGCGGAGGCGGGGCATCTGTGCCCGGTGTCGATGACGCACGCGGCGGTGCCCGCGCTGCGGGCTGATCCGGCGCTCGCGGCGGAGTGGGAGCCGCGGCTGACCGCGCACGCGTACGAGCCGGGGCTGCGGCCCGCGGCGGGGAAGGGCGGCGCGCTCTTCGGCATGGGGATGACGGAGAAGCAGGGCGGCAGCGACGTACGGGCGAACACGACGGCCGCCCGGCCGCTGGACGCGTCCGGGGCATCGGGGGCGTCCGGGGAGTACGCCCTGACCGGGCACAAGTGGTTCTGTTCCGCGCCGATGTGCGACGGGTTCCTGGTGCTCGCGCAGGCGCCGGGCGGGCTGACCTGCTTTCTCGTACCGCGGGTGCTGGCGGACGGGACGCGTAACGTGTTCCGGCTGCAGCGTCTCAAGGACAAGCTGGGCAACCGGTCGAACGCGTCGAGCGAGGTCGAGTTCGACGGGACGTGGGCGCGCCGGGTCGGTGAGGAGGGGCGCGGGGTGCCCACGATCATCGGGATGGTCGCCGCGACCCGGCTGGACTGCGTGGTGGGGACGGCGGCGCTGATGCGCCAGTCCGTGGCCCAGGCGGTGCACCACGCCACGTACCGCAGTGCCTTCGGCGGTGAGCTGATCGACAAGCCGCTGATGCGCAACGTACTGGCCGATCTGGCGCTGGAGTCGGAGGCGGCGACGACGCTGGCGCTGCGGCTCGCCGCGGCGTACGACGCGGACACGGAGGAGGAGCGGGCGTTTCTGCGCCTCGCGGTGCCGACCGCCAAGTACTGGGTGACCAAGCGGGGTACGCCGCTGGCCGCGGAGGCCCTGGAGTGCCTGGGCGGCAACGGGTACGTCGAGGAGTCGGGGATGCCGCGGCTGCTGCGCGAGTCGCCGCTCAACTCGATCTGGGAGGGCTCGGGCAATGTGCAGGCGCTGGACGTGCTGCGGGCGCTCCAGCGGGAGCCCGCGGCGCTGAACGCGTTCCTCCAGGAGGTGGGGAAGGCCCGGGGCGCCGATCACCGGCTGGACGGCGCGATCAAGGCCCTGCTGACCGAGCTGGCGGATCTGGCGGGGATCGAGGCCAGGGCCCGGCGGCTGGTGGAGCGGATGGCACTGGTGCTCCAGGGGTCGCTGCTGGTGCGGTGGGCGCCGCCGGAGGTGGCGGACGCGTTCTGCGCGTCGCGGCTCGGCGGGGACTGGGGGGCGGCTTTCGGCACCCTGCCCCACACCCTCGACCTGGCGTCGGTCGTGGAGCGGGCGCGGCCCGTGGCCTGACCTCGCGTGGAGTGGTCAGAGGTGGTGCCGCGCCGACTCGGCACCGCCTCTGACCGGTAGTCACTTTCACGCACCCGTGGGCGATGCGCCAGAGTTGCGGACCCTTGCGGAAAAATCGATACGGCACCCTGGCTCCCGGGGCCTGTCCTGCCCATGATGCGCCGGCCTCCGCGTGGACGGGGGTGGCGCGCGGCCCGTCCCGGCCCCGTGTTTTCCTGGCCCGTATGAGCATCACCGTGACCACCTGGTCCCTGGAGCAGACCTCGCCCGACGATCTGCGGCCCGCCGGGCACTTTCCGGCCGGGGTGCGGATCGTACGGGCCGAGGTGCCCTCGCCCGAGTTCAGCCGGTTCCTGTACACGGCCGTCGGCGGCGACGTCCACTGGACGGACCGGCTGCCGTGGACGTACGCCCAGTGGTCCGGGTATCTGGCGCGGCCCGGCGTGGAGACATGGGTGGCGTACGAGAACGGCACCCCGGCCGGATTCATCGAGCTGGAGGCGCAGGACGGCGGCGCGGTCGAGATCGCGTACTTCGGGCTGATCCCTGCCTTCCGGGGCCGCCGGATCGGCGGGGAGCTCCTGTCGTACGGGGTGGCACGGGCCTGGGACCTGGCCGAGCGGTGGCCCGGGGCCGAGCCGGTGAAGCGGGTCTGGCTGCACACCTGCTCCAAGGACGGCGAGCACGCCATGGACAACTACCTGCGACGCGGCTTCCGGCTCTTCGCGACAAAGACGGACGAGGAACCCGGCGGCACAGCCCCCGGCCCGTGGCCCGGCGCACACCCGGCGGTCTGACCGGAACCGTACGCGCGGCCCCGTACGCCCGGCCCGCGTCGGCCCCGGACGTACCGCCCGGCCCGCGCCCGCCCCGCGCGACCCGGAACAGGCGTTAAACACCCACACCCCGTGACAGACAACACACCGTCTCGCATAGTGGTACGTTATGGTCCATATAGCGGACAACAGTGGACTGGCCAGAGATCGGCGTGCCACGCTTCCGTCATGTCCTGCTCTGGAATCGCCTTGGTGAGTCGACGCCACGTCGACCTCTGCCGCATGTCCAGCGCCATCTGTCCGGCGAGCTGAGAGTCCCAGCACCGCCGCGTACACCTTCTCCTTCCCCTCTGCCGCGCACCCCCGCGTCCTCACGCGAAGTGTGCGGTTCAGAGCCGCCCTCCTGCATGTCTCGAATGGACGGAACAGCCATGGCCGCGACGCCGGAACAGCCGTCCCCTGCCACGCCCCGCCGCAAGGTGAGCCGTCACCGCGGCGAGGGCCAGTGGGCCAGGGGCCACTTCACTCCGCTCAACGGCAATGAGCAGTTCAAGAAGGACGACGACGGTCTCAATGTGCGGACACGCATCGAGACGATCTACTCCAAGGCCGGGTTCGACTCGATCGACCCCAACGATCTGCGCGGCCGGATGCGCTGGTGGGGGCTTTACACCCAGCGCAGGCCCGGGATCGACGGCGGCAAGACCGCGATCCTGGAGCCGGAGGAGCTGGACGACGAGTACTTCATGCTGCGGGTGCGGATCGACGGCGGACGGCTCACCACGGAGCAGCTCCGGGTCATCGGTGAGATCTCGCAGGAGTTCGCGCGCGGGACCGCCGACATCACCGACCGGCAGAACGTCCAGTACCACTGGATCCGGATCGAGGACGTCCCGGAGATCTGGCGGCG
Source organism: Streptomyces sp. NPDC059255 (assembly GCF_042752355.1). Taxonomy (NCBI): domain Bacteria; kingdom Bacillati; phylum Actinomycetota; class Actinomycetes; order Kitasatosporales; family Streptomycetaceae; genus Streptomyces; species Streptomyces sp. NPDC059255. The sequence goes on from NZ_JBHYZP010000020.1 coordinate 137,551, forward strand.
CCTCGAAGCGGTGGGGCTCTCCACCACCGAGGCGTGCGGTGACACGCCCCGCGTGATCCTCGGCTCGCCGGTCGCCGGTGTCGCCGAGGACGAGATCATCGACGGCACCCCCGCCATCGACGAGATCCAGCGCCGGATCATCGGCAACCCCGACTTCTCCAACCTGCCGCGCAAGTTCAAGTCGGCGGTCTCCGGATCGCCGTCGCTGGACGTGGCCCACGAGATCAACGACATCGCGTTCGTCGGGGTGAACCACCCCGAGCACGGCCCCGGCTTCGACCTCTGGGTGGGCGGCGGGCTCTCCACCAACCCCAAGATCGGCCAGCGGCTCGGCGCCTGGGTGCCGCTCGACGAGGTCCCCGACGTCTACACCGGGGTCATCTCGATCTTCCGTGACTACGGCTACCGCCGGCTGCGCACCCGCGCCCGGCTGAAGTTCCTGCTCGCGGACTGGGGCACGGAGAAGTTCCGCCAGATCCTGGAGGACGAGTACCTGGAGCGGAAGCTGATCGACGGACCCGCCCCGGAGCAGCCGCTCCAGCGGTGGCGGGACCACGTCGGGGTGCACCGCCAGCGCGACGGGCGTTTCTACGTCGGGTTCGCGCCGCGCGTCGGCCGGGTGGACGGCGTGAAGCTGACGGAGATCGCGGCGCTCGCCGCGGCACACGGCTCGGACCGGCTCCGTACCACCGCCGAGCAGAAGATGATCGTCCTCGATGTGGCCGAGGACCGGGTGGACTCCCTGGTGGCCGGTCTGGAAGCGCTGGACCTGCGGGTCAAGCCCTCGCCGTTCCGGCGCGGCACGATGGCCTGCACCGGCATCGAGTTCTGCAAGCTGGCGATCGTCGAGACCAAGGAGCGCGGCGCCACCCTCATCGACGAGCTGGAGCGCCGTATCCCGGACTTCGACGAGCCGATCACCATCAACATCAACGGCTGCCCCAACGCCTGCGCCCGTATCCAGACCGCGGACATCGGTCTCAAGGGCCAGCTGATGCTGGACGAGGCCGGAAACCAGGTCGAGGGCTTCCAGGTGCACCTGGGCGGCGCGCTGGGCCTGGAGGCCGGGTTCGGCCGCAAGGTCCGGGGGCTGAAGGTCACCTCGAAGGAGCTGCCCGACTACGTCGAGCGGGTGCTCGGGCGCTTCGCCAAGGAGCGCGAGGACGGCGAGCGCTTCGCCACCTGGGTCGCCAGGGCCGACGAGGAGGCCCTGTCATGAGCGAGCGCGCGGCCCCCTTCTACTGCCCCTACTGCGGCGACGAGGACCTGCGCCCCGGCGAGCAGGGACACGGCGCCTGGGAATGCGGGGCATGCAACCGGGCCTTCCAGTTGAAGTTCCTCGGGCTGCTCGCCCGGGGGCTCCGGCGGAACGACGGAGGGGAAGAGACGTGACGGCACTGACGGAGACCGACGATCCCAGGGCGCTCGCCGAAGCGGCGGGGCGTGCCCTGGAGGACGCGTCGGCCCTGGAGATACTGACCTGGGCCACGGACACCTTCGGCGCGCGCTTCTGCGTGACCTCCTCGATGGAGGACGCGGTGGTCGCGCATCTCGCCTCCCGGGTACGGCCCGGTGTGGACGTGGTGTTCCTGGACACCGGCTACCACTTCCCGGAGACCATCGGGACCCGGGACGCCGTGGACGCGGTGATGGACGTGAACGTGATCACGCTCACCCCGCGGCGGAGCGTCGCCGAACAGGACGCCGAGTACGGCCCGAAGCTGCACGACCGCGACCCGGACCGCTGCTGCGCCCTGCGCAAGGTCCGGCCGCTGGAGGAGGGGCTGACCGGATACGACGCCTGGGCCACCGGGCTGCGCCGTGACGAGTCGCCGACCCGCGCGAACACTCCGGTCGTCGGGTGGGACGAGAAGCGCCGCAAGGTGAAGGTCTCGCCGATCGCGCGCTGGACGCAGGACGACGTGGACGCGTACGTGCTGGAGCACGGGGTGCTCACCAACCCGCTGCTGGAGGACGGTTACGCCTCGGTCGGCTGCGAGCCGTGCACCCGCCGGGTCCTGGCGGGCGAGGACGCGCGCGCCGGCCGCTGGGCGGGCCGGTCCAAGACCGAATGCGGGCTGCACTGATGACGGGCCGTCAGGCGGATGGCGTCCACCAGGAACGCGGTGTCCGTCAGGCAGACGGTGTCCGTCAGGAACGCGATGACCATCAGGAACGCGGTGTCCGCCGGGAACACGACGTGGAGGAACGGTTGAGCGCGACGGAGCAGGGCGCCACGGTCTGGCTCACCGGCCTGCCGAGCGCCGGCAAGACCACCATCGCCACCACGCTGGCCGGGCGGCTGCGCGAGGAGGGCCACCGGGTGGAGGTCCTCGACGGCGACGAGATCCGGGAGTTCCTCTCCGCGGGCCTCGGCTTCAGCCGCGCGGACCGCCACACCAACGTGCAGCGCATCGGCTTCGTCGCCGAACTGCTCGCGGCCAACGGCGTCAAGGCACTGGTCCCGGTGATCGCCCCGTACGCGGACAGCCGGGAGGCGGTACGCAAGCGACACCAGGCCGAGGGCACGGGCTACCTGGAGGTGCACGTGGCCACGCCGGTCGAGGTGTGCTCCGTACGCGATGTGAAGGGCCTGTACGCCAAGCAGGCGGCCGGCGAGCTGACCGGGCTGACCGGGGTGGACGACCCCTACGAGGCACCCGAGGCGCCGGACCTGCGGATCGAGTCGCACACGCAGTCCGTCGAGGAGTCCGCCGCCGCACTCCACGCACTGCTCACCGAGAGGGGTCTCGCGTGACCACCACCGTCGCAGCCGTCACCGAGGGCACGGACGCGCCGTACGCGCTGAGCCACCTGGACTCGCTGGAGTCCGAGGCGGTCCACATCTTCCGCGAGGTCGCGGGCGAGTTCGAGCGGCCGGTGATCCTCTTCTCCGGTGGCAAGGACTCCATCGTCATGCTGCATCTGGCGCTGAAGGCGTTCGCGCCGGCGTCGGTGCCGTTCTCGCTGCTGCACGTCGACACCGGGCACAACTTCCCCGAGGTCCTCGCCTACCGCGACCGCACCGTGGCCGAGCACGGGCTGCGGCTGCACATCGCCTCCGTACAGGAGTACATCGACGCCGGAAAGCTGCGTGAGCGGCCCGACGGCACCCGCAACCCGCTGCAGACCGTGCCGCTCACGGAGAAGATCCAGGCCGAGCGGTTCGACGCGGTCTTCGGCGGCGGGCGGCGCGACGAGGAGAAGGCGCGCGCCAAGGAGCGGGTGTTCTCGCTGCGGGACGAGTTCTCGCAGTGGGACCCGCGGCGCCAGCGCCCCGAGCTGTGGCAGCTCTACAACGGCCGGCACGCCCCGGGCGAGCATGTCCGGGTCTTCCCGCTCTCCAACTGGACCGAGCTGGACGTCTGGCAGTACATCGCCCGCGAGGGGATCGAGCTGCCGGAGATCTACTTCGCGCACGAGCGCGAGGTGTTCCGCCGCAGCGGGATGTGGCTGACCGCCGGTGACTGGGGCGGCCCCAAGGAGTCCGAGACCGTCGAGACGCGCCTGGTGCGCTACCGCACGGTCGGCGACATGTCCTGCACCGGCGCCGTCGACTCCGACGCCACCACGCTCGACGCGGTGATCACCGAGATCGCCGCCTCCCGGCTGACCGAGCGCGGCGCGACCCGCGCCGACGACAAGATGTCCGAGGCCGCGATGGAAGACCGCAAGCGCGAGGGGTACTTCTAGCCATGCCGAGCACACACACGCACACCACCGGTCCGTTCGGCGGGGCGCTCGCCGCGACCACGCTGCTGCGCTTCGCCACCGCGGGCTCCGTCGACGACGGCAAGTCCACCCTCGTGGGGCGGCTGCTGCACGACTCCAAGTCGGTCCTGACCGACCAGCTGGAGGCCGTCGAGCGGGTCTCGCTGGGCCGCGGCCAGGAGGCGCCCGACCTGGCGCTGCTCACCGACGGGCTGCGCGCCGAGCGCGAGCAGGGCATCACCATCGACGTCGCCTACCGCTACTTCGCCACGCCCCGGCGGCGGTTCATCCTCGCCGACACCCCGGGCCATGTGCAGTACACCCGGAACATGGTGACGGGCGCGTCCACCGCCGAGCTGGCCGTGGTCCTGGTCGACGCCCGCAACGGGGTGGTCGAGCAGACCCGCCGGCACGCCGCGGTGGCCGCGCTGCTGCGCGTCCCGCACGTCGTCCTCGCCGTCAACAAGATGGACCTGGTGGAGTACGCGGAGCCCGTCTTCGCGGCGATAGCCAAGGAGTTCACGGCGTACGCGGCCTCCCTCGGCGTCCCGGAGATCACGGCGATCCCGATCTCGGCGCTGGCCGGGGACAACGTCGTGGAGCCGTCCGCGCACATGGACTGGTACGGCGGCCCGACGGTGCTGGAACACCTGGAGACCGTCCCGGTCAGCCACGACCTGACCGGCTGCCACGCGCGGCTGCCCGTGCAGTACGTGATCCGGCCGCAGAACGCCGAGCACCCCGACTACCGCGGGTACGCGGGCCAGATCGCCGCGGGCACCTTCCGGGTCGGTGAGGACGTGACCGTCCTGCCGTCGGGCCGTACGTCGAAGATCGCCGGGATCGATCTGCTGGGCGAGCCGGTGGACGTGGCCTGGACCCCGCAGTCGGTGACGCTCCTCCTGGCGGACGACATCGACATCTCGCGCGGCGATCTGATCGTGCCGACCGGTGACGCGCCCGCCACCACCCAGGACGTCGAGGCGACCGTCTGCCATGTGGCGGACCGGCCGCTCGGGGTGGGCCAGCGGGTGCTGCTGAAGCACACCACCCGTACGGTCAAGGCGATCGTGAAGGACATCCCGTCCCGGCTGACGCTGGACGACCTCTCCCAGCACCCGGCGCCGGGGCAGCTCGTCGCCAACGACATCGGCCGCGTCGTCGTGCGGACGGCCGAGCCGCTGGCGCTGGACGCGTACGCGGACTCGCGGCGTACCGGATCGTTTCTGCTGATCGACCCCGCCGACGGGACGACGCTGAGCGCCGGGATGGCGGGCGCGGCGTTCACCGACGGCACCGCCGCCGCCGCACCGGGCGCCGCCCCGGCCGCCGACGACGAGGGCTGGGACTTCTGATGGCGGGCGTTCCGCACGACGTCTACGCGACGTTCGCGAAGGAGGGCGGCCGGGTGGGCAGCGGCGCCCTCGGCGCGGGGACGGGCGGGGTGGCGCGATGTGCGTGATGACGTACGCGCACCGCTCGCGCGCCCGTATGCCTCACCGGCCACACCCGTACCACTCGTATCGACGAAGATCTGCCGACCTCCCGGCCGCGCCCTCCTGTCCGGTCCATCCGATCAGGGCGTGAGCACCGGGCCAACGAGAGGAACCCCTCCCGTGCCTGCCTCCCGCACTGCGACGCGCCGCCGCCTGGCCGCCGTAGCCGCCCTGCCCCTCCTCGCCGCCGTGCTCTCCGCCTGCGGCTACGGCTCCGCCGCCGACTCCTCGGATGAGTCCACCGCCGCCCCCACGGGCAAGGCGCTGTCGGCCGACACGGTACGGCTCGGCTACTTCCCGAACCTCACGCACGCCACCGCCCTGGTCGGCACCGAGAAGGGCCTGTTCCAGAAGGAGCTGGGCGGCACGAAGCTGTCCACCACGACCTTCAACGCCGGGCCCTCCGAGATCGAGGCGCTCAACGCGGGCTCCATCGACATCGGCTTCATCGGCCCCTCCCCCGCCATCAACGGCTACACGCAGACCGCGGGCAAGGGGCTGCGCATCATCGGCGGCTCCGCCTCGGGCGGTGTGAAGCTCGTCGTCAACCCCGCGAAGATCAAGACCCTCGGCGACGTCAAGGGCAAGAAGATCGCCACCCCGCAGCTCGGCAACACGCAGGACGTGGCGTTCCTCAACTGGATATCCGAGCAGGGATGGAAGGTCGACGCACAGTCCGGCAAGGGCGATGTCTCCGTCGTCCGTACCGACAACAAGATCACCCCGGACGCCTACAAGTCCGGGGACATCGACGGCGCGTGGGTGCCGGAGCCGACCGCCTCCAAGCTGGTCGCCGAGGGTGCGAAGGAACTCCTGGACGAGTCGACGCTCTGGCCCGACCAGCAGTTCGTGATCACGAACATCATCGTGCGGCAGGCATTCCTGAAGGAGCACCCGGACGTCGTCGAGGCGTTCCTGCGCGGTTCGGTGAAGACCAACGAGTGGATCAACGCCAACGACGCCCAGGCCAAGGCCTCGGCCAACGAGGCGCTGAAGAAGCTCTCCGGCAAGGCGCTGCCCGCCGAGGTGCTGGACCCGGCGTGGAAGTCCATCAAGATCACCGACGACCCGCTGGCCGCGACGCTCCGCTCGGAGGCGGACCACGCGGTCAAGGCCGGACTGCTGAAGAAGCCCGACCTGAACGGGATCTACGACGTGACGCCCCTCAACAAGGTGCTGAAGGCCGAGGGGAAGACCGAGGTCGCCGACGCGGGACTCGGCGCCCCGTAGTCCCGTAGTCCCGTAGTCCCGTACACCGTGCTCTGCCGAAACCCTGCCGAATCCACACCGTTCCCAGGAGGTGACGACCGTGGCATCCACTCTCGCCAAGGCCGCCGAGGCCACCCCGGCGGTGGACCACGCCGCCCGTATCGCGCACGTCTCGAAGTCCTTCGCGACGCCCGCCGGGCAGCAGCTCGTGCTGGACGACATCACCCTCGACGTCGCACCGGGCGAGTTCGTCACCCTCCTGGGAGCCTCGGGATGCGGTAAGTCCACGCTGCTCAATCTGGTCGCCGGGCTCGACCGGCCGTCCGCCGGGGCCATCGAGACGCCCGGCGGCCGGCCCGCGCTGATGTTCCAGGAGCACGCGCTGTTCCCGTGGCTGACCGCGGGCAAGAACATCGAACTGGCGCTGCGGCTGCGCGGCGTCGCCAAGCAGGAGCGGCGCGCCGAGGCGGAGCGGCTGCTCGGGCTCGTCCGGCTCGACGGGGCGTACGGCAAGCGGGTGCACGAGCTGTCCGGCGGGATGCGTCAGCGCGTCGCGCTGGCCCGCGCGCTCGCCCAGGACAGCCAACTGCTGTTGATGGACGAGCCGTTCGCGGCGCTGGACGCGATCACCCGGGACGTGCTGCACGACGAGCTCACCCGGATCTGGCGGGAGACCGACCTGTCGGTGCTGTTCGTCACGCACAACGTGCGTGAGGCGGTACGGCTCGCGCAGCGCGTGATCCTGCTGTCGTCGCGGCCCGGCCGGGTGGCCCGGGAGTGGCGGGTGGACATCCCGCAGCCGCGCCGTATCGAGGACACCGCCGTCGCGGAGCTGTCCGTCGAGATCACCGAAGAACTGCGTGGGGAGATCCGCCGCCATGGCCAGCACTGAGACGACGTCCGGCCAGGACGCGCCGCGGGACGCGGCGGAGCAGGACACCGCCGGGCGCGGGGCGCCGCCCCGGGGCGGCGCGGCGCACCACGGCGATCTGGCCGGTCTGGAGGCCGGGCTCGACGCACTGGACACCGTCCAGACCGGGCGCACCCCGCTGCGCCGGACACTGGTCGCCAAGGTTCTGCCGCCGGTGATCGCCGTCGCGCTGGTGCTGGTGGTGTGGCAGGTACTGGTGTGGGCGAAGGTGACGGACGGCTACAAGCTGCCGTCGCCGGGCGCGGTGTGGGGCGAGGTCTCCGACGCGTGGACGCAGGGCACCCTGCTCGGCTACATCTGGACCAGTGTCTCGCGCGGGCTGCTGGGCTTCCTGCTGGCGCTGGCGATCGGCACTCCGCTGGGGCTGCTGGTGGCCCGGGTGAAGTTCGTCCGCGCGGCCATCGGCCCGATCCTCTCCGGGCTCCAGTCGCTGCCCTCGGTGGCGTGGGTGCCGCCGGCCGTGATCTGGCTCGGCCTGAACGACTCGATGATGTACGCGGTGATCCTGCTCGGCGCGGTCCCCTCGATCGCCAACGGGCTGGTCTCCGGCGTCGACCAGGTGCCGCCGCTCTTCCTGCGCGCCGGGCGCACCCTGGGCGCGACCGGGCTGCGGGGCACCTGGCACATCGTCATGCCGGCCGCGCTGCCCGGCTATCTGGCGGGGCTGAAGCAGGGGTGGGCGTTCTCGTGGCGCTCGCTGATGGCGGCGGAGATCATCGCCTCGTCGCCCGATCTCGGCGTGGGGCTCGGTCAGCTGCTGGAGAACGGCCGGACGGTCGGCAGCATGCCGATGGTGTTCCTCGCGATCTTCCTGATCCTGATCGTCGGGGTCGCCATCGACCTGCTGATCTTCAGTCCGCTGGAGCGGCGGGTGCTGCGCGGGCGCGGTCTGCTGGTGAAGAGCTGATGCCCGTACCCGTGCCGGCGCGGTCCCTGGTCCGCCGCCTCCTCCCGTACCGCGAGCCGCGGCCCGTGCTGCTGGTCGTCGCGCACGGCAGCCGTGATCCCCGGCATGCCGCGACGGTGCGCGCGCTGACCCGGCGGCTGCGCGCGCTGCGGCCGGGGCTGCGGGTGGAGACCGGCTTCCTGGACTTCGACACCCCGTCGGTGGGCGGTGTGCTGGACCGGCTCGCACGGGCGGGCGTACGGGACGTGGTGGCGCAGCCGCTGCTGCTGACGCGCGCCTTCCACGCCAAGTCCGACATCCCGGCCGTGCTGCGCGCGGCGGAACAGCGCCATCCGCGCCTGCGGATCCGGCAGGGCGAGGTGCTCGGCCCGTCGCCGCTGCTGGGCGCGGCGCTGGAACGGCGGCTGTACGAGGCGGGCCTGACGCCCGCCGACAAGAGCTCGACCGGGGTCGTTCTGGCCTCGGCGGGCTCCTCCGACCCGGAGGCGATCGCAGTGATCGCTGATATCGCGCGGGAGTGGCGGCACACCGGTTGGTGCGCCGTGCGGCCTGCGTTCGCCTCCGCATCCCTGCCCCGTACCGAGGACGCGGTACGGGCGCTGCGCGCCGAGGGCGTCCGGCGGGTGGCGGTGGCGCCGTACGTCATCGCTCCCGGCCGGCTCCCCGACCGGATCGCGGCGGGCGCGCGGGCGGCGGGCGCGGACACGCTGGCCGAGGTGCTGGGCGCGGCGCCGGAGGTGGCCAGGCTGATGCTGCGTCGCTTCGACGATGCGGCCGGTGCCGCCGGTGCGGCCGATGCCTCGGCGGCCCCGGCGTGGGAGCTGGCGCGGCCCGCGTAACGGGGCCGGGCCAAGACCGGGCCGGGCCGGCCGGGCCCGTCAGGCGTCGATCAGCGCCGTCAGTTCCGCCACGCTCATCGAGCCCGCCGCGCGGCGTTCGCGCGCGAAGGTGTTGGCGACGCGCTGGAGTGTGTCGTTGACCGGGGTGGGGACCCCGTGGAGCCGCCCCAGCAGGGCGATCTCGCCGTTCAGATAATCCGCCTCGATCGTGCCGGTGCCCCGGCTGAGGCTCTGCCACGACGAGCCGTGGCCGCGCTCGACACCGCCCGCCGGGCCGAAGGTGATGTGGTCCGCGCGCGTCTCGGCCTGCTCCTCGGGGCCCACGTACCCGATACCCGCCGCGTCGAGGACGGTTGCGCCCTCCGCCGTGGCCCGCCGTATCAGCTCCCAGCTCTCCTCGCCGGTCGCGCCGGTGACGGCCTCGATCGCGTTGACCAGGTTGGAGAGCAGTTTGGCGTACTTCCAGCGCATCACGTCCGGCACGACCGGGGCGAGGAGTCTGCCCTTCGCCAGCCCGGCGGCGATCGCGGTGGCCGTCGCGTCCGTCCCCGACGGGTACCGGCCGATGTGCAGCATGCCGGTGTACGGGGCGCCTCCGGCGCTCACCGCACCCGGTTCGACATACGTCGAGGGCAGCCAGACGCACATCCCGTACACCTGCCGGAAGCGCCGCAGGGCGAGCCGCTCGCTCTCGACCCCGTTCTGCGCGCAGACCAGCGGCAGCACCTCGCCCGCCGTGCCGCCTCCCGCGACCGGCCGGGCCGACCAGGCGTCCAGCGCGGCCGTGCTGTCCTGGGTCTTCACGGAGAGCAGCAGGACGTCGTCCGGGCGCAGTTGGAGCGCCTCGGGTCCGTCGACCACCGGCAGCCGGTGCGCGCGGGTGCCCTCGGGGGTGGTGAGCCGCAGGCCGTGTTCGCGCAGCGCCGCGTGGTGCGCGCCCCGGGCGACGAGGACCACGTCCTGGCCCGCCTCGGCCAGCCGGCCGCCCACACTGCCGCCGACCGCTCCCGCCCCGATGATGACGTAACGCATCCCGACCCCCTTCCGTACGACGCCTTCAGCATAGGCGAGCCCTGTGACACCACCGTGAGCGGCGTCACGACTGGGCCTCCTGCGCGCCGGGTATAACGACGGGACGGTCCTCGCAGGTGGCGCAGGACACGACTCGACCCGACCCGCGAAGGATGCCCACCGTGCGACTTGTGCTTCTGGGCCCGCCCGGCGCCGGCAAAGGCACCCAGGCCGGCCTGCTCGCCACGAAGTTCGGCGTGCCGCACGTCTCGACCGGCGATCTGTTCCGCACCCATGTCGCGGAGGAGACCCCGCTGGGTCTGGAGGTGCGCGAGTATCTGAGCGGCGGTGAGCTGGTCCCCTCCGAACTGACCGTCGCCCTGGTGGCGGAGCGGCTCGGCACGGCGGACGCGGCCCGGGGGTTCGTGCTCGACGGCTTCCCCCGCAGCGTGGTGCAGGCGGACGCGCTGGCCACGATCCTCACCGGGCTCGGAAAGCGGCTGGACCGGGTGCTGGAGTTCCGGATCGACGACGAGATCGTCGTCCGCAGGCTGCTCGCGCGCGGACGCACCGACGACACCGAGAGCGTGATCCGGCACCGGCTGCGGGTCCACCACGAGCAGACCGAATCGCTGCTCGCCTACTACGCGGGACACACCGCCGTCATCGACGCGCTGGGCGAGGTCGAGGACGTCGCGCGGCGCGTGCTCGACAGCCTCGGCGAATAGGGCGCTCAGGCGAACAGGTGAACAGGCGCACAGCGAACCGTTGAACATCGGCCCCGTCCGCGCCCGCTACGCGGCCGGCGGCACCGCCTTCGGGAAGGCCGGCCACGTTCCCGGGTCCGTGTGGTCGTTCTCCGGCACGTGGGCGTGGGCGTACCAGCCGCCCTCCACCGACCAGACGCTCTCGTCGCGCCGGCTGTCGAACCCGTCGGGCCGCCCCATCGGCCAGGAGTCCGGGACACCCCAGGAGGCGATCCAGGCGTGCAGTGCGCGCCACCCCGCGCACGGGGTGTCCTTGAGGGACTCGTACGCCTTCCCCTTCACCACGCACCAGGGGAAGAAGAGCGCCTCGATCTGGAGGACGACCGATCCGGCCCGGTTGGTCCGAGTGCCGCCTTCCAGGTCGGCGAGGGACTTCGACCGGGAGTCGGCGGGCACGAACTGGCAGCAGGCGCCGGTGAACGGGTCCCAGAGCAGATGCGGGGCGACGCCCTGACCGCTGCCGGAGAAGTACGACCTGAGGTTGGCGTACGGCACGAGGTCCAGGGGCTCGGCCTCGGTCGCTCTCCGGTCCCAGGTGATGTGGGCGACGGCCTTGGCCGGGCCGCCGTCGGTGGGGGCGTGGTCCCTGATGTCGAGTCTCTCGGCTCCGGGCATCCAGAGGTCGGGCATGGTGACTCCTCAGTGGTCGGCGCGGGAACAGCGTGACCGGGACCGGGGGCGGGCGGGGCGGAAGCGGGCCGGTGCCACCTGATCGGGTGAGGTGATCGGCAGGGAGCTGATCGGGGGCGGTCCGCACCCGGTCCTGCGGTCCTCACCGAGCGGCTCGGGCGGCTGTGTGGCAGGTGTAACTCTTCAAACGCGTTCGACGTGACCTCCGGGTAACGGACACTTCGTACGGTCGAGTGCCCGACGTCCCACGCCCCCACACCCCGCCCCGCACACCGCCCCCTACGCCCCACCCCGGACCGCCGGACCCGGACGACCGCCCCGGACCCCCGGGCCGCCGGACCCCGGATCCCGTGTCCACGAAAGAGGCCGCCCGTGACCGCACCGCCTCCCCAGGACGGCTCCACCGCCACCGCCACCCAGCTGCGGACCGTCTGTTCGTACTGCGGTGTCGGCTGCGGGATCCTCCTCGACATCGGCGCGGGCCCCGACGGGCGCAGGAGCGTCCTCAAGGCGTCCGGCGACCCGGCCCACCCGGCCAACCGCGGCCGGCTCTGCACGAAGGGCGCGACCTCCGCCGCCCTGCTCACCGCCCCCGGACGGCTGACCACCGCGCTGGTACGGGCGGAGCGCGGCGGCGAGCCCGTACCGTCCCCGACGGAGGCGGCGGTCAAGGAGACGGCGCGGCGGCTGCGCGGGATCCTCGACGAGCACGGCCCGGACGCGATCGCGTTCTACGTGTCGGGGCAGATGAGCCTGGAGGCGCAGTACCTCGCCAACAAGCTCGCGAAGGGGTTTCTGCGCACCAACCGGATCGAGTCCAACTCGCGGCTGTGCATGGCGAGCGCGGGCAGCGGCTACAAGCTGTCGCTGGGCGCGGACGGCCCGCCCGGTTCGTACGAGGACTTCGAGCACGCGGACGTCTTCCTCGTCACCGGCTCCAACATGGCCGACTGCCATCCGATTCTCTTCCTGCGGATGATGGAGCGGGTGCGGGCGGGCGCGAAGCTGATCGTGGTCGACCCGCGGCGCAGCGCCACCGCCGCCAAGGCCGATCTCTTCCTCCAGATCAGGCCGGGCACGGACCTCGCCCTGCTCAACGGGCTGCTGCACCTCCTGGTCGAGAACGGCCGCACCGACCCGGAGTTCATCGCGGAGCACACCGAGGGGTGGGAGGAGATGCCCGCCTTCCTCGCCGACTACCCGCCCGCGCGGGTCGCGGAGATCACCGGCATCCCGGAGGCGGACATCCGGCGGGCCGCCGAGTGGATCGGCGGCGCGGGTGAGTGGATGAGCTGCTGGACGATGGGGCTGAACCAGTCCACGCACGGCACCTGGAACACCAACGCGCTGGTCAACCTGCATCTCGCGACCGGGGCGATCTGCCGTCCCGGCAGCGGCCCGTTCTCCCTCACGGGCCAGCCCAACGCCATGGGCGGGCGCGAGATGGGGTACATGGGCCCCGGGCTGCCCGGCCAGCGGTCGGTGCTGGTGGCGGGAGACCGGGCCTTCGCCGAGGAGTTGTGGGGCGTCGAGCCGGGGACCGTACGGGCCGACGGGTTCGGCGAGGGCACGGTGGACCTGTTCCGGCGGATGGCCGAGGGCGACGTCAAGGCGTGCTGGATCATCTGCACCAACCCCGTCGCGTCGGTGGCCAACCGCAGAACGGTCATCGAGGGGCTGGAGCGGGCCGAGTTCGTCGTCACGCAGGACGTCTTCGCCGAGACCGAGACCAACGCGTACGCGGATGTCGCCCTGCCCGCCGCCCTGTGGGCCGAGTCCGAGGGCGTCCAGATCAACTCGGAGCGCACGCTCACCCTGAGCCGGCAGGCCGTGGAGCCGCCGGGCGAGGCCTGGCCCGACTGGCGGATCATCGCCCGGGTCGCCTGCGAGATGGGGTACGAGGACGCCTTCGGCTACGCGAGCGCCGAAGAGATATTCGAGGAGATCAAGCGCGCCTGGAACCCGGCGACAGGCTACGACCTGCGCGGGGTGAGTTACGAGCGGCTGCGCCGGGCCCCCGTCCAGTGGCCCAGCGCCGCCGCCGACGGCCCCGACCGCAATCCGGTCCGCTACCTCAACGACGGCGTCAGCCAGACCCTGGCCGAGCGCCCCGACGGCAGCAGGCCGCGGCTCTCGTTCCCCACCGCCTCCGGCCGGGCCGTGTTCCACGCGCGCCCGCACCTGCCCGCCGCCGAACTGCCGGACGACGACTTCCCGTACGTCCTGAACACCGGCCGGCTCCCGCACCAGTGGCACACGCTGACCAAGACGGGCAAGGTCGCCAAGCTCAACAAGCTCAACCCCGGGCCCTTCGTGGAGATCCATCCGTCGGACGCACGGGAGCTGGGGATCGCGGAGGGCGACGCGGTGGAGGTGGCGTCGCGGCGGGGCCGGGCCGTGCTGCCCGCCGTGGTGACCGAGCGGGTACGGCCCGGGGGCTGCTTCGCGCCCTTTCACTGGAACGACCTGTTCGGGGAGTACACCTGCGTCAACGCGGTCACCAACGACGCGGTCGACCCGATCTCCTTCCAGCCGGAGCTCAAGGTGTGCGCGGTGTCGCTGACCCGGCTCACCACCGCGCCCGCCGCCGCGCCGGCCACCGCCCCCGCCGTTCTGACGGGCGACGCCCCGGCGGGGCGCGACGGGAGGGTGGCGGAGCTGGCGGGCGTGTTCGGTACGGACGGTCTGACGCCGCCGGTGCTGAGCGACGAGGAGCGCCGCTATCTGGCGGGGTTCCTCGCGGGGCTGGGCGCCACGACGGGAACGGGCGGGGCGGGGGCGCCGGGGGCCGGGGCGGGCGGCAGCGTCACCCCGGTGCTGCCGGTGCACGCGCCGTTCGCCCCGGCGCACGCCCTGTGGGTCAACGGTGTCCTCGCCGGTATGTACTCCCGTACCCCGGCCACCGCCTCCCTGCCCGCCGCGGGCTCCTCCGGCTCCGCCGCCCGTGAGGTCGTCGTCCTGTGGGCCTCGCAGACCGGGAACGCCGAGGAGGCCGCCGCGCTGGTGGTACGGCGGCTGGCGGAGGACGGACACGCGGCGCGGCTGCTCAGCATGGACGACACGGCGCCGGACGCGGTCGGGCGCGGCGCGGATCTGCTCGTCGTGACCAGTACGTTCGGCGACGGCGACGCCCCCGACAACGGCACCGGGTTCTGGGCGGCCCTCAGCGCCCCGGGCGCCCCCCGGCTGGACGGCGTGCGGTACGCGGTGCTGGCCCTCGGCGACTCCTCGTACGACGACTTCTGCGGCCACGGCCGCCGGCTCGACGCGCGCCTCGACGAGCTGGGCGCCGTCCGCCTGGTGCCCCGTACCGACTGTGAACCCGAGTACGAACAGCCCGCGGGGCAGTGGCTCGACCACGTACGCGCGGCGCTGCGTACGGAGCCGACGGCCGACGGCGCGGGGACCGCCGAGGCGGCGGTGACGGCCGGGACGGCGGAGGCGGCGCCGCCCGCCGCCACCCCCGTACCGGCGTCGGGGCCCGGCAGGGTCGCGTCCGCCACCGGGCGGCTCACCGGGAACCGGCTGCTCAGCCTCCCGGGCGCCACCAAGGAGGTGCGCGAGTTCACGTTCGACACCGGCGACAGCCCCGTCCCACTGGTCTACGAGGCGGGTGACGCGCTCGGCGTGCAGCCCCTCAACTGCCCGGATCTCGTCGCCGAATGGCTCGCCGTCACCGGACTCGACCCCGCCACCCCCGTCGAGCTGCCCGGCCCCGGGGAGGTCGCGCTCGGCGAGGCCCTGCACCGCCATCTCGACATCGCCGCGATCACCCCCGGGCTGCTGCGGCTCGTCGCGGAACGCACCCACGACCGCACCCTCAAGAAGCTGCTGCGGCCGGACAACAAGGGCGAGCTGGCCCAGTGGGCCTGGGGCCGCCAGTGCGTCGACGTCATCGCCGAGTACCCGGTACGGGCCACGGCGGACGAGTGGACGGCCGCCCTCACCCGGCTGCGGCCCCGCCTCTACTCCATATCGTCCAGCCCCCTGGACGACCCCGCGCTCATCCGGCTCACGGTCTCCGTGGTCCGGTACGACAACCGCCACGGCCACCCGCGCAAGGGCGTCGCGTCGGCCTTCCTCGCGGACGCCGCGCCCGGCAGCCCCGTACCGGTCCACGTGCGGCGCTCCCCGCACTTCCGCCCGCCGGCCGATCCGGCGACCCCCATGGTGATGGTGGGCCCCGGCACCGGCGTCGCCCCCTTCCTCGGCTTCCTCCAGGAACGCCGGGCCCGCGGCCACCGGGCGCCGAACTGGCTCTTCTTCGGCGAGCAGCGGCGCGCCACCGACTTCTACTACCGGGAGGAACTGGCCGGGCTGCGCCGGGACACCACCCTGACCCGGCTGGACACCGCCTTCTCGCGCGACCAGCGGGCCAAGGTCTACGTCCAGGACCGGATACGCGAGCACGGCGGCCGGCTGTGGTCCTGGCTCCAGGACGGCGCCCACTTCTACGTGTGCGGCGACGCCTCCCGGATGGCCAAGGACGTGGACCGGACCCTGCGCGAACTCGCCGTGGCCCACGGAGGTCTGGACGAGGACGGGGCGGCGGCGTACGTCAAACGGCTCGCCGCCGAGAAACGGTACGTACGCGACGTCTACTGACCCCGCGAGCACCGGTCCCGCGGCCGGACGCCGTCCGGGGAGGGCCGGATACCGTCCAGGAATGACCGAACAGAAGACCGGACACCCGAACCCGAACCCGGACCTGAACCCGAACCCGGGCCCGGACCCGATCGCGGAGACCTTCACGCTGGGCGGCGGACTCCCCGTACGGCGGCTGGGGTTCGGTACGGCGCAGCTCACCGGGCCCGGCTACTGGGGCCCGCGCGGCGAGAGGGCGGATGCCGTCGCCGTCCTGCGGCGTGCCGTCGAGCGCGGGGTGACCCTGATCGACACGGCGGACAACTACGGACCGGATCTGGCGGAGGAGCTGGTCGCGGAGGCGCTGGCACCGTATCCGGCCGGGCTGACCGTCGCGACCAAGGGCGGCGTCGTCCGGACGAGCGCCCGTGCCTGGCATGTCGAGGGCCGTCCCGAGCGGCTGCGGGCGATGTGCGAGGCGAGTCTGCGCAGGCTGCGTACCGGGACGATCGGCCTGTACCAGCTCCACCGGCTGGACCCGGCGGTGCCGATGGAGGAGCAGCTGGGGGCCCTGGACGAGCTGCGGCGGGAAGGGAAGATCCGGTACATCGGCCTGGACTCCGTCACCGCCGAGCAGTTGGAGCGGGCGCTCCCGCTGACCGGGATCGCGTCGGTGCAGAACCGCTTCAACCTCCTGGACCGCGCTTCGGCAGCGGTGCTGAGGCTGTGCGAGCGGCACGGGCTCGCGTTCCTCCCGTGGTTCCCGCTGGCCAACGGCGCGTTGACGGGTACGGCGGCCTCGGCTCTCGACTCCGTCGCCGGACGCCACGGCGCCACGCGCGGGCAGATCGCCCTGGCCTGGCTGCTGCACCACTCCCCCGTGCTGTGCCCGACCCCGGGCACCGGTTCGCCGGTCCATCTCGACGAGAACCTGCGCGCCACGGAGATCCGGCTGTCCGCCGAGGACCTGCGCGCCCTGGACACGCTCGCCTCACCCGCCCCGCTCGGCTGATGCCCGGTCGATGACCGACGCGGCGGGCACCCCGGTCACGCGGTCACCTTGGCCAGGAACGCGGCGACGTTCGCCACGGTCCGCCCGATCCGCTCCTCCACCGTGAGCGACTCGGGGAGCCGCGAGCCGACGCCCGCGTCCTTCTTCCCGCGCACGTACAGCGAACAGGCGAGGTCGCCGCACATGTACGTGCCCACCGAGTTGCCCTGCTGCCCGGCCTTCCCCGCCTTGGGGGCGACCATCAGACAGACGCCACCGGTGTGGAGGGTCAGGCACATCGAGCACATGCTGCGCCGCGTCTGCCAGGAGGCGGGACTGGGAGAGCGCAGCGCGAGGGCCCGGAGGCGGCCGTCCAGCTCGATGGCGAGGTAGGCGCGGTCGGGCGCCTGCGGATCCCGCCAGCCGAGGTAGTCCAGGTCCTCCCAGGGCCGGTCGGCCAGGTCACGCGGTACGGACAGGCGCTTCGCCGCGCCCTTGGTGCAGTTCACGAACGCGGCACGGATTTCTTGTTCGGTCAGCGGCTTCATGAAGAGTAAGCTAATTTGCCTAAACCTTATAGGCAAATGCATAATCGATTCAGGTCGATGAAGGAGGGGTTATGGCACGTGCCGGACTGACCACGGAACGCCTCGTCCGGGCCGGCGCGGAGCTGGCGGACACGGTCGGCTTCGACCAGGTGACCGTCTCGGCGCTCGCCCGGCAGTTCGACGTCAAGGTGGCGAGCCTGTACTCGCACCTGAAGAACTCCCACGACCTCAGGACCAGGATCGCCCTTCTCGCACTGGAGGAACTCGCCGACCGGGGCTCGTCCGCGCTGGCCGGGCGGGCCGGCCGGGACGCCCTGACCGCCTACGCCGACGTCTTCCGCGACTACGCCCGGGAGCACCCCGGCCGCTACGCCGCCGCCCAGTACCGGCTCGACCCGGAGGCCGCGGCGGCGAGCGCCGGGGGCAGACACACGCAGATGACGCGGGCGATCCTGCGCGGCTACGACCTGCCGGAGCCGGACCAGACCCACGCCGTACGGCTGCTGGGCAGCGTCTTCCACGGCTTCGTCAGCCTGGAGCTGGCCGGCGGCTTCAGCCACAGCTCTCCCGACTCGGCGGAGTCGTGGTCGTGGACGCTCGACCGCCTCGACGCGCTGCTCCGGGGCCGGCCGGCGCCCTGAGCCGGACGCCGTCACGGACACCAGGCACCAGGCACCAGGCACCAGGCACTTCACGGCATCCCGCATCCGGCCCCCTCCCCTCCGATCAACAGGTTGAGACCCATGAACGCCCCGGACATGAACGCCCAGAACGCCCTGATCACCACACCCGTCACCGCGGAACTCCTGCGCGGCGCCCTCGAAGTGGAGCGCACCGAGCACGGCGTGCTGCCGCACCGGCTGCCCGCCCGGGCCCGCGCCCAGTGCGCCGACGCGCAGCTCGCCCTGGCCGAGTCCCAGCCCTCCGGCGTACGGCTCGCCTTCCGCACCCGGGCCACCGTCCTGGAGCTGGACACGCGGCGCACCAAGCGTGTCTACGCCGGCGCCCCGCCCCGTCCTGACGGCGTCTACGACCTGCTCGTGGACGGGCGCCCGGCCGGCCGGGCCGGGGTGACCGGCGGCAACACGCTGACCATCGACATGGCCACCGGGTCCGCGCAGACCTCGTACGGCCCGGTCGGCACCCTCCGCTTCGACGACCTGGCCGAGGGGGTCAAGGACATCGAGATCTGGCTGCCGCACAACGAGACCACCGAACTCGCCGCGCTGCGCACCGACGCCCCCGTCGAGCCCGCGCCGGACCGGGGGCACCCGGTGTGGCTGCACCACGGCAGTTCGATCAGCCACGGCTCCGACGCCGCGAGCCCCACCACCACCTGGCCGGCACTGGCCGCCTCCCTCGCCGGGGTGGATCTGATCAACCTGGGGCTGGCCGGCAGCGCCCTGCTCGACCCATTCATCGCCCGCGCCCTGCGCGACACCCCCGCCGACCTGATCAGCATCAAGATCGGCATCAATCTGGTCAACGCCGACCTGATGCGCCTGCGCGCCTTCGGCCCCGCCGTCCACGGCTTCCTCGACACCGTCCGGGAAGGCCATCCCGCCACCCCGCTGCTGGTCGTCTCGCCCCTCCTGTGCCCGATCCACGAGGACACGCCCGGCCCCGCCGCCATGGACCTCTCCGCCCTCGGCGAAGGGCGGTTGCGGTTCGTGGCCACGGGCGATCCCGCGGAGCGCGCCCAGGGGAAACTGACCCTCGGCGTCATCCGGGACGAGCTGGCCCGGATCGTGGCCCGGCGGGCGGCCGAGGACCCGCATCTGCACCACCTCGACGGCCGCGCCCTCTACGGCGAGGCGGACTCCGCCGAACTCCCGCTGCCCGACGGTCTCCACCCGGACGCCGCCACCCACCGCCGCATCGGCGAACGCTTCGCCGCACTGGCCTTCGCCCCCGACGGCCCCTTCAGGAACGACAGGCCCTAGCCGTACGGCGTCCCCTGGTGGAAGTAGAGCAGCCAGTGGTCGCCGGTCAGCCGCCAGAGCGAACTGCGGTGGGCCCGGCGGCCCTCGGACTCCGTGTCGAAGGTGAGGTGCACCACGTCCGGAGCAAGCCGTACGCCGCGCATCTTGGAGGTGGTGATCGGCCGCTTGGCGGGCCCGCCCCACGCCATGAGCGCGGTGATGATCGCGTCGCGCTCCCACTCCCGGCCCGAGGAGCCGAACTCCCGGAAGTCCGGGTGCAGCAGCTCCGCGAGGAGCGCCGGGGAGGCGCGGACGGCCGGGTCGAGGAGGCGCAGTTCGGCGTCGATGGCCGCGGCGATCGCGGAGGTGCGGTCAGTCACGGGACAGCTCCACCAGTTTGACGACGGTGTTCCAGTTACGGCTGGTGGCCGTGAGGCCCTTGAACAGGGCGGGCCTGGCGAGCGCCTCGGCGAGCTTGGAGCGGCCGAGACCGTCGGGTGCGTACAGGTACAGCGCCCGGTCCCCGAGGCGGAACTCCTCCGGGAGATAGCCGGCCGGATCGAGCGACGCGAACCGCTCGGGGGCCACGGGCCCGGAGAAGCAGGTGAGATGGAGCTGCCGGCCCTCCAGCGTCCCGGCCGGAAAGGGACAGGCGTCGGCCACGGCCCGCAGATACGCGGCGTTCCGTACGAGGCAGTCGACGGTGAAGCCGAAGCGCTCCTCGATGGCCCGCTCCAGGGCGGTGGCGAGGGCGTTCTCCGGGTCCTCGTCGTCGGAGTCGCTGGTGAAGACGGCGTTGCCGCTCTGGAGGTACGTACGGACCCGGCCGTGGCCGAGTCCGGTGAGCAGCGCCCGGAGTTCCGCCATGGGAACTTTCCGGTGGCCGCCGACATTGATGCCGCGCAGGAGCGCCACATAGGTCGTGGTCATGGGCCCCACGATAGGGCGGGGCCGCGCCCGGGGCACCCGGCGGCGTGCTCCGGGCGCGGGGCCCGCGCGGTCATCGGGCCAGGTCCTGCGGGAGTTCGGCCTCGATGAGGTCGGCCGCCCGGCGGGTGCCGCCCTCCGCGGCCATCCCGGCCTGGATGCCGGCGAGCCTGCGGGCCACCTCCGGGTCGGCGGCCAGCGTGAGGACGGCCTCGCGCAGTGCCTCCGGGGTGGCCTCCGCCGTGTCGATCCGGCGCGCGACACCGAGGGCGACGAGCGTGTCGGCGTTGCCGAACTGGTCGACTGCCTGCGGTACGGCGACCATCGGGGTGGCCGTGGCCAGGCCCTCCTGGCTGCCGCCCGCGCCCGCGTGGGTGATGAAGGCGTCGGCCTGGCGGAGGACGGAGAGCTGCGGCACCCAGTCCCGTACCTCGATGTTGGCCGGGATCTCGCCCAGCTCCGAAGCCTCGACGTTCTTGCCGATCTGGAGCACGACATGCCAGCCGGGCACGGTGCCGAAGGCGGCGACGCACGTCCGGTAGAACGCGGGCTGCTTGGTGAAGGACGAGCCGAGCGAGACGAGGAGGACCTTCTCCGCCCCGGCGGGCCGCTGCCACTCCCCCTGGTCGGCGCGGTCGCCCTGGCAGGCTCCGACGAAGGTGAAGACGGCCTCGTCCACGTCGTCGGCCCGGGGCTGCAGGGCCCTGGGGATCAGGACGAGGGAGCGCCCCGGTTCGGCGCCGAACCGGTCGGGGTCGGCGTGGTCCATCTGCTGGTCGATGAGCCATTGGGCGAGCCGTGCCCGGTACGCCCTGCCGCGCTCCGACGCGTCCAGCTCCGCGAGCATCGGCTCCGCGACCTCTTCGTGGTAGCCGTTCCAGGCGACCATGTGCGTGGAGATCTGGAAGAACGGCACGCCCCAGCGGTGGGCGAGGACGGGCGCCGGGTAGGAGGTGGTGTCGCCGAGGACCAGGTCGGGGCGGTCGTCCTCGAAGGCGGCGGCGAGTTGCGGCAGGGCCTGGATCGCGTCGTCGAGGAACGGCTCCAGGTTGTCGATGAGTTCCGTGCCCCACGCCTCGGGGTCGTCGTCCGGGGTGGGCAGGAGGGAGCTGTAGATCACGGGGTGGGCGCCGGTGGCCGCGACCTTCTCCGCGAAAATCGCGGGGATCGCGTAGCTGACGCGATGCCCCCGGTCGACGAGTTCCCTGATGACGTCGAGGCTCGGGTTCACATGGCCGTGGGCGGCGATGGAGAACATGGCGATGTGGGCGGGCTTGGCTGCGGTCATGCCCTCAACGTAGACGAGACGAGACGTCTCGTACAACTTATTTCCGGGAGGCCCCGGCCGCCTACCGCTGATAGCGGGCCAGCACTCGATTACCGTCCTCGACCAGGCGTTTCTCCAGTTCCTCCCGG
The DNA here is from genome assembly GCF_042752355.1 of Streptomyces sp. NPDC059255. Taxonomy (NCBI): domain Bacteria; kingdom Bacillati; phylum Actinomycetota; class Actinomycetes; order Kitasatosporales; family Streptomycetaceae; genus Streptomyces; species Streptomyces sp. NPDC059255. The sequence goes on from NZ_JBHYZP010000020.1 coordinate 159,440, forward strand.
TCGATCGCGCCGCTGTAGTACTCCTGGAGCGCGGGGGTCGCCACCTTGTCCTTCCACTCCGGGTAGCCGCGTACGGACTGGGCGGGGGCCGGGCGCAGTCCGCGCGCGAGCGCCGCGCCCGTCGCCCAGCCGTGCTCGGCGGTGCCCAGGGACGGGTCCGCGAGGGCCGCCGTACCGGTGGGCAGCATCCAGTCGCCCTTGGCCAGGCGCACCATGTTGGCGGGGCGCAGCAGGAAGTCGAGAAAACGCGCCGCCTCCTTCTTGTACGGGCTGTCCCGCGCGATGGAGAGCGTCTGCGGGCTCACCCCCTGCGCGGGTTCGGCGCCGGCGCTCCCGTCACCGGCGGGGGCCGGCAGGACGGTCCACTCGAAGCCCTCCGGGGCCTGCTGGATGACCTGCTGACGGTACGAGAACCCGAGCGGGACCATGGCGTACCGGCCGCCGAACAGTCCCGGCAGGGTGTCGGAGCCGCCCATGCCGAGGGTGGCGCCGGACGCGCTGCGGTCCGTGGTGACCTGTCGCCGGACGGTGTCGGGCACCACGGCGTCGGCCTCGGTGAACCGGACCGTCACCTTCCCGTCCGGGCCCCGGTGGAAGAGCCGACCGCCGGTGGAGAGGCCGAGGTTGAGCGTCGCGGAGACGGGGTCCTTGAGCGGCCAGGCGACCGCGAACCGTCCCTTCGCCTGCCCCTGCCCCTGCCCCTGCCCCTGCCCCTGCCGCATGAACGCGGTCAGCTCACCGCTGATCCGCCGGAACTCCGGCCAGCTCCAGGGGTGGCGCGCGGTGGGGATCCGGACGCCGGAGGCCTCCAGGATCTTCTTGTTGGCGATCAGGACGCGGGGTTCCTGGAGGAACGGCACCCCGTAGACGCCGTCCCCGAAGGTGGCCGTCTCCCAGCTGCGCCGCGGGATGTCGCGGGTGAGCCGGCCGGAGAGCAGGGGGCGCAGATCGGCGAGGTGCCCGCCGTAGGCGAAGTCCGCGAGATCGTCGGAGGCGTCATGGATGACGTCGGGCGCCTCGCCGCCCTCGAAGGAGGTGAGGAGCTGGTCGTGGACGCTGTCCCAGCTTCCCTGCACGTACTCGACCCGGATGCCGGGATGGGCCGCGTTCCACTCCTTCACCAGCTCCTTGTTGACGCGGACGGACTCCTCCTGCCAGGCGAGGGACTGGAAGCGCAGGGTGATCCGGCCGTCCCGCGCCCGGTCGGAGCCGTCGCCCGAGCAGCCGCCGAGCAGCAGGGCGAGGACGGTGGCGAGGGCCAGGGCCGGGCCCGTCCACGGTCCGCGGGTCGGCCCGGGTGTCTGCCCGCGCATCAGCCCGGGTGTCCGCCCGCGCATCAGCTCTTCACCGCCCCGGCCAGCGTCCCGCCGGTGATCCGGCGCTGGATGAGCGCGAAGACGAGGAGCGAGGGGAGGGTGGCGAGGAACGCGGCGGCGGCGAGCGGCCCGAGGTCCGCGGCGCCCTCCGCCCCGATGAAGTGGGTGAGGACCACCGGCAGGGTCTGTCTCTCCGGGGACTTGAGCAGGACCAGCGCGAAGAAGAACTCGTTCCACGCGGTGATGAACGCGAAGAGCGCGGTGGCGACGATGCCGGGCGCGAGCAGCGGCGCGACGACGGAGACGAGGGTACGGATCCGGCCCGCGCCGTCCACGGCGGCGGCCTCCTCCAGTTCGGCGGGCAGGGCGCGGACGTACCCGGTGAGCATCCAGAGCGCGAACGGCAGCGACCACACCACGTACACCAGGACCAGGCCCCCCGGGGAGTTGACGAGGCGGAGGTTCTTGAGGACGAGGAAGAGCGGAATGATCACCAGAACGAAGGGGAACGCCTGGCTCACCACCACCCAGCCGGATGCTGCTCTCGCGAGTCCGCCGCGCCGACGGGCCAGCACATAGGCCGCCGGGGTCGCCACGACGACGGCGATCACCGCGGCGGCGAGGGCGACGGTCAGGCTGTTGGCCGCGGCCCGCAGCAGCGGCTGTTCGCCGAACGCCTGGCGGAAGTTGTCGAGGGTGGGGTGGTCCGGGATCCAGGTGGGGTGGAGGCTGCCCAGCTCCCGGGGCGGTTTGAAGGCCGTGGACATCAGCCAGAGGAACGGGAAGGCGAGGAAGACGAGGTAGCACAGGAGCGCGGCGTACTGTCCGGCGCGTACGGTGCCACTGACGCGCATGCTCATGCCGCGGCCCCTTTCGTGAGCCGGCCGGCGAGACGGAACGCGAGGAGCACCGAGATCACGGCGACCATCACGCATCCCATCGCGGCGGCGTAGCCGAACTGGCCGTACCGGAACGCCTCCTCGTACGCGAAGAGCATCGGCAGCCGGGTGCGGCCGCCGGGGCCGCCGCTGGTCAGCACGTAGACCAGGGCGAACGAGTTGAAGTTCCAGATGAGGTTGAGCGCGGTGATGGCGAGGGCGACCGGCCGGAGCGCCGGCCAGGTGACGGTGCAAAAGCGGCGCCAGGCGCCCGCGCCGTCGAGCGCGGCGGCCTCGTGGAGTTCGCGCGGCGTGTTCTGGAGGCCGGCCAGCAGGGCGACGGTGGTCTGCGGCAGGCCCGCCCAGACGCCGACGACGATCACCGCGGGCAGGGCGGTGGAGAGACCGGTCAGCCAGTCCCGCCCCTCGCCCAGGCCCAGATCGCGGAGCGTCTCGTTGAGGACCCCGGCGTCGGAGTGGTAGACGAGCCGCCACATGACGGCGACGACGACCTCGGGCATGGCCCAGGGGATGATCGCGAGGGCCCTGGCCAGCGGGCGCAGCCGCAGCTCCGCGTCGAGGAGCAGCGCGAGGCCGAGGGCGAGCGCGAACTGCGGCACGGTCACCCCGGCCGCCCAGAGCAGGCCGATGCCGAAGGAGTCCCAGAAGAGCGTGTCGTGCAGCAGGTCCTGGAAGTTGAGGGCGCCGATCCACCGGGTGGGTTCGGTACGGCCGGACTGCGCGTCGGTGAAGGCGAGCGCGATGCCGTAGAGCAGCGGGCCGACGCTGAGGACCAGGATCGGCAGCAGCGCGGGCAGCACCAGGAACCAGGCGCCGTGGTCCAGCACCCCCCGGCTCCGCTCCCGGCCGGGCCGCTCCAGGCCGGACCGGCGCCTGCCGAACCGCGGCCCGCCGGGGCGGCCACCGCCCGCCCGCTCTGCCGCTGACCGCGTCGTCGCGGTGGCCGATGTCACGGATGCGACTCCTTCGGTTGGGGCCGTCGGCGCCGTCCTGTCCGCCCTCGTCATCGTGGTGACGCCCCCTCGGTACGTCAAGCACGCACACGCGTCCGGATGCGACACTTCGCGGTGGCACGGGGCGCGGCGGAACGCGCGAGGCGACGACCGGAAGTAAGTGGGCAGAGGATGGACGAGGCGCGGGCGCGGGGGATTCTCGCCGCGGCGGGGCTGCCGCACGACGCGGAGCTGCTGGCCCTGGGCGAGAACGCGGTCTTCGGGACGGCCGGGCTGGTCGTCAAGGTCGGCCGGGACGCGCGGGACCACCCCGAGCTGCTGGAGCGCGCCCGGCGTGAGGTGGCCCTCGCGTCCTGGCTCGCGGAGTGCGGGGTGCCGGCCGTCCGGGCCGCCGAGCCCGGGGCCCGGTCCGTGGCGGGCCATCCGGTGACGCTCTGGCACCGGCTGCCCGAGGCCGTGCGCCCGGCGGGCCCCGCCGATCTCGCCGCGCTGCTGCGGCTCGTCCACGCGCTGCCCGCCCCCGATCCCGCCGTGCTGGCCCTTCCCCGCCGTGAACTCCTCGGCGGGGTGGAGCGCTGGCTGCGGATCGCGGGCGACACGATCGACCCGGCGGACGCCGACTATCTGCGCGGGCGCAGGGACGGCTTCGCCGAGGCCGCCGCCACCCTCACCCCGCATCTGCCGGCCGGCCCGATCCACGGCGACGCGCTGCCCCGTAACGTCCATGTCGGCCCGCGGGGACCCGTGCTGGTCGACCTGGAGACCTTCTCCGCGGACTTCCGCGAGCACGACCTGGTGGTCATGGCGCTCTCCCGGGACCGGTACGGGCTGGCCCCCGAGGCGTACGACACGTTCACCGCGGTGTACGGCTGGGACGTCCGCGCCTGGTCCGGCTGCCCGGTGCTGCGCGGTGCCCGCGAGACGGCCAGCTGCGCCTGGGTGGCGCAGCACGCCCCGGCCAACCCCAAGGCGCTCGTGGAGTTCCGGCGCCGGGTCGCCTCCCTGCGGGACGACGACCCCGAGGTCCGCTGGTACCCCTTCTGACCGGCCGCCCGGCCCGCCGTCCGGGGCCCCGGGTCAGGTCGCCGTCACCGCCGGCTCGCGCAGCGGCCACCCCGCGTCGACGACCGCGTCCGTGTTCCCCTTCCCGCGCAGGAAGCGCTGGAAGTCCACCGCCCACTCCTCGTACCAGGCGATCTGACGCTCATGCAGCTGCGCCGGGGTGAGGGCGGCCACCTCGGCGTGCCGCTCGGCTATCGCGGTGGCCACCCGGGCCGCCGCCAGCGCGTCCGCTCCCGCGTCGTGGGCCGCGTCCAGCACCACGCCGTACTCCCCGCAGACCGCTTCCAGGTTGCGCTTGCCCCGGCGGTACTTGTCGACCGCCCGGTCGATCGTGTACGGGTCGATCACCGGGCCGACCGGGCGGAGCTCCGGCAGTCCGTGGCGCCGCAGTTCCGCGGCGAGGAGCGTCAGGTCGAACGGCGCGTTGTACGCCACGACCGGCACCCCGCGCGCCCAGTAGCCGCGCAGGACCTCCGCGATCTCGCCCGCCACCTCGGGCGCGGGGCGCCCCTCCGAGGCCGCGCGCTCGCTGCTGATGCCGTGCACCGCGGACGCCTGGGCGGGGATCCGGATGCCCGGGTCCGCGAGCCAGCTCCGCTCCCGTATCACTTCGCCGCCCTTGACCTCGACGACCGCGGCCGTCACGATCCGGGCCTCCAGCGGCTCCGTACCGGTGGTCTCCAGGTCGAAACCGACGAGTGTTTCCCCGTGCCAAGTCATGGTGTGGCCCTCCTTCGTGGTGCGGTGGTGCTTCCCCCGCTTCCCCCCGTCGGATCTCCCCGCCGGACTTTCACCCTGCCACGCCCCACTGACAACGCCCCGGTTCAGGAGACCGGCCGGGAGTCCGTCCAGACCGAGTCGAACTCCTCGCGGTAGGTCTGGAAGAGTCCGTGCTCCGTGTCCTGCCCCGCGCGCACGACCTCACGCCCCCCGCCCCGCAGGACCAGCACCGGGGCCTCCATCCCGCGCGCGCGGCGCAGATACGACTGGACGACGGCGAGGCCGTCGGGGCCGTCCCCGTCCACCAGGTACGCGGTGAAGCGCGGCGTCTCGTCGAAGACATGGATCTCGAAGGCGCCCGGGTCGCGCAGCTTGGAGCGCACCCGGCGCATGTGGAGGATGTTCATCTCCACCGAACGGCTCAGCTCCCCCTTGCGCAGCCCCAGCTCGCGCTCCCGGCGCTTGACCGCGCTGCTCGCCGGGTTGAGGAAGACCAGCCGCGTCCGGCAGCCGGACTCCGCGAGCCGGATGAGGCGGCGTCCGGAGAAGTTCTGGACGAGGAGGTTGAGGCCGATGCCGATGGCGTCGAGCCGCCGGGCGCCGCCGAAGAGGTCCTCCGCGGGGAGCTGCCGCTGCAGCCTGACCCGGTCGGAGTGGACGGAGACGACGTCCCCGTACCGGTCGCCGATCAGGTCCTCCACCGCGTCGACGGGCAGCCGCTGCGACGGCGGTATGCCGCTGCCGCCGCCGAGGATCTCCAGCAGCCTGGCGGAGGCCCGTTCCGCCTGGGCGAGGACGGTCTCGGAGAGCGCCCGGTTGCGGGAGACGACGTTCCGCGCGACCTCCAGCTCGTCGAGGGCCAGCTCCACGTCGCGGCGGTCGTCGAAGTACGGCTCGAAGCACGGCCAGTGCTGGACCATCAGCTCCCTGAGCTGCGGGAGGGTGAGGAAGCTCAGCACGTTGTCGTCGGCCGGGTCGAGGAGGTAGCCCTTGCGCCGGGACACCTCCCGTACGGCGACGGCGCGCTGCACCCACTCCTGTCCCGCCGGTCCCGCGGCGGCGACCACCCACTCCTCGCCGTGCACGGGCTCGTAGATGGGCCGCAGTACCGCGGCGACGACCGCGCGCAGCCGCTGCTCCACCAGATTCAGCCAGATGTAGGCACGCCCGGCCCGCTGTGCGCGCGTACGGACCTCGTTCCAGGCGTCCGCGCCCCAGTCCAGTTCCGCCCCGATCTCCATCGGTCGCGCCAGGGAGACCGCTCCGGGCGGGATGTCGCCGGACTCCCCCGCATGACCTGCGTCACCGGGGGGCAGCTCCAGCCCTCCCGAGCTCACCCGCGCACCGCCTTCTCTCCCTTTTCAACGATCAAGGAAGGGTACTCCGCCGACCGGACCAGGTGCAGCAGGATGCACAGGCTCCTTTCTCAACTCCCTTGTTCGAGAGGCTTGTTCCGGGTGCCGACTTCTGCCGGAGTGAGATGGTTCATAGGGATTACGCCCGGTCTTCACCGCGTACCGGCGGGGCGGGAAGAGCCCGGTGGGACCACCGGGAAGGATGACCGGTCCGGGCGACAGGGTGACGCGCCCGGTTGACCCTCCGGGCAAGAAGCGCCAAGAACGCCCCGGGTTCCTAGGTGCTTGCCCTACTTTCGGGGAAGATCTGGCTCAACAGCCCGCTCCACCCGGATCAGAAATGGAAGAGTCCTATCTATGCAGGTCTGGCCGGGACAGACATATCCCCTCGGCGCCACGTACGACGGCGCCGGTACGAACTTCGCGGTCTACTCCGAGGTCGCGCACCGGATCGAGTTGTGCCTGCTGCACGACGACGGATCAGAAACGGCGGTGGAGCTCCGCGAGACCGACGCCTTCGTGCGCCACGCCTACCTGCCCGGCATCATGCCGGGCCAGCGCTACGGCTTCCGGGTCCACGGTCCGTACGAGCCGGAGCGCGGGCACCGCTGCAACTCCGCCAAGCTGCTCCTCGACCCGTACGCGCGTGCGATCAGCGGTTCCGTCGAGTGGGGCGAGTCGGTGTACGGCTATCACTTCGGCAAGCCGGACTCGCGCAACGACATGGACTCGGCCCCCCACACGATGTCCTCGGTCGTCGTCAATCCGTACTTCGACTGGGGCGACGACCGCCGCCCGCGTACCGACTACCACCGCACCGTGCTCTACGAGGCCCATGTGAAGGGCCTGACGATGCTCCACCCGGAGCTCCCCGAGGAACTGCGCGGCACCTACGCCGGGCTCGCCCATCCGGCGGTGATCGAGCACCTGACCGAACTGGGGGTCACGGCGCTGGAGCTGATGCCGGTGCACCAGTTCGTCAACGACCACCGGCTGGCCGACGCCGGGCTGGCCAATTACTGGGGGTACAACACCATCGGCTTCTTCGCCCCGCACAACGCCTACGCGTCGTGGGGCGACCGGGGTGAACAGGTCCTGGAGTTCAAGCAGGCCGTACGGGCGCTGCACCAGGCCGGCATCGAGGTCATCCTCGACGTCGTCTACAACCACACGGCCGAGGGCAGCCATCTCGGCCCGACGCTCTCCTTCCGCGGCCTGGACAACGCGCAGTACTACCGGCTCTCCGAGGACCAGCGCTACTACACGGACACCACGGGCACCGGGAACTCGCTGCTGATGCGCAGCCCGCACGTCCTCCAGCTCATCATGGACTCGCTGCGGTACTGGGTGACCGAGATGCATGTCGACGGCTTCCGCTTCGACCTCGCGGCGACCCTGGCCCGCCAGTTCCACGAGGTGGACCGGCTGTCGTCGTTCTTCGACCTCGTCCAGCAGGACCCGGTGGTCAGCCAGGTGAAGCTGATCGCCGAGCCGTGGGACGTGGGCGAGGGCGGCTACCAGGTGGGGAACTTCCCGCCGCTGTGGACCGAGTGGAACGGGAAGTACCGCGACACCGTACGGGACCTGTGGCGCGGCGAGCCCAGGACCCTGGCCGAGTTCGCGTCCCGGCTGACCGGCTCGTCCGACCTGTACCAGGACGACGGGCGCCGGCCGCTCGCCTCCATCAACTTCACCACCTGCCACGACGGCTTCACCCTGCGCGATCTCGTCTCGTACAACGAGAAGCACAACGAGGCCAACGGCGAGTCCAACCGGGACGGCGAGAGCCACAACCGGTCCTGGAACTGCGGGGTGGAGGGCGACAGCGAGGACCCGGAGATCGTGGAGGTGCGCAACCGCCAGATGCGCAACTTCATGGCGACGCTGATGCTGTCCCAGGGCGTGCCGATGCTCAGCCACGGCGACGAGTTCGCCCGTACGCAGCACGGCAACAACAACGCGTACTGCCAGGACAACGAGGTCTCCTGGGTCCGCTGGCCGAAGCCGGGCGAGAAGACCGACCGGACGATGCTGGCCTTCACCCAGGCGATGGTGTGGCTGCGCCGGGACCATCCGGTCTTCCGGCGCCGGCGCTTCTTCCACGGACGCCCGGTGGAGGGCACGCACGACGACCTGTCGGACATCTCGTGGTTCACCCCGGAGGGTGAGGAGATGACCCAGCAGGACTGGCAGGCGGTGCACGCCAAGGCGATGACGGTGTTCCTGAACGGCCACGCGATCTCCGAGCCGGGGCCGCGCGGCGAGCGGATCTCGGACGACTCGTTCCTGCTGCTGTTCAACGCGAGCGGGGAGGAGCTGGAGTTCAAGGTGCCGGTGAACCACGGGCGGCAGTGGCAGGTGATGGTGGACACGGCGCGGCCGGAGGGTGTGGTGCGCGGGCAGGGCGAGATGGTCGACGCGGGCGAGCGGCTCAAGATGATCGGCCGCAGCATGACGGTGCTGATGCGCCCGGCGTAGCCCCTGAGGCCCTGTTCTCCAGCCGCGCCGGGCCCGTCCGGCCGACGTCCGGGCCCTGTAACCCAGCCGCGCCGGGCCGGTCCGGTCGGTCCGGGCGCCCGTCGGGCCTGGCGGGCGTCCGGACCGACCGGACCGGCCCGGCTTCGCCGTCCTGAGCGCGTCCACGCCATCCGCCCCCACACCGCGGGCCGCAGGGCCTACGGTGGAGACGGAACACGCGTCACTCCCATGACACAGAAGCCGAGAAGCGGGGTACGTACGACCGTATGACGCCCACTGCGACCTACCGGCTGCAGCTCCAGCCGGAATTCCCGTTCTCGGCCGCCGAGAGGGCCGTGCCGTATCTCGCCGCGCTCGGGGTCTCGCATCTGCACCTCTCACCGGTGCTGGAGGCCGTACCGGGCTCCACGCACGGCTACGACGTGGTCGACCACTCCGCCGTACGGGCCGAGCTGGGCGGCGAGAAGGGGCTGCGGCGGCTCGCCGGCACCGCGCGCGAGCACGGCCTCGGGATCGTGCTGGACATCGTGCCCAACCACATGGCCGCCGCGCCCGTCCACAACCGGGCCCTGTGGGAGGTGCTGCGGGAGGGCCCCGCGTCGCCGTACGCCCGCTGGTTCGACATCGACTGGGCCGCGGGCGACGGCAAGGTCCTCCTGCCGGTGCTGCCGTCGCCGGTCGGCGACGAACTGACGGCGGGCACGCTCCGCGTCGAGGACGGCGCGCTCCACCACGGCGACCGGCGCTTCCCCCTCGCGCCCGGGAGCGAGGAACTGCCGCTGCCCGCCCTGCTCGACGCCCAGCACTACCGGCTCGCGTGGTGGCGGCTGGCCCGCACCGAGCTGAACTACCGCCGGTTCTTCACCATCCCCGAGCTGATCGGGGTCCGCGTGGAGGACCCGGAGGTCTTCACCGCCACCCACGCCAAGATCGTCGAGCTGGTACGGGACGGTGTCGTCGAGGGGCTGCGCGTCGATCACCCGGACGGGCTCGCCGACCCGGAGGAGTACCTGCGCCGCCTCAACGAGGCGACCGGCGGCTGCTGGACGGTGGTGGAGAAGATCCTCGCCGACGACGAGGTCCTCCCCGCGGGGTGGGCGGTCGCCGGCACCACCGGCTACGACGCGCTGCGCCACATCGACGGGGTGTTCACCGACGGGGCGGGCGCGGAGGTCCTGGAGCGGCGCTACCGGGACGTCGCGGGCCCGGCGGGCGACCGCGGCGGCTACTGGCACGGAACCGCCCGGCGCGCCGCGTACAAGGTGGTCTTCCACGAACTGGCCGCCGAGACCGAGTTCCTGGTCCGTACGGCGCGGCGCGTCTGCGCCGCCGACCCCGCGCTGCGCGACCACGCGCCGTGGGCGCTGCGCACGGCGGTCCGGGAGCTGCTGGTCCGGATGCCGGTCTACCGCCCGTACACGACCGCGGGCGGGCCCTGCCCCGAGGCGGCGGAGGCCGCGGTCTCCGAGGAGGCGGTGCGGCAGGCGAAGACGGCGTTCGCGGTGGAGCGGGAGGCGACCGCCGTGGACGTGGTGCGGGAGCTGGCGCTGGGCCGGCTCGGCACGGGCGAGGACCAGAGCGAGTTCTGCGCCCGGTTCGCGCAGACCGCGTCCGCGCTGCGCGCCAAGTCGCTGGAGGACACGGCGTTCTACCGCTATGTGCCGCTGCTCTCGGCGAACGAGGTGGGCGGCGACCCGGGCAGCCCGGCGGTGAGCCCGGAGCGGTTCCACGCGTACTGCCTGCGGCTGGCGCGCGACTGGCCCTCCACCGGCACCGTACTGACCACGCACGACACCAAGCGCAGCGCGGACGTACGGGCCGGGATCGCCATCCTGGCCGAGTGCCCCGAGCGGTGGGACCAGTTGCTGGAGCAGGTGGCGGGGGTCGCGGCGCCGGACCCGCAGGTGGCGTGGCAGGCGTGGCAGACGGCGGTCGGTTTCACCCCGGCCGTGGACGGGACGCCGCCGGACGGGGCGCGGATGGTGCCCGCGCTGCTGAAGTCGGTGCGTGAGGCGGGGCTGCGGACGAGCTGGACGGAGCCGGAGCCGCTGTACGAGCAGGCGGTGGCGGCGTTCGTCGAGGCGGGCCCGGCCGGCCCCGCGCGGCGGACGGTCACCGCGTTCAACCGGGCGCTCGCGCCGTACGTACGGGCGAGCGCGCTGGGCGCGGCGCTGGTGCACCTCACCATGCCGGGGGTGCCGGACCTCTACCAGGGCACGGAGCGTGAGTATCTGGCGCTGGTGGACCCGGACAACCGGCGGCCGTTCAGGACGGGCCCGCCCGACGACCGTACGGTGGTCACGACGGCGGCGCTGCGGCTGCGCCGGGAGCGCCCCGAGCTCTTCGCCGAGTCCGGTACGTACACCCCGCTGCACGCGCTGGGCCCGGCCGCCGCGCACGCGCTGGCCTTCGTCCGCACGGGCGCCGCGCTCACCGTGGCGACGCGGCTGCCGTACGGTCTGGAGCGTGCGGGCGGCTGGCGTACGACGGAGCTGCCACTGCCGCCGGGGCCGTGGCGGGATGTGCTGACGGGGCGTGAGGTCTCGGGGACGGTACGTCTCGCGGAGCTGTGCGACCAGTTCCCGGTGGCGTTGCTGACCGCTGTCTGAGGGGGCCGCGCGGGGCCGGTCCCGGGGCCCTGCGCGCGGCCTGTTGCCGGAAGTTCGGCGCACGGCGTTTACAGAGTGGCCGAGCCGCGCTACGTTCCGAAATGGGAGCGCTCCCATCACCCGCCAGTCACAAGATTGTCATGATCATGCCGAAGGGACCCGCATGACCCGCATGATGAAACGCCCCCCACCGTGGCTGTCACACCCCCGCAGAGCCGTACTCCTCGCACTTCTCGCCGTGCTCCCCGCCCTGCTCCTGGTCGTCACGGACAGTCAGCCGTCCGAGGCGCACGGCACCCCGATGAAACCCGCCAGCCGCACCTTCATGTGCTGGCGGGACGGTCTCACCAGCACCGGCGAGATCAAGCCCGTCAACCCCGCGTGCAAGGCCGCGGTCGCGGAGAGCGGCACGACCCCGCTCTACAACTGGTTCTCCGTACTGCGCTCCGACGGCGCCGGGCGGACCAAGGGGTTCATCCCCGACGGCCAGTTGTGCAGTGGCGGCAACGCCACGTTCAGCGGCTTCAACAAGAACCGGAGCGACTGGCCGCTCACCCACCTGACCTCGGGTGCGTCCCTCGACTTCTCGTACAACGCGTGGGCCGCGCACCCCGGTTGGTTCTACGTGTACGTCACCAAGGACGGCTTCGACCCCACGAAGACCTTCACCTGGGACGACCTGGAGTCCACACCGTTCCTGACGGTCGACCACCCCCAGGTCACCGGCAGCGTCGGCACCGTGGAAGGCGCGTACAAGTGGACCGGCAACCTGCCGACCGCCAAGAGCGGGCGCCACATCATCTACATGGTGTGGAAGCGTTCGGACAGCACCGAGACCTTCTACAGCTGCTCGGACGTGGTCTTCGACGGCGGCAACGGCGAGGTGACCGGCATCGGTGAGCCGGGCAGCCCGAACGACCCGCCGACCGATCCCACGGCCACCTGCACCGCCACCCGCAGGACCACCAACTCCTGGTCGGGCGGCTACCAGGCCGAGATCACCGTCAAGAACACCGGCGCCAACCCGATCCTGGGCTGGATGGTCGAGTTCACCCTGCCGTCCGGCCAGAAGGTCGACAGCCTCTGGAACGGTAACGCCACCTACGGCGGCCAGGAGGTGATGGTCCACAACGTCGACTGGAACGGATCCCTGGCGGCCGGCGCCTCCACCACCTTCAGTTACGTCGCCTCGGGCGGCCCGCCGGACACCGCCACCTCACCACCCTGCTCCGTGCACTGACCGGCACGCCCGCGCGCCGACGGGCGTCCCCCGGGCGCCGACAGGCGCACCCGCACACTCCGGTGTCCGGCCCCCACCCGGACACCGGACAACACCCGGCCCGCCGTCACACCCCCACACCGGGCGGCGGGCCGGGCCCGGACCGCGGCACCGCACAGAGCCGGGTGGCACAGGCCCTAGTGGGAGGAGAGCCGGAAGCTCATCTGCCCGAAGGTCACCATGT
>NZ_JBHYZP010000021.1:0-169053 GCF_042752355.1 Streptomyces sp. NPDC059255
CGCAGTCACCTCATAGACGGCTGCCTCGCCGAGACCGGCCTGACCATCAGACCCACCTGAGCAACCCAGTGACATCACGAGTTCAACCTCAGTAGCCACCCGCGGGATCGGCCCGGCACGTATGCGGCAACTCTTTCGTTTAACGACGGAATGGGGTGAGTTCACTCGATATAGCTATCCATGCGGAATGTGCTCATAGGGGTGGATCCGTCTGCCGATCATGTCCCTTGAGTTGCCGTCGACAGCATGAAAGGGCTATTCGTGGCCGACAGCAAGACCGAGAAGATCAGGCAGGCCGCCCAGGCGTTCGGGCTGGTGACGCCCGTGGGCAGGGAGGCTGCCTCGCAGGCACCCGAGGCCGACGAGCACTGGGAGCTGCCGCGCGGCAGTGCCCGTGTGTACTACGGGGAGGGCCAGAAGGGTGTGGTCCGGCCGGTCATCCTGGCCGACGGGTTCAGCCTCGGGCCGAGCGACTTCGACTGGCTCTGGGACGGGCTGGAGAACGGCCGGTTCCCGTTCATCAGCGAGCTCCGGCGCCGCGGACGCACCCTGGTCCTCGTCGGGTTCGACGAGCGCAGTGAGTCGATCCTCCGCAACGCCGAGACGGTGATGGCGGCGATCCTGCGGACCAGCGCCGAGCAGCTCGACGACACCCGGCTCCTCGCCGGCGGGTTCAGCATGGGCGGCCTTGTCACCCGCTACGCGCTGGCGAAGATGGAACAGCGGCGTATGGACCACCGGGTCGCCGTCTATGTGTCGTTCGACAGCCCGCACCGGGGGGCGTGGGTGCCGATCGGCCTGCAGGCATTCGCGCACTACACCGCCGGTGTCGACGACACCTACCTGCGGCAGATCAGCAGCCCGGCCTCGCAGCAGATGCTCTGGCGCTACCTGGACGAGCTGAAGGGCACGCCGCAGGAGAGCCCGCTGCGGACCGAGTTCAAGGACGAACTCCAGAAGGTCGGCTCATGGCCGCAGATCCCGCATCTGCTCGGGGTGTCCAGCGGACGCGGCGACGGCGTGGGCAACGGTGTGCAGGCCGGGGCTAAGGCTCTGAGCTGCGCCGGGCCGCTCTTCGACGGCACGTACTTCCTCGCCCAGTCCCAGGGCGACCCGGCGGAGGCGGCCGTGCTCAACGGGCTCCTCGGCGGGCCGCACTCGATCACCACCAGTGGCTTCCCCGAGCTTGACGGGGCACCGGGCGGCACGCTCGAATCGTTCGGCATCATCGGCGACGCCCTCGCCGGCGTCGGTGAGAGCGTCGACCTGGTCCACCGCTCCGGGTGCTTCGTGCCGTCCGTCAGCGCGGTCGCCGTCCGTGACCTGGACCGGCAAGAGGACCTGTACGTCGATATCGACAAGCTGGAGCCGGAGGAGTCCGAGCTCAACGAATTCCTCCTGTCCCAGGACAACGACCCGCACGCCCTCATGACGGAGGACATCGGCCGCTGGGTCCTCGACCGACTGCCCGACTGACCCCAGTCGGCTCCGGAAGAGACGCGCAAGGGGCTGTGCTCGCTCCGCCCGACCACGGCGGCGGAGCGAGCACGGGACCCCTTCGAACATCCCCGCACCTCGTGTCCTCTGCCACTGCTTACGGGTGGGGCGGGCTGCAGGTCTTGTGCTCGGCGATCTTGGGCGGCAGGGTCTCCAGGGTGCGTTCTGATCGTGTTCCTGACGATCTGTGGGAGCGGGTGGCCCCGCTGCTGCCACCCGCTCCCGAGCGACCCCATCGCCGTCCCGGGCGGTTGCGCGTTCCCGACCGAACCGCGCTCGCCGGTGTCCTGTACGTGCTGCGGACCGGTGTCGCCTGGCGGGACGTCCCCGCGGAAACAGTGGGCTGCTCCGGTATGACGGCCTGGTGCCGCCTGCGGGACTGGACCGAGGCCGGCGTCTGGCCCCGCCTGCACACCGCCCTGCTGGGCGAGCTGCGCCGCGCCTGTCTGCTGGACCTGGACGACTGCGCCGTTGACGGCTCGCACATCCGGGCCCTCAAGGGGGGCCCTCGTGGGCCCCTAACCCGTCGACCGCGCCCACCCCGGCTCCAAGCACCACTTGATCGTTGACCGTCACGGCACTCCGCTCGCCGTCACGCTCACCGGCGGCAACCGACACGACGTCACCCAGCTCCTACCGTTGCTCGACTCCATCCCCTCGATCCGCGGCCTTCGAGGACGCCCCCGCCGCAAGCCACGTCGGCTGTACGCCGACCGCGGCTACGACTTCGACGAGTACCTTCGCCTGCTGCGGAAACGGGGCATCAAACCCGTGATCGCCCGCCGCGGCATCGCCCACGGCTCCGGACTGGGCAGGGTGCGCTGGGTGGTCGAACGCTGCTTTGCCTGGCTACACCAGTTCAAACGCCTCCACATCCGCTACGAACGACGCGCTGACCTCCACCAGGGCCTTCTCGAGCTGGCCTGCAACCTCATATGCCTTCGTCGCCTACGAACCTCATTCTGAAACGATCAGCTATACGAATCAGCGGCGCACGTCGAGCTGGACCAGCCGGACAAGGCGGTGGAACTCGTCACGGAGCCACCAGCCGGGCTGAAGCCCAAACGGCTCGGTCGGCTCTTCATCGACCTCTCGCGGGCCAGGCCGGCCGTTGAAGGACACGCCGGGAGCCAAGGAAGCACTCAAGGCCGCCTTCCGGGTATCGCTGCAGATGGCAATCCCCGAAGTCTGTGCGCCCCGCAGACGAATGGGGCCGGCGAGAACGTACGCAGGCCAGCTGGGGCCAGTTCGTGATGGCGATCTCTGAATGTCCCCGCACTGTGCTCTGAGGTTGGCCAAACCAGCTCAGTTGATCTCCCCACCCATTGCAGCTTTTCAACGGGCACTCCGGGTAACTCAATGGGAGCTCTGCGGCCCGACTGCCGACGCGGGAGAAGAGCGCCAGGGCGAGCAGGAGCCGCGCCCAGGTAGTCGGCTGCTTGTGCTGCTGGAGCTACGTGCCGAGGTCGCGATGAACGCACTGAACCCACAGCCCGTCCGCCCCGGCCGAGGGAACGCTGGACCGCCAAAGGCGTGCGCGATTAGCTTTGTTCACGAGAACGTGAACAAAGCCACGCGGTCCAGCCGAACCTGAGAGGGATGTGTGCTGGCAGGGCATCCTTACCTGGCCGGGGGCGAGCGGGCGCAGGCTGCTCAGGTCGCCGAGACCGAGGCGGGGCGTCCTCGCGGAGCCGCCCCTGAACCGCCACAGGGCGCGGCCGAGGCCCGGCCAGCGCCCTCACGTTGAACCCGGGCGGGCGCGCGTTCTAGCCGACCCCCGGGGTATCCCTTGGTGCGAGCCCGCAGGCTGGGACTGGCATGTGCGCTGGTCCGGCAAGGCCGCTTCGTAGGGTCGAACACTAAAGGGCCGGATGGCCCGACGACCCTTGCTCCCTGAACGTCCCCACTTGCTTCAAGGGGCAACGACCTGGGGAAACAGGAGCGGGCCTGGCCGTTTTCGCGGCTCTGCCCGGAGTTCCGTGAGCCCTCTTTTCGCTCAGCCCTGGCCACGGCGGACCCAGGTTGGATGACCCGTGCGCCCATTCGAGGGCCTTGCGGACGTGCTGCGAGCCGGAGGCGGCGTGGAGGGCATGTATGCGGAGCGAGGCGACCTTGGGATCCGTGAGGAGATCAGCTGTGTACGCAGTCGTTCGGCGGTACGAAGGGGTAACTGATCCTGCTGAGGCGGCACGCCGGGTGGGGGACGGATTCGTGCCCCTTCTGCACCAGGTCCCCGGTTTCGTGGCCTACTACTGGGTCGACGCCGGAGACGGAGTGATGCTCTCCACCAGCGTCTACGAAGACCAAGCAGGGGCCGACGAGTCAGTCAGGAGGGCGGCGGACTTCGTACGGGACAACCTCGCGTCACTGCTCCCCCACCCTCCTCAGGTCACAGCCGGCCCGGTGGTGGCTGGTGGGTAGCGACCTCCGCGGCGGCGCCGGGCCCGCAGCGTCCTCGTGCTGCTGACCTGCCGATTCACGAAACCACGGCCAGAGCCGTTTTCGCAGATCCTCATCATTCGAGCGCGAGCGGATGGGTCACCGGTTTGTTCACGCGAGCACACCACTCCATGGCCATGGCCCCGAAGTCCCTCGCCGCACTGCCCCAGGGCCACCCAAGCCGTCCTCCTCACCGCTCGGTCTCCGGGCCAGCCCCATTCCAGCCCTTCAGTCCGGTACACCAGGGGCAGAAGCGGTCTACCTAATCGGCTCCAGTACAGATCGCAGACCCCAGTAATCCCTGGTCAGAGCGCTGCGGCACTCCGGAGCGCCGTTGATTCCCAAGCTCAGAGCGCGAGTTCGATTCTCGTCACCCGCTCCATGACGAAGGCCCAGGTCAGTGACCTGGGCCTTGTTTGTTGTCCAGATCTCTTGCCCTCGGCGAGGCGTGCGAAGGCCTCGCCCACCTGTCCCAGGGGGTACGCGGCCTCCACACATCCGCGGATGAGGCCCGCCGCTGCCATCTCCATGACGGTGTGGGCGTCGGCGAGGGTGGCCCCGCCCGCGCCGATGACCACGGCGGTCTCCTCCGGGCGGTACGGGCGACGCGTACTGCGGTCGTTCCCGAACAGCCGAGGACGGCGGCTTCGGCGAAGGAGATCGTGTCCACGATCGGCACGAGGGAGCGGGCGTCGGCCGGGTAGTACTCGCACAGCCCGCCGTCGGAATCGAAGCCGACCTTCGCCGTCGGCAGAGGTTCTCCGATCCGT
This sequence comes from Streptomyces sp. NPDC059255, assembly GCF_042752355.1. Taxonomy (NCBI): domain Bacteria; kingdom Bacillati; phylum Actinomycetota; class Actinomycetes; order Kitasatosporales; family Streptomycetaceae; genus Streptomyces; species Streptomyces sp. NPDC059255. The sequence goes on from NZ_JBHYZP010000021.1 coordinate 4,707, forward strand.
CCGCGCACTGGGCGCAGTGCCCGCATCCTTCGTAGTAGTAGGCGAGGACCCGGTCTCCAAGCGGAGAAGGCGTCCCGCCCATGACCAGCACCCGTTGGCAGAAGACCGCCCCCGTCGCCGACGGCTTCGACGCCTACGACGGCATGGCACGTCCTTCCCCTTGCCCGGCGTGGGCCCCGACGCGCGCCGGGCGCCTCGGGGCCCATGGGGGTGTCCCTACTTCGTGACCTCGACAGTGACCTGGTCGGTCGCGCCGGTGTGCTGCTCATCGCCCGCGTAGCGGACGACGTATGTCACCTGACCGGCGACCCTCGGCCGGTCGGTGAACTGGAAGGTGCCGTCCGCCGCGACGGCGAAGCTGCCGGCGGACACACCGTCCGGCGTGCGGGCGTCGGTGCGCGTCACCTCCACGGTGGTGCCGCTCCCGAACTGTTCGCCGGCACTCAGCGTGCCCGTGACGACCAGGGGCCTGCCCCTGACGGCTGTCGACGGCGCCAGGAGGGTGAGGGCGCTCTCCGCCTTGCCCGCGTCTATCAGCACATGCAGGGTCGGATGGGCGCCCAGGTAGTCGCCGGTGACAGCGAACAGTCGGTTGTCGTCCGGCGCCCAGGCGAGTCCGGCGGCGAGCTGGAGCCCTCGGGAGTAGGTTCGCAGTGGGGCGTCGGCGCCGGCGCGGAAGACGTACAACTGCGAGCCGTTGCCGCCTGCCGCGGCTGTGCCGTCGGGGGCGATGGCCACCGCGTTGGGGTAGGCGTCGGTGGGGTAGGTGCCGTTCGCCGACAGGTCGGAGGTCCTGACGACTTGGTGGCGGTAGGGCGTTCCACTTGCCGTCACGATGTTCTGGCCGTCAGGGGTGACGGCGAAGTCGTTCAGGTCCGACATGGCCGGGGCATCGAAAAATGTGCGCTTGACCCGCTGCTGCAGACCCGTACTCGCGTCGTACACCGCGAGAGTAGCCGGGCTGAGGCCCTTGTCGCCCGCCACCAGCACGTTCGGATCGGCCGGCGACGATGCGAGCGTCGGGGCGTAGTACCAGCCCGAGGACTCGTTGAGCGTGATCACCGGGACGGACCCGGAGAGCTCCACTGAGCCGATTCCCGCCCGGCCGGTGGCCCCGTGGCTGAACCAGATCTTGCCGCCGGCCAGCGCCAGGCTCTCGGGCGATGTGCCCGCGCCCGTCTGGTAGCGGTTTTTCTCCGTCAGCGTGCCGGTGTCGATCGCCGATATCGCGTCAGCGGACGGAAGGGCGACGTAGACCGTGCTGGAGTCCGCCGAGACCGCGAGTCCCGCGGCTCCGTTCTCCGAGGTGATCTGCTTCACGACCTGTCCCGCGTAGTCGGTCACGACGACGCTGCTTCCGGACGGATCACTGATGAACACGCGGTCGTGCACGTCGTCGACCACGATGTCCCGGTACGAAGTGCTGGGCAGCGCGGTGGCGCTGTCCGCCGAAGCCGGAGCGGTCGTGCCGCCGATCAGCAGAGCGGTGCCGATCACGGCCGTCAGCGCCCTGCACGCAGCGGTTCTTCGTGTACGCACGTCTGTTGCCTCTCTGGTCGGATGAACCGACGGGTGATCACCTGTCAGTACCCCGAACCTAGGCGGTGCCACTGACAACGGCCGGTCAGACATCCGCCCCGCGGCCACTGCTGAACCACTCGCCCCCGGTTGACGCGGTGCGTTCCGGGCAGAACCCAGGTTCCGAAGCCGCGCGTCGGCCGCGCAGGAGTCTCGCTTCATGCCACTACGTGCCGGCCAGAGCGGTAAACAGCGGTCAACGGGGGCTTGTAGCCTGCTCGGAGCCCGGGTGATTCCCAAGATCAGAGCGCGAGTTCGATTCTGGCCACCCGCTCCGCGTCCGCCGACAGAGCCTGCTCTGCCGTAAGCACCGGAGCGGCGACAAGCCACCCCTCTTCCGCAGCACTCGGCCTTGGCTGATGAATCCACCGGAGGGCCAGCGCGAGCCCTTATGCGCATACTCCAGTATGCTTGCCGTATGTCCGCAACGACTCGTATCACCGTCACGCTGCCCAGCGACCAGGTGGCAGAGCTCCGCAAACTCACGGACAACGTCTCCGGCTACGTGGCGGAAGCCGTGGCTCGCCAGATCCGGCACCAGCTTCTGGGCGACGACCTTCGCCGCCACGAGGAAGAGCACGGACGCTTCAGCGACGAGGAGCTCGCCGAAGCCCACTCGAAGATCTTCGGTGGAGCCGGCTCCTCCAAGGGCGCGGACTCCGCGTGAACGAGCGCATCGAGACCGTTGTCCTCGACTCGGAAGGACTCTCCGCCTGGATCGCGCAGGACCGCAAGTTCCTCGCGATGTTGCAGGTGTTCCACGACATGGGGGCAGACCTTGTGATCGGGGCGAACACCATCGTGGAAGTCAGCCACTCACGTACCAACATCCCACGCTTGAACTGGACCCTGTCCCGCATCAAGGTGGAGCCGGTCACCGAGCAGGCGGCGAGGGCGGCAGCGGAGCTCCTCAAAGGCGCCGGACTGCACGGGCGCAAGTACGCCATCGACGCCACGGTCGCCGAGGTCGCACTGCGCCAGCCGAAACCGGTCACCCTGCTCACGTCCGACAGCGACGACATGGCCCAGCTCTGCGGCAGCCAGGTCCGCATCATTCCTCTCTGACCCACCAGCCCACTTCGAACACCCGCGGAGCGCGGCGGCTACCGGAAGGAAACCGTTGACCCCGGGCGCTCGCCGAAAGCCCGGTCGACGCCGGGGCGGCGAAAGGCTTGGCGAGCGGGGCCGACTGAAGCGGGTAACGTCTTTGTCGTGTTCTTCCGGACGCCGATTTACGAGTGAGAGCGTGATGGGCCCCTGCTGTCGCTCCTCGACGTCGCCACGCCTGTCCCCACCGGTGAATCCGCAGATCACTTCACATCATTCCGGGAGAAACCTATGACCGTGAGCAAGAACATCAACAATCCCGTGGGCATGGGTGGCGGCCAGCGCAAGAGGCTGTCCCGCGCCGAACGGCAGAACAACGGTCCGCACCGCAACCTCGACCGCAAGGGTGCCGCCGAGCAGAAGGCGGAGCTGGTACGCAAGATGCGCGAGAAGGCAGGCGCAGCCAAGGGCGCCGAGCAGACGGGCGACGACACCGCACAGAGTTGACGCACCGCCGCCGCAGGACCGGCCGCCCGCGTCTCGGCCGACCACCCAGGGTGGGCGTGCCACTACGTGCCAGTCAGGACGAAATCGCTCTTGAGGCGCGCTGTGTCCGGGTGATCGATCTCCTCGAAAATCTTTAAGGCCTGCCGCCACCGAGCACGGGCCTCCTCCGTTCTGCCCTCTACCAGCAGGACCTCGCCGAAGTGATCGAGGGTCTCGCCCTCGACCCAGTGATTACCTGTGGCGCGCAGCACGGTCAGCGCACGCCGCAGTTGCTCGACGGCCTCGTCGAACCGCCCCAGTCGCTTCGCGGAGCCGTCTCGGCGGGCACTTTGCCTTGTCACGCTTCGCCCGCACGATGCCGCCCGCGGCCTCCGGCCATTCCTGGTCGCCAATTCCGGCCCGGCCACCGCGATACAGGGGGCGGGGTCGGCTTCGAGAGGCCGGTTGGATGCGGGTCAAGAGATAGGGATTCTCGGATCATCGATGTCGACCGCAATCTCGAAACCCGAGGTCGAACTAAAGGTAGCGACCTTTCCGGACAGCTGAATCCGATCAAAAGGATTGGATTCCATAAAGAACATCGCCCACATCAGCGCACGGTCGACGGTCAAACGGGCGATGAACCCCTCCGAGCCGTAAGAACCCTCGCCGCCCCACAGCAGCCCCTTCTCTCCCAGGTCAACGGCGGCAAGCCCATCGACCGAGGACACCCAGGACGGGTCGCTTTCCAGCACCTCACGGAGATCGAAGGGGACGAGTACCACGAAACCCCTCGGTGCAGCGCGGTCGAGGGCCACATCGTAAGAGTGCCCGTCGGCGTAGTGGAGCGCGTTCTTGATGGGAAGCTCAAAGTCTTCCCACAGACTTTCGATCATGGTCATCTTTTCTTACACTTCCCGTTGCGCACGTGCTCTGACCTCTCCTGGAGTCCGGCCGGGGGAACTGGCCCACCTAGTTCATTTCTGTTCCGCGAAGAATTCATGCGCCTTTTGAACTGATCCGCCCAGGTCCGTCCGGTCGTCGAATCAGGGCGTACCGCGTTCGGGTCGACGCGCTCGATGGTCACCGGCCCACCCGCTTCGCGCGCCGCGTCAAGCCTTCGGTTGTCGTACGACACCAACTGACCGTCCACTTCCATGACTTTCAACGCTGTACCAGGGCATCGCCGATCCCACTCCCCGGAGCGCGCGCATGGAGCGGACCGGTCCTGTCCCAGTGGAGCTTAAGCGCTTAGGCTACGCTGGAATTCCACGTGCCCCGGCGAGGAGGAGTCCGCATGCGCACGACGTTGGACCTGGCAGGACGTTGGACATGGACAGTCGTTGCCGACGGCCGGACTTCGGTGCCGGAAGCGGCCGTCCCGCTCATCGGCCAGGCCATCGATGCGCAGGTTCCGGGGGCGATCCACCTCGACCTGCTGGCAGCGGACCTCATCCCCGACCCCTTCGTCGACCGGAACGAGGAAGAGGTCTCGTGGGTGTCGAGATGCGACTGGGGACTCAGCCGCACGTTCGCCACCGCCGTTGGCGCGGAGCGGATCGACCTCGTCCTCGACGGTGTCGACACCGTCGCATCCGTCGCAGTCAACGGGCGGACGGTCGGAAGCACCCGGAACATGCATCGTTCCTCCCGGTTCGACATCACGGCGGTCGCGGCCGAGGCGAATGCCGTCGATGTCCGATTCACGTCCGCGTACACGGAGGCGGAGCAATGGGAGCGCGAACTCGGAGCCCGGCCCAGCGCCTACCCGCAGCCCTTCGCGTTCATCCGGAAGATGGCGAGCAGCTTTGGCTGGGACTGGGGACCGACCCTCCCAGGTTGCGGACTGTGGCGCGACGTCAAGGTGGAGACGTGGAGCACGGCGCGGATCGCCGCGGTCCGTCCTCTGGTCGACTTGTTCGAGGACACCGGCATCCTCACCGCCCACATCGACATCGAGCGAACCGGCTCGGGGGCAATACTCCCGTTCCACCTGGAGGTCGAGATCGCCGGGCAGGCTGTCCACGCCGAGGTCCAGCCGGGCGAGGACTCCACGACCGTCGTCGTCGCCGTTCCCGACGTGCGACGGTGGTACCCGCGAGGACTCGGCGAGCCACACCTGTATCCGGTCGATGTCTCGCTCTGGTCCGGGAAGGAGCAGCTCGACGAGTACCGCACACGGGTCGGCTTCCGAACTGTCGCCATCGACCGGGCACCCGATGCTCACGGCACCCCGTTCGTCGTCACGGTGAACGAGCGCCCTCTGTTCGTCAAGGGCGTGAACTGGATCCCCGAGAGCGTCTTCCCCGGGGCGGTCACCGCCGACCGCGTCCGGACCCGTCTGGAACAGGCCGCTGACGCGAACGTGAACCTCGTCCGCGTATGGGGCGGAGGGGTCTACGAGAGCGACGCGTTCTACATGGCGTGCGACGAGCTCGGCCTGCTCGTGTGGCAGGACTTCCTCTTCGCGTGCGCCGCCTACCCCGAGGAGGAGCCGATCCGCTCCGAGGTGCTCGCCGAGGCTCGCGAGAACATCGTGCGGCTCAGCTCTCATCCCAGCCTTGCCATCTGGAACGGGAACAACGAGAACCTGTGGATGCGCCTCGACAAGGACTGGGCGGCGCAGCCAGGAGGTGAGCTCACCTGGGGCGAGCGGTACTACCTCAAGTGGCTCCCGGACCTCGTTCGCGAGCTCGACCCCACCCGTCCTTATACGGAGGGGAGCCCCTGGTCGGGCAGTTGGGCGCACGACCCGAACGACACCGACCACCAGACGTTCCATTCCTGGGACGCCTGGAACGAGTACGACTACGCGGTCTACCGGGACAGCTCTCCGCGCTTCGTGTCCGAGTTCGGTTGGCAGGGCGCAGCGGCTTGGCGAACACTCCGAGACGCGATCACCGACCGCGAGTTGCGCATCGACGCCGAGAACGTGCGCCACCATCAGAAGGCCATTGACGGACATGCGAAGCTTGCGCGCAACCTCGCCCGGCACCTCCCGCCGACGGAAGACTTCGACCGGTGGCACCTGCAGACGCAGTGGATGCAGGTCGAGGCGGTCCGCACCGGCGTGCTGCACTGGCGCGCGAGCTGGCCGCGGACCACGGGCACCATCGTGTGGCAGCTCAACGACCTCTGGCCTGTCACGTCGTGGTCGGCGATCGACAGCGCCGGCCGCCGCAAGCCGCTCTACTTCGCCCTGCGCGACATCTACGCGCCGCGGGTCGTGACCATCGAGCCGTGTGACGGCGTACTGGAGCTCTGCGTCATCAACGACGGCGACGAGGCGTGGGACACGATGGCGCACCTCGCTCGGCGGCGCCTCGACGGCGTGCCCGTCGCGGAGCGATCGCACTCGCTCTCGGTTCCTCCGCGTTCGGTGACCCGCGTCGCGCTGCCGCCGGCTGTCGCCGAGTCGTCGGATCCAGGCTCCGAGTTCATCATCGCGACGGTCGACGACGAGCGGGCCGTCCGGCACTTCGCTTCGCCGAGGGACGCACGGCTCGACGGAACGCCGCTGGAGGTCACGGTCACCGCCGTCACCGGTGGGCTGGACATCGGTGTCCGCTCGCATCACCTCGCGCGCGATGTGCTCGTCCAGCCGGACCGGATCCATCCCGAGGCGACGGTCGACCGTGGCTTCACCACCGTGCTGCCGGGGGAGACGGAGATCTTCCGTGTCCGCGCGCCGGAGTCGCTCGATGCCGCCTCGCCGCTGGCGGCGTTCGTCGTTGCCTCGCTGAGGGATATCATCGATTCCGACTGACGGGAGCTGGCATCGGTGATGACGAGCGCTCCAGGGACCCGGCGGGTCACCATCGCAGACGTCGCGCGGGAGGCGCAGACGTCGACCGCGAGCGTCTCCTATGCTCTGAACGGCCGGTCCGGTGTGTCTTCGGCCACGCGCGAACGGGTTCTCGAGGTGGCGGCCCGGCTCGGCTGGTCGCCGGCGAGCGCCGCCCGCACGCTGGCGGGTGCGGGCGCGGACACGATCGGTCTGGTGCTCGCCAAGGACCCTCGTGATCTCTCCGTCGAGCCGTTCTACATGCAGTTCATCGCCGGCGTGGAGGCGACGCTCGCGTCTCGCTCGATGGGACTCCTGCTCGAGGTCGTGCCCGACGCGGACGCCGAGGCCGAGGCGATCCGGCGATGGCACATGTCGCGTCGTGTCGACGGCGTCCTGCTCACCGATCTGATCCCGGATGATCCGCGGATCTCCGTCGTGTCGGAGGGTGGCATCCCCGCGGTCGTCGTCGGCGACCCGAGCGTCGCGGCCGGACTGACGACGGTGTGGACGAACGACGCCGAGGCGATGCGGCAGGCGGTCGCGCATCTCGCGGCCCTCGGCCATCGACGCATCACCCGTGTTGCGGCCCCCCGCCGCTATGCGTACACGGCCATCCGCGACGACGCGTTCGAGCACGCCGCTCGCGCTGCGGGCCTCGAACACGACATGGTGCGCACCGACCTCTCACAGGATTCCGGTGCGGCAGCCGCGCGCACCGTGCTGTCGTCGCCCCGGGCGCCGACAGGTCTGCTGTTCGACAACGACGTCATGGCGGTCGTGGCGCTGACCACCGCACACGAACTGGGTCTCTCGGTCCCCGGCGATGTCTCCATCATCGCGTGGGACGACTCGCTGCTCTGCCGCCTCGTGACGCCGGGGCTGACGGCGCTCGGCCACGATGTCGTCGCCCTCGGCGCCCATGCCGCGCGCCGGCTTCTCGACGTCATCGACGGTGCGGCCCCGTCCACTCATCAGGACGCGACCCCAACGCTGCAGGTCAGAGCCTCGACGGGTCGTGCGCCGGACGAGGCCTGACCTTCGCGGCGGTCTACCAGCGGAGCGCGGGATCCCACCGCAGCTGCACGCCTCCGCGTTCGAGGTCGCGCTGGAAGTCGCCGAGCCGGCGCGCATGGGAGCGCACCGCGGACGGCTCGACGCCGTGGTCGAGGCAGTATGAGGCGAGGGCTCCCACCGCCTCGCCGATGGACCACTCGACGGGCTGCAGCCGGTAGCTGCCGTTCGAGATGTGCGTGGTGCCGATGTTCTTCGCGGCGGGGAGCAGGTTCCGTACGCGCCGCGGCAGGAGGGCGCCGAGCGGGATCTCGAACGGTTCCGGCAGGCCGCCGCCGCCCGCGCTGCCACCGGTCGTGGCGTGCCGGTCGATCCAGTAGTAGTGACCGACGCCCACGGTGTCCGGATAGCGCTCGGCGCCCCGGCCGTCGCGGAGGTCCCGGTCGAAGTCCTGCTCAAGGATCGTCCGCTCCGCCCGGATGCGGCGTGACTCCCGGAAGTACGGCATCATGGCGAAACCGTCCGACGTCCCCGTGACTCGCGGCGCGAGGCGGAGTCCGGGCCAGCCGACGCCGCCGTCGGGCCGCGGAGCCTCCGTCTGCAGCCAGTGGAGCAGCGACCGGCTCAGCGCCTTCGACCGGTCCCAGTGGACCGCCGCGTCGTCGCTGCCGAACACCGTGCCGCCGACGTAGTCGTTCATCGGCCAGTTCACGATGACGATGTCACTCTCGTACGCGCCGTCCTCGAACTGGCGCCGCGCTGCGACGCGGCGGTAGTTCCACAGCTCGGGGGCTTCGCCCATGTTGCGGTGGTCCACGTCGATGGCGAACGGGTCGTCGTCGTCGTTCACGCGCAGCGTGTACTCCCGGGCGATCGATCCGTCGTGGGCGGCGCGGCGGAACCCGAGCATCTTCTCGCCGTCGAGCTGCGGCGGTCGCCACTCGCGGAAGAAGTCGTAGTCGTCGGGTCGGTCGATGGTGTGGTCCTGGCCGGCGAGGTGCTCGACCGCGAAGCACCAGGTGACGCTCTGCATGTCGAGGGGATCGCCGGTCTCCGGTGCGCCGGGCTCGCCGGTCTCGCCGCGGGCCTCGCGGCCGGTGACGAACTCGACTCCGCCGAGTTCCAGGAGGTCGCCGAGCTCGGTCGCGTCCAGCACGAACGGCGCGGAGAGGTCGCACACATCTCCCGCGCGGTCGCGCACCGTCACCGCGGTGACGCGGTCGGCGTCGGTGTGGACAGCGACGGGCGATGTCTCCAGCATGAGCGTGAGTCGTCCGGACGCTTCGTACGGGCGCAGCATGCTGTGGATCACCGCGAGGATGACCTTCGGCTCGACGCTGAGCGGGCTGACCCACGCCGCGCCGGGGTTGAGGTGCTGGTCGCTTCTCGCGGCTGCGGTGAGCGGATAGTACGTCCGGTAGTGCTCGCGTACGAGCTCCCGGAACTGGGCGTAGCTGCGGTTGCGGCCGGTTGTCTCGATGCGTCGGTGCTCGTCGCTGGGCACCAGTTGAGCCGTCAACTGTCCTCCCAGCCACGGCGTCTGCTCGGTCATGATCACCGATCTGCCGCGGCGCAGAGCCGCGAGGGCGGCGGAGACGCCGCCGACGCCACCACCGACGATGAGAAGGTCAGCTTGCTGTCCTGTCACGGGAGAACACCTTTCTTTCCCGAAAACTCTCGGTAGGTTTCTCGATCATACTTAAGCAAAATCTCTCAAGGCGACGTCGTCCGCCGTAGACTTCCAGAACTCAAAGTGATCGAAGGGATGCCCATGCGTGAGAAGGAGCGTCGACCGTCGCTCGCCGAGGTGGCGGGCGAGGCGGGTGTCTCGATCTCCACCGTCTCGAAGGTCGTGAACGGGGCGCCGGACGTCGCCGCCGACACCCGGGTGCGGGTGGAGTCCGTGTTGCGCGACAAGCAGTACCTGTCGCCGAAGCAGCGCTCCCGGCGCGATCTGGCGACGGTGGTGGTCATGCTCTCGAGTTCGAGCATGTCGTCGCCGCTGACCGTGGAGATCCTGCGCGGCGCCATGCGCGCGGCCCACGAGGCCGGGCTCGAGCTCGTCCTTCTCGACCTTCCCGACGGAGTGCCCGCCGCGGGGTGGATCGAGCGGACGAAGCGGAACGGGCCCGTAGCCGTTGTCGCGCTGAAATCCCGTCTGAGGACGGAGGAGCGGGCGAAGCTCGCGAAGAACGGAGTCCCGCTCGTCGAGGTCGACACCTACCGGTTGCCGGACAACGACTCGTATTCCGTCGGCGCGACGAACTTCGCGGGCGGCATGGCGGCCACGCAGCATCTGCTGTCGCTCGGGCACACACGCATCGGTTTCCTCGGCGGCGTGTCCGACACGCAGGCGTCGATCGCGCGCAAGCACGGGCACCTGGCCGCGCTCGCCTCCGCGGGGATCCAGCCCGGCGCCGACATCGTCGAGGAGGGCGACTTCACGTACGAATCGGGACTGCGGGCCGCGGAGTCCCTCTTGGGCCGACCGGACCGCGTCACGGCGATCTTCGCGGCGAGTGACGCGCAGGCGGCCGGGGTCCTGGAAGCCGCGCGACGTGCCGGCATGTCCGTCCCGCGCGACCTCAGCGTCATCGGGTTCGACGATCAACCCGTCGCGCGGATGACGGCGCCGCGGCTGACGACCATCAGGCAGCCGTCGGAGGCGATGGGGTCGTACGCGGTGGACGTCGCGCACAAGCTGCTGCTCGGCGGAGCGCCTCCCGTGTACCACACCGATCTCGCGACAGAACTCATCGTGCGGGACTCGACAGCGGCTCCGCAAGTTCCCGAAAATATGCCTTGATTTTCTCGGTAGCGCTGGTACTTTACTTTCCTGCGGAGCGCTACGAGCCGCGGAATGAGTACGAAGGAGTACTTCATGCGAGCTACCCGATCCCGAAGAGCCGCCATCGCGCTCACCGGAGCTCTGGCCCTGTTCCTCAGCGCATGCAGCGGCGGCGACACCAGCGCGTCAGGTCCGGCCGATCTGAAGATGGCGCTCTGGTCACCCAACAAGGATCACCTGGCGTTGCTGCAGAAGGTCGGCGACGCCTATGTCGCAGAGCACGGTGACGAGGTCGCGTCGATCACGTTCGAGCCCATCACGAACCCGGACTACATCGCCGGGCTGACGACGCAGATCGCCGGCGGCGACATTCCCGACCTGGCCTGGATACCCGAGGCGAGCGGCCCCGAGTTCGTCGACGCGGGCGTCCTGCACGATGTCCGCGACACGCTGAAGGGCGCCGACGGCTACGACCTCGACGACATCCTCCCCGCCGCGCTCGCTCCGTGGCAGGACGACAAGGGCGGCATCTACGCGTATCCGTTCTCCAATTCGCCGTTCGCGCTCTACGTCAACGAAGACCTCCTGAAGGCCGCCGGCCAGCCCGATGTGGCATCACTGGTCGGGACCCCGGACTACACGTGGCAGACGATCGGCGACATCGCCGCGGCGACGCACAGCAAGACAAAGGCCGTGGGGTTGAACGTCCCGACGTTCAACCCCACGAACTGGAGCGCGGTGACCATGCTCGGCAACGCATGGGGTGCCGCCCCGTGGTCCGAGGACGGCGCGACGTGCGAGTTCGCGTCGCCGGAGATGATCGACTACCTCACCTGGTACCAGAAGCAGATCAGCCGCGGCGCCATCCCCGCCGTCTCGGGGAACGCGCCGCCCGCGACGTTCGCGAGCGGCGACGTGGCCTTCAGCCTCGCGCAGCTCAGTCAGTCGGGGAACCTCGGCGACAGCTTCGAGTGGTCGTTCCTCCCCCTCCCGGCAGGGCCGAAGGGCTACCACCCCATCGTCGGACAGGCGGGGGTGAGCGTACTTGAACGCGGCAGCCACAAGGAGCAGGCGGCCGGATTCCTCGCCTACCTGACGAACCCCACGAACGCCGAGCTCCTCGCGCAGTTCTTCCCGCCGCCCCGTAAGTCGCTCCTCAATGTGAAGACGCTCTCCCAGGCTGCGCCGAAGCTCTCGCCCGAGGAGATCCAGTCGGCGATTGTCGACGTGGTCCCTGAGGCCTCGGTGAAGTCGCAGCACCCGGCGCTCTCGCAGTTCTCCGACAAGGTCCGCGCAGGCCTCGACTCGGTGTGGTCGGGAAGCGACGTGAAGACCGCCGTCACCGGCATATGCGAGCAGATCTCGCCGACGCTCAAGGGCTGACCCCAGTGACCGTACGCACCTCCGCAGCGAACGACCGAAGAGTCGTGCAGAGCCGGCGCCCCCGTCCTGACCGGGACCGCTGGCTCGGCATAGCCTTCGTCGCGCCCCAGGTCCTCGGCGTCATCATCCTCGGTGTCGTCCCCTTCCTCTTCGTCATCTGGTACAGCCTCAACGAGTGGCGGCCGCTCACCGGCGAGATGGAGTTCACCGGACTCGACAACTACTCCCGCCTCTTCGCTGATCCGACCTTCTCCGCGTCGGTCGTCGCGAGTCTGTTCTTCAGCGCGGGCGTCCTCGTGCTGAACCTCGTGATCGCCATCAGCCTCGCCGTCCTCCTCAACCGGCGTATGAAGGGCATCACCGCGTTCCGCACGATCTTCTTCTCACCCGTCGTGGTGTCCGTGGTCGCCTGGTCCGTGACATGGGGCTTCCTCCTCGCCCCCGACGGAGGCATCAACGGCGCACTCCGGCTCCTCGGCATCGACGGAACCAACTGGCTCGCCGACTCCTCGACCGCGCTCATCTCCCTCGTCGTCGTGCAGGTGTTCAAGGGCGTCGGCATGAACATGGTGCTCTTCCTCGCCGCTCTCCAGAGCGTCCCGGAGGAGATCCGAGAGGCTGCGCAGCTGGACGGCGCGTCGCCGTGGAGATCGTTCCGGTCGATCACGGTCCCGGTGATCGCGCCGACCATCCTCCTCACCGGGATCCTCACCACCATCGGCTCGCTCGAGGTGTTCGCTCCCGTGCAGCTGCTCACCGACGGCGGGCCGGGGAGTGCCACGAACGTCCTGCCGTTCTTCCTCTACCGCACGGCCTTCGTCAGCCAGCAGTTCGGATACGCCAGCGCGATCGGCGTCGTGCTCTTCGCCATCATCCTTGCACTGACGATGCTGCAATGGACCTCCCGCCGGAAGTGGGTACACGATGAGGTCTGATGCATCGAGCGCGGCACGCAGCCGCTCGCGGGTGACGACCCTCACGCTGTACGTGCTGCTCGTGGCCGCGTCCCTCCCGTTCCTCTATCCGACGCTGTGGATGATCTTCTCGTCGTTCAAACCGGCGAACGAGATCTTCCTGCAGCCTCCCACCCTGCTGCCCAGAGAATGGACGCTGGACGGATTCGCGCAGGTGTTCACCGCGCAGCCGTTCCTGCGGCAGTACGGCAACTCGATGTACATCGCGGTGGTCGTCACCGTGGCATCGATCCTGCTGTCGGCGATGGCGGGCTATGCCTTCGCCCGCATCCGCTTCCCCTTGCGCAACGCGGCGTTCACGCTCATGCTCGCGGCGATGATGGTGCCGACCGAGGTGACGATCATCCCGATCTTCACGGCGGTCAAGGCCATGGGTCTCACGAACACACACTGGCCGCTCATCATCCTGCCGATCTTCGGGCCCACGGCGGTCGTCTCCGTGTTCATCTTCCGGCAGCACTTCCTCAGCTTCCCGAAGGAATACGAGGAGGCCGCACGGCTGGACGGTGTGACACGTGCCGGGGTGTTCTTCCGGATCGCCCTCCCACTGGCAAGGCCGGCGATCGCGGCGGTCGGGATCATGGCGTTCCTGCGCTCGTTCAACATGTACTTCGAGGCGCTCATCTTCCTGCGGACCCCCGAGAACTTCACGCTCGGGCTCGCGATCACGCGCTATCAGGACCAGTACGGCGAGCAGATGTGGAACACGCAGCTCGGCGCCGCGTCGCTGACCGTCGTCCCGATCCTCGTGGTGTTCCTCATCGCGCAGAAGCAGTTCGTCCAAGGCCTCGCCCAGACGGGGCTCAAGGGATGAGTTGACCCATCAGAGCGACGACGCGGACCGGACGCCGCCGCTGACCTCATCGCCCCCGGTCGAGAGACGAAGGAGTCGAGATGATGCATGAGGATCAGACACGTCCACCGATGCTGCCGGCGCTCAGCCGACGGAACTTCCTGGTCGGCGTCAGCGCCGCCGCGGCGGTGATCGGGACGGTGAATGCGGGAGCGGCGCCCGCGATGGCGACATCGGACGGCACCGTGCTGCCGCTCGTCGCCCCGCTACCGGCCGGGCAGCCGGTGCGGACCCGGTTCGCGCCCAACGAACAGGTACTGGCTGCGTACCTGATGATCGTCGCTCCGCTCGCCAACAGCGTCCGGGACGTCGCGCCGAACTACGGGTGGATGGAGGACGGCTGGCAGCGCACGCCCAACCAGCCGTACAACTCCCGGATCATGGAGCACGTCGCCACGCTCTCGTGGTTCTATGCCAACGATCGACCGTGGAACCCGTACTACCGCGACCCCGCGCTCCTCGCGCGCCTGGACGCCGCCCTCGGCTATTACCTCTCCCTGCAGCACGCCGACGGATCGTACCCGGAGTACTCGCCGACCGAGCACCACCTCTCCCCGACCGGGTTCGGCACCGTCGCGCTCGCCGCCGTCCTCCGGGACCTCCGCGCGGCCGGTGAGCTCTACGACCGCCGACTGCAGATCCGCGACGCCATCCGCGACAGCTCCGCGTGGCTCGTCGACACCTCTCGTCCGCACTGGAACCGCCCGGTCCAGTTCGCCAACCAGGTCGTCGCAGGGCTCTCCGGCGTCGTCGAAGCGGCGCACATCCTCGGCGAACCGGCCGTCAGCGCCTCCGTCCCGAACCGGCTGCAGATCATCCTCAAGGACGGCCAGGCGCCCGCCGGGTTCTTCCACGAGCCCGTCGCACCGGACGCCGGGTACAACTTCGACGTGATGCTCCCCGATCTCGGCGCGCTGTACAAACGGCTGCCGGACCCGGCCATCATCCAGCTCGCCGAGCGGTTCGCCGCCTGGTGGGGGTACATCGTCGTCATGGAACCCGGACGCAACGAGGGCTTCATCCTCTCCGGGACGAGCGCACGCAACATCGTCGCGACGTTCGTCACCACCCCGGTGGACGACGTGGACCGCAGCGCGCTCGCGCGGACCCTGCTGCCCCACGTGCCCGCGCTGGGCGCGTTCTTCACCAGCTCGGAGGAGAAGACGCGAGCGCGCAACGCCTGGAGCGCCTCCACGGCGCCGGTCTCCCCCCGGCAGAAGCAGGACTCGTCGCCGCGGCTGCACATGCACGTCCCGCAGGCCCCGCTCGGGATCCCTGGAGCCCAGCGCGACGCACAGGTCGCCGCATTGCGCTATCTGCGCGAGTCCACGTTCACCGAACTCCGCAAGGGCACCCTCGACCAGCAGTACGTGTTCGTCCGCCGTCCCGGGTACTACACCGCCGGTCTCTACGGCGTGCGGCAGAACTCGCTCCAGCGGATGGGGACGAACGCGTTCTGGCACCCCGTCGCAGGCATGCTCGCCCTCACGGTCAACAGCACGGGTCCGGATGACTGGACGACCGTCGCCGACACCGTCGGCACCGCCTCCTCACGTGGCCCGGTGAGTGCGACGCACCATGCCGGGTCGGCGGCGTCCGGTGTCGTCATCCCGGCGGACACACTGACCGGATACACAGGCGTGTTCACCACGAGGTACGTGACCGCGGACGGCGCTGTGACGACGGACGTGACGCATCGTGCTGATGGAATCAGGCGTGTGCTGACCACGCCGGGAGCGTCCCGCGAACGCATCCCCCTCATCATCGGCACCGGAGATCAAGTGGTCTTTGCGAACGGCACGCCCGCGCCCTACGGACAGGAGACGATCACCGTCACCCGAGGGCTCACCGTCACCCGCGGAAGCATGAGGTTCATCATCGACTGGGGAGTGGACCGTGAAGCGAAGTATGCGCCGATGGACCGGTCATACCTGGGCAATCGCACTCATCGCATCCTCACCGTCAGCTTTTCCGGGACGCTCTCCGTGGATCTCCGCGTCGAGCCGGTGAACTGAGTCGAGCGGTCCGCGTCGGCGCTGGTCAGCTCTCCGGCGCCGGCACGAACCCGCCCGGCGGCTTCTCGACCGGCATGCCGCGGATTACCCGACGATGCCCACCGCCCTGGCGGGATCGAGCCGCGGGTGAGTGCCGGACCACACGGCCACAGGTACGCCATCGACGCCACCGTGGTCGAAGTAGCACTGCGCGAGCCGAAGCCGGTCGCGCTGCTGACGTCCGCCAGCGACGACATGACGAAGTCCCAGGTCGGCTACCTGGGCCTTGTTTGTTGTCCAGCCCGGCTTCGCCGCCCCGACGCACCAGCGCGACGCCATCGCCACTGTTCACGACCGCACGCCGCACCGATGGCGCTTCGCCGCGGCGCTCTCCGAGCCGGCCGGCCCCGAGCACGGCACAGCGAGTCTGCCGCTCGATCCGGCGTGGCCGGGGCTGACCGCGTTCGACCTCGACCGGCCCGGCCACGGACGAGCTGCTACCGCATCGTCCTGGCCGGAAGCCGGCACGACGAGGTGATCCAGTGTCTCAACGTCCATGTGGTCCGGGGGAACTCCTTCGACGAGCCGGTTCTCACAGCGCTCAAGCCGCTGCGTGGGCCTCACGGACCCGCACCGCCGCCTGCCACCACTCCCCGACCCACAGGTCATGCACAGATAAAGTGCTAATATCCGCCCACTCGCCTGGGGGGGGTGTCTGAACGTCATATGTGCCGCACGTCCATGACCTGCGGCTCAACGACGTACGCACAAGTCTCTCCAAGCCTTCGACCATCGTCCCCGGAGAGGTCCTGCATGGGCAGACGTGCGCTCGTACGAGGCGCCACCGCCGCCGCCGTTTCCTTCACTCTCGCCCTCGGGCTCGGCCCGTTCTCGACCGGCAGTGCGTACGGGGGGACGGTCACCGGGGAGGTGGTCGTGCCGGCCACCACGGCCGTGGTTCCCCGGACGGGCCTGCTGAGCGCGGGGCCCTCGGGGTTCCTCCGGTACGAGGAGGGAAGGGGCCAGCTGTGGACGACGTACGACGGTGTCGACACGGTCGTCGACGCCTCGGGCACGGACGGGTACGGCGTCACGAGTGCCGGCGCGGGCTCGGACGTCGTCGCCCGCCACGACAGCTCCGCCCGGACCGTGACGCTACGGAACATGACGTCCGGCCAGGTCAGTACGGTCGCGCTCCCCGACGGACACGCGTACTTCAGCACCCTCGGGTCGACGGTCGTCACGACGGCGGGAACCCCGGGTACCGACTCCGTGTGGCATCTGCTGGACGTCCGGGCCGACGGCTCCGTCACCGACCGCACGGTGGAAGGCGTCCCCTCCGGCGTCCGCCTGTGGTCCGCCGCCGGGCTGGGCGACGCGCGCGGACAGGTCGTGCGGTACCGAAAGGGCGACGACGAAGTCACCGGATGGCTCGATGTCGAGCAGGGGCGCTTCACCGCCCTGCCGTACACCGTGCAGTCCTGGTACTACCTGGTCGCGCTCAGCGCCACCCACCTGGTGTGGTTCTACGACGGCACCCTGCACGTCGCCTCCCGTCAGGACCCGGCCGCCGCCGTGCGGACCGTTCCGGTCGGTGACATCGCGCAGGTACTGGGCCTGGTCGGGGACACCGTCATCGTGTCCCGGTACGACTCCTCCCTGGGCCGCGACGACATCAGCCGCGCGGTCTCGCGGGTGGAAGCCGTCCCCCTCGACGGCTCCGCGCGGCGGACGCTGCTGGCCAGGACGTCGCGGCAGGCCATGCCCACTCCGGACGGCGGGCTGCTGGTCGCGGGCGGCGCCGACCCGGACCACTGGGGCGTCTCCCTCATCAAGGCCGCCGGGGGCGGCGGGGTCACGGTACGCCGGATCGCGGACGCGTACCCCCGGCAGACCGCCCGCACGATCTCCCAGCTGACCCTCACCCAGGGACGGTTGACCACCGTGGAGCAGGATCCCGTGGGTGACTGGACGTATCTCCACACCCGTGAGACCGGAGTGGCCGACTCCCCTGCCGCGGGGACACGCACCACTCGCGGCCGTATCGCGCCGGAGAACTACCACTGGAGCGGCCCACGTCTCATCGACACCGGCGACGGCCGGACGGTCATCTCCGGCTACGGCACGAGCGCCGCCCAGCAGCCCCAGCTCCTCGGTGCCACCCAGTCGCTGCCCGGCACCCGGATCGACAGCTCCCGCACCTATCAGACCGCGACCGCCGCCAACGGCCGCTTCGCCGCCCTGACCAGGCCGCACGACAGCACCGGCACTGCGGAGACCCGGATCGTCGACCTCGACTCCGGGCGCACGGTGTACACGACGACGGATACGGTGCGGGCCCTGTGGGGCACGACTCTGTGGGTGATGTCGGGCAATGACAGCGTGATCCCCGTCGATCTGCTGACCGGGCAGCGGGGCGATCCGGTGTGGTTCGGGCGCGGCTGCCTGCTGAACGACTTCCAGGCGGTCGGTCGGTGGCTGCTGTGGAACTGCGTGCTCAACTCGGAGGGCCAGGGCGTCTACGACACCGTCACCAAGCGGAACCTGACGCTCGTCTCCGGCTCCGGCTGGGAGCAGGCGCGGCTCGGCGACGGATTCGTCGCGACGGTCGAGGCCGGTCTGCTGAAGGTGATCGACGTCCGCAGCGGGAAGCCCGTGTCGCACACCGCCGGGAAGTTCGAGTGGAACGCCTGGGACGTCGACCCGTACACGGGTGTGATCGCCCAGCAGCGCTCCGACCACACCGTCCGTCTGACCTCCAGCGGTGTCCCCGTCTCCGCCCTCGTCCAGCGCGACGCCACCGTCGCCGCCTCGGCGGACGTCAAGGGCGGCGCCGTGCAGTGGACACCGAAGTGGTGGCTGAACAAGACCGCTGCCTCGTGGAAGCTCGTGATCAACGACAGAGCCGGTACGGCCGTGCGCACGCTCTCCGGCGGCCTGGCACGCGGTGTGGTGGCCCCGGGCTGGAACGGCAAGGACGGCTCCGGTCGGCTGGTGCCCAACGGCGCCTATACGTGGAAGCTGACCGTCACCCCCGCGGACGGGCAGGGCGCGGCGCTGACGAAGACGGGCTCGGTCAAGGTCACCGGAGCAGCCGCGGCCCACCGCGACTTCGTCGGATCGGACGGCTTCGGCGAGCTGATGACGCTGAACGGCTCGGGCGGGTTGACGTACCAGTACGGGACGGGGAAGGGAACGTTCACCGGGAAGCGAACGGGCTCCGGGTGGCCGACCACGGTGAAGGTGGTGCCCTTCGGCGACCTGAGCGGTGACCGGTGCAACGACGTGCTCGTACGGTTCGGCAACGGCGCGTTGCGCGCCTACCGGCCCGCGTGCGGGACTGCGGTGACGCCTTCCACCGCGTACACCTCGCTGGGCACGGGCTGGAACCAGTACGACGTGCTGACCTCGCCCGGAGACATCAGCGGTGACGGCCGGGCCGATCTGATCGCCCGCCAGTCCTCGACCGGCGACGTCTACCTCTACAAGGCGACGAGCACGGGCAAGCTCTCCGCGAAGGTGAAGATCGCGTCCAAGTGGACGGGTTACAAGAAGATCCTGGGCGCGGGTGACCTCAACGGCGACGGTTACGGCGACCTGCTGGTGCAGGACAAGTCGAACGAGCTGTGGCGCTATGACGGCACCGCGACCGGCAAGTTCAAGAGCCGCGTGAAGGTCTTCAACGACTGGGGATCGTCGTACAACGTGATCGTGGGCGTCGGCGACATCACCGGCGACGGCAAGGCCGACATCGTCTCCCGCGACACCTCCGGCACCGTCTGGCGCAACAACGGCAACGGCAAGGGCTCCTTCGGCGGGCGTACGAAGATCGCCACCGGTTGGCAGGGGTACAAGGGCCTGTTCTGAGCCTGCCTTCGCCACTGCCCTGCGGGCCCGGACGACGTGATGCGTCCGGGCCCGTTCCATGCCGCATGCCCAAGCCTCCCCGGCCACCGCTGCCCGGCGAACGGACCACGGGCGAATTCCGGATCTGCCCCGGTCCGGAACTCGAACTGCTCGTTCAGCGCAGAGGCCATGACCTGCGACCGGAACCGCGCCCGAAATGGCGCGTCAGCAGGTCAGCAAAGCCCGGCGGACCAGCCTTCCTCCCGGCGCGTCTCCCTCCTGACGCCTCCCGGGCCGCCCGTGCCACCACGTGCCAGTAGGGGCGGTGAACAGCGGTCACCAAGGGGCTGACGAAGCAGTCAGGAGGAGGCCCTCTGCGTGCGACGGGCACACGTAGTGGGGTTGCCCGTCGCCCCTGCGCTCAGGTTCCTTCGGTCCAGTACTGGTGGAGCCGAGCCACCGCGTCTTCCTTGGCCAGCCCGGCTACCGCCGCCTCCGAGAGACCGACCCGATGGATCAGCAAATACACCAGATCCGCCGGCAACGCTTCCTTCGGCACCGCCGGGGCTCCCCGGTCCGGTAGCCGACCGTCAAGCACACAGTCCCAGAATTCGCCCTCGGAGACGTCGAGCTGGTCACGCAAGATGTGACCCCACATCCCCGCACCGTAGACCGTACGGTCCACCGGGTGGGAGATCCTCGTGCGCAGAATTCGCCCGTCGTACAGCGTCAGCTCATAGGTGACGTGATGAGTACCGGTACGCCCGCGCGCATCCCGTACCCGCTCCCATTTCTCAACGGCACAGAACCTCTCATGGCGCTCACGGTCCGGCTGCGGTCGGTTCACCGGCCCGTTCCGACCAGCCAGTCGGCCAGCTGCTGATCGTCGCTCAGAGCGATCAGCTGCACCAGCCCCCAGTTGTCGTAATGGTTGGGGGATGTACGCAAACGGTCCTGCCAATCCTCGGCATATTCACGCAGCGCGTCGACCATCTCGCCAATAGCCTCATCGAAGGACGCTCCGTCCGCTGCCACCGGGAGCCCAGGAATGAAGATCGACCAGCCCCCGGACTCGGCGACGGCCTGCGCCTTCGCCGAGCAGACCAGCGACAGGTAGTGACGCAGGCGCTCGACATCCACGACCGCAGCGCGGCCGGTATCCCGGCGCACTGTCGCCACCCGGCCCTCGCCGGCCGCGTCAAGGAGGTCCTTGAAGTGCGTGCGCGCCTCGGTGTAGCTCTCGTAGTGCACTGCGGACACGGTGTCCTCCTCCGGCTCCCCAGCAGGATGCGCTTCCCGGACAGGTACGTCAAGTACGTCACGTACGCGCCCATGGGAAATGGTTTAGGTGCGGCTGAAACACCGCGGTCGCCCTGCTCACGTCCGACAGCGACGACATGACCCAGCTCTGCGGCAGCCAGGTCCGCATCGTTCCTCTCTGACCCACCAGCTCACTTCGCACACCCGCGGCGTACGGCGGCCACCGGTGGGCGGCGAAAGGCCTGGCGAGCGGGGCCGACTGAAGCGGGTAACGTCTTTGTCGTGTTCTTCCGGACGCCGATTTACGAGTGAGAGCGTGATGGGCCCCTGCTGTCGCCCCTCGACGTCGCCACGCCCGTCCCCACCGATGAATCCGCAGATCACTTCACATCATTCCGGGAGAAACCTATGACCGTGAGCAAGAACATCAACAATCCCGTGGGCATGGGTGGCGGCCAGCGCAAGAGGCTGTCCCGCGCCGAACGGCAGAACAACGGTCCGCACCGCAACCTCGACCGCAAGGGTGCCGCCGAGCAGAAGGCGGAGCTGGTACGCAAGATGCGCGAGAAAGCAGGCGCAGCCAAGGGCGCCGAGCAGACGGGCGATAACACCGCACAGAGCTGACGCACCGCCGCCGCAGGGCGGCAGGCATCGCACGGGACAGGGCCCGGACCACGACGCACGGTCCGGGCCCTGCCCCGTACAGGGCGCGGCCGGTCCTGCTCAGCTCTGGGCCGACCACCCGGCTTGGGTGTGCGACTACGTGCCGGCCAGAACGGTGAACGGCGGTCAGCAGAGGCCCGGACGAAACCACTGCGGCACGCCCCCAGGGGCGCGTTTCCCCAGTTCAGAGAGTTGTCCCGGCGGCGGGGGTGTGAGGAGGGGCCCGGAGGATCTCCGGGCCCCTCCTCATGTCTCACGTCCGGTCAGAGCCAGGAGTCCCAGATGCCGTACGCCGTCGATCGGGTCACGGCCTCGGCGCCCGAGGCATCCAGGCGTACGACGCGGTAGTAGTACAGGCCGAGCCGGTCCTCGTTCACCGTGGTGTCCATGTAGTACGCGGCCTTGCCCGTCGTGCCCTCGGCCAGGGTGACGTAGGCGGCCGTGGCGGGGTCCCAGCGCTCCACGCGGTAGCTCACGAACCGGGAGCAGTCCCCGAGGCCGGAGCTCTCGGAGCAGCCGACGTACAGCTCCGGGTACTGGTCCTGCCGGACCTCGGTCTCCGTCCAGCCCGGCGGCCGGGTGTCGGGCAGGGTGACCGAGACCTCGGCGGGGTGGAGGACGTCGAGCGGCTCGTCGTCGTACAGCAGCCGGCCGTCCGTGGCGGCCACCTTGTAGACGTGGGTGGCACCGTCGGGGACTGTCGGACAGAGGATCTCGGTCCTGGCCAGGGAACTACCGGTCCAGCAGTTCCCCTTCCAGACCGTCTCGCCGCTGTCCGGGTCGGTGATGCCCTGCCACACGTGGTAGCCGGTGACATCGGCATCGGCAGGCGGCGTCCAGGTCAGTCGGACGCCGAGCGGGACGCGTTCCGCGGTCAGGTTCTGCACCGGGGCGGGACGCTCGGTGTCCGGGGTGGTCTCCGTGGCGGCCGGGCCGCGCTGCGAGACATGCCCGTACCGGTCGGTCGTCACGACCCGGTACTCGTACGTCGTCTCCGACTTGCCCTGGACGTCCCAGCAGGTGCCGTTGACCTGCTTGCGGGCGGACAAGGGGGCGTCGCCGTCCGCCCAGGTCCAGTACGTCTCCGGGTCCTCCAGCGGCTCGTCCCGCGAGGTGAACGGCTTGCACTTGTCCACGATGCCGGTCTCGCCGGTCACGGTGTCGGTGCGGACGATCTTGTACAGGGGAAGGGGCCGTTCGTCGACGGTCCACGGGTCGACGCTGCTCCACGCGACCATGACGCCCTCATCGAACCTGCGGGCAGTGGTCTTGAACGCGGGGATCGCTTCCGGCCGGTCGGCCATCTTCAGCGTGATCTCCACCGGCGCGGCGGCGTTGCCCTTGGCGTCCACCGAGCGCACCGCGTACCGGTAGCTGTCGGCGACGGCGGCCAGCTGGCGCGGCACCACGTCGGTCTGCGTGGTGGTGCCTTCCTGGGGCAGGGCGTCGCCGAAGTCGCCGGTCGCCGGGTCGTACTGGAGGACCTGGTACGCGGCGGCCCCGGCGACGGGCGACCACACCAGATGCGGAACTCCCGACCGGTACTCGACGCGGAGCTGCGCGACAGCGGCCGGCGGGGTCAGGTCGGGGGTGGTGAACGTCGTGGCGGCCGAGTACGCCGACCAGTTCCCGGCGGCGTCCCGGGCCCGGCCCCGGTAGGTGACCTTGCTCCCGTCGGCCGGATAGCCGGTGTCGCAGATCGCGCCCTTGGCACCGGAGTGGACGGTGCTCCAGCGGTTCGTGGCGGCGTCGAGCCGCTGCATCTCGTACCAGGCGATGTCGGCGGCGTTCGCCGCGGTGGTGACCAGCTGCGGGGCCGCGTAGGGCCGGCCGGCCGGGCACGCGTCCCACTCGACGAACGGCGCGGCGGGCGGCGTCCTGTCCACTGTGGTGACGAGCTTGTCGACGCTGCCGCCGGAGACATTGCCCGCCTTGTCGACGGCCCGCACCTCGTAGTAGTAGGCCGCGCCGGTTTTCGGCAGAGTGCTGTCGGTGTACGACGTGGCGGCGGTCGTCGCGAGCGGCTTGCTGCCGTACGACGATCCCTTCAGCCGCCGGTAGACCCGGTAGTTCGCCAGGTCCATCTCCCTGTTCCTTGACCAGGTGAGCTTGGCCGCGCCGGTGGCGGTGTTGTAGGAGACAGCCGCTCCCGTCGGGGTGAGCGGCTTGGCCTTGTCGACGTCGGAGGAGGTGCGCGGCGTATAGGCGAACTTGACGTTCGCGGTGCCCGTCCAGTTGACGAAGTCGACACGGAGCGCGTGCCGGCCGCTGGGGATCGTCACGTTGACCGTCTTCTTGACGGTGGTGGAGACGTTCTTCCACAGGTCGATCCTGCGGACACCGTCGAGGTAGACCCGAATGCCGTCCTGGGCGGACGCCGTGAACGTGAAGGGGCCGCCGGAGCCGAAGTCGCGCGTCACCGACCAGCGCACGCCGAAGTTGTCGGACGGTACGCCGGAGACAGGTGCGCGCGTGCCCCAGTTCTGGTCGATCACGGAGTCACAGTCCGTCTTCTTCGGCGTGCCCGAGAACGTCGTGTTCGCGAAGAACTGCCGTGTGAAGACGGGGGAGGTACAGCTCACCACCGCGGAGGCGGGTACAGCCGTGGCGTAGAGCACTCCGCCTGCCGTGGCCAGAACCAAGGCGGTGGCGGTGGTGCGTCTGGCTGGGTTCATCAAGTCCTTCAGTCCTGTTCAGGCGACAGATATCGCAGACGTCGCCGAACAGGACTGACAAGGGCGTCGATTGGTTGTACGAGCCTCAGCCGGTCACCGCTGCGGTGTACGACGTGGCGCCGCCGGCGCGGCGTCGGGCCGATGCTCCCGGAAGCGAGGTGACGGACAGCGGAAGGCCGCCGTCGGCCTGGGGCCCGGGTACAGCCGCGGTTCCCGGGGCACTCCGAAGGTGTCCGTACCGACCCTCACAGGGCATCCGACCCGAGTGTCGGACGGCTGGGTAGCGCGCCCGCATCGGCCCCTCGGTACGGACGAGGTCGTCCAGGCCGCGAGGGTGCGAGATCACGGCGCCCTCACACCGACTTCGGCGGTGCGCCGGAATTCGCTCGGGTTGGTGCCTCGGATTCGCTTGAACGCCGCGCTGAACGCGAACGGATCGGTGTAACCGACGGTACGGGCAATGTGAGCGACAGTTGAGGACGTCTGCCCGACCAGGAGATCCGCCGCCGGCGCCATCCGCCGGCCCAGGGACCAGGGCGGGGACAGCGTCGGGCTACCGAACAGGGAGCCGTGGGCTCGCACCCCGCGGATGAGGTCACCGAACACGTCCACCTCAACAGATTGGACGATCGCAAAGGCATTCCGGCTTCTTGCCCATGGGATCGTCCACCCCGGTCATGTTCCATCATTCTCATGAACAGAAACACCCATCTCGGCCTCGGTGCGACAGGCACGACGGGCCGCAGGATCGCCGCCCGGCTGCGGCTGCGCGGCGCACCGGTACGTGCCGCTTCCCGGTCGAGCCGGGCCCGGTTCGACCGGTCCGATCCGGACACCTGGGCCGCGGCCCTGAAGGATGTCGCCGTCGCCTACGTGGTGCCCTCGCCGGGTCCGGCGCACGGGTTCGTGGCGCAGGCCGAGGAAGCCGGGGTGCGCCGACCGGTCCTGGTCACCGGGCGCGGCGCGGACGACTGGGGCGACTCCGCGTTCGGGCTGGACATGCGGTCGGCCGAGGAAGCCGTACGCGGCTCGTCCCTGGAGTGGACCGTCCTGCGCGCGCCGAACTTCGCTCAGAACTTCGACGAGGACGTCTTCCAGGCGCCGCTGATCGCCGGCGAACTCGCGCTCCCGGCCGGGGCTGTCCCCGAGCCCTTCATCGACGTCGAAGACGTCGAGCTGAGCTCCCGGGCGTCCGGACGGCCTCTCGCCTACCGGCAGATCACCCGGGCCGAATACACCTCAACCCTTGTCGATCAGGGCTTGAGCAAGCATGAGGCCGATCAGGTCGCCGAGATGTTCGCGCTGATGGCACGCGGGCCGTTCGCCGGGACGACCGATGACCTCGCCACCGTACCGGGACGGACACCACGGACCTTCGAGGAGTACGCCGTACGGACAGCGCCGGCGGGAGCATGGCACGAGCGGTGATCGCCCGGCGAATCTCCCCCGGCCACAGCTGCCCTACTCGGCCCTGGGCGTCGGCGTACCCACGGCCGCGTACTCGACGCCTCTTTCAACGACCTCGACGCCATACTCCTCACCTGCCGGAAGGAATCGGATGAGCACCGACGACAGCTCGCTGACCTTGCTGGTCACCGCGAACCCAGACCCTCGGTCCCTGACCCATCACGTGCTGGAAAGACTCGAGTCGGCCCTTCGCCCCCGGGCAGTCGAGGTCGCCGACCTGCACCAGGAGCAGTTCGACCCCAGGTTCACCCTGGCGGATCGCCGCGTGTACCACGAGGGCGGCAACTACCCACCCGACGTTGTCCGTGAGCACCGTCGCCTCGAACAAGCTACCGACCTCGTCCTGGTCTTCCCTGTGTACTGGTGGTCGATGCCGGCCCTGCTGAAGGGGTGGATCGATCGCGTTTTCGTCAACGGCTGGGCCTTCGAGTACTCCGCTGCTTCGGGCCTGCGACCCGGGCTTCAGCGGCTCACGACGCATCTTCTGCCCATCGCCGGCGACGATTCCGGCGCGTTCGAGCGTCATGGGTACGAGAGGGCTCTACGGACGCAGATCGAGCATGGCATCGTCGACTACTGCGGAAGCCGCCGCGGTGCCACCGCGTTCATCCACGAATCCGAGCAGTCTTCCTCCGAAGCCACGGCGGAGAGCGTCGAACGCGCGGTGCGGATCATCAGCGGAGCTGTTCGGGCCGGCTCGCCGCGTGCGTGACCTTTCCCGCGGAAGTCCCGTGACCTGTTGACCGCGGCCCCGCGCTCTGCGCCTCAGGCGCCGCTCCAGCCCGGCGACCGCAGGGCGAGGGGGCCGCGCTCGGCCGGGCGGAAGCGACTGCCAGGGGAGGCGCCCGGTCCGGCCGTTTCGTGATCCGTTCTCGGTCGCCGTTCGCCGGTGACGACGGCGCCCCGGAAATAGGCGCCTGCCGCTCCTGGCCACAGCAATCGCCACGCCCCCGGTCCCGAAGCCTCCGGTCGTACCGGCCGAGGGCCACCTGAGCCGTCTGCCGCAGGCCAGCCCCGTCCCAGCCCTTCAACGCGGTGAAACACAGTCGGAAACGGTCGATCCAACGGGATTCAGTACAGCTCACAGTCCAAGTAATCCCTGGTCGGAGCGGCGCTGTGCTGCTGAGCCCCATTGATTCCCAAGCTCGGAGCGCGAGTTCGCTTCTCGTCACCCGCTCCACATAAAACCCCCAGGCCATTGGCGTGGGGCTTCTTCGTATGCGGCACCTTGTCACCGTCCGGTCGGCCTGGCCTCATCCTGGATAATCGACGTATGGCATCACAGCCCAGCCTTTCCGATCTCCGCCGTGCCAAGTTCGCCCGGCGTGCGCCCGCAGCACTCTCCGAGCTTGCCGGCCCCGAGCACGGCACCGTGAGCCTGCCACTTCATCTGGCGTGGTCGGGACTGACCACGTTCGACCTCGATCAGCCCCGGCTGCGGATGAGCTACTACCGCATCGTCCTGGCCGAGGGTCGGCATGACGACCTGGTCCGGTACCTCAATCGCGAGCTTCTCGTCGGCCTGTGGCCCACACTGCGTTCCTTGGTCAGCCGTGATGTCCGTGTGGTCTGGGAGAGCTCCTTCGACGAACTGGCTCACAGCGCTCAGGCAGCCGCGTGAACCTCACGGACCTGCACCGCCGTCTGCTGACGGACGTGCTGGCCTGGAACAGCGCGGATGGGGCGTCCGGGCTCTGGAGACAGACCCGTTGTCCGCGCGTCTGATCGTCACGGATCCCACCAGCCTTGAGGAGTGCGAGGTCGACATCCTCAAGGAAGCACTCTGGAAGCCGCCCGTGCACACCGAGCACGGCTTGGTGCTGTCCCTCGAAGATGTCGTCGGAACCAAGGTCCGCGCACTGGCGGACCGCGGGCTCGCCCGGGACCTGATCGACGTACAGGCTGCGGCAGACCGTTGGAGCCACGTCGAACTCGAAGAACTCGGACGACGCCACGCGCGCGACTCCTTCGACCTCAGCGAGCTCCAGGCGCGGCAGGGCGGAGCCGACTGGATCGACGACACGGAGTTCGCCGCGTACCGCCTCGACGAACAAGCAATCACCGGGCTACGGCAGTGGGCCCAGACATGGGCCGACGACATCGGGGAACGACTCCTGGAGCTGGAAGCTCCGCACGACGACTGATGGTGGAAGCACGGCGCCCGGAGACCGCGTCGACCTCGTGCCCCGGGACAAACATGCAGGCCAAAGGCGTCTCGACCGGGCGAGTGCCACCGTGAAAGGGGTGCCGTCATGCCGACGGCCCCTCCGGGCGGACACCTGGGGTGCGCCCGGAGGGGCCGGTCGGCGGCGATGCACCCTCCCGAGGGCCGGCGGGAGCCTGCCACGGCACCGCCGGGTGCGGCAGGTTCGGCTGCTATGTCGTGTCCGGCGTCCTGGGGATCACCTGGGCTCCGTCCACGCCGGCGGCGCCGACCGGAGTCCGGCGCCGCCGGGCGAAGCCGCCCCTGTGCCTCCGACACCGAACAGGCCGGATCCCGCGATGGTGGCGTCAGCGGCGTCACGACCGTTGCCGCCGGCCGTGACCGGCCGGTCGTCGCGGTCCGTGAGCTGGAACCCGACCGTGTAGGTCCGGGTGACCGAACCGTTGGCCGAGGTCACCTTGATCGTGCGGGTGGTGAACCGGGACCCCGTCGAGGAGAGGACCGGACTGCCGTCGGTGACCTTGACCCGCGCGCCGGGCTGCGCCGGTACGGCGGAGAGGGCCGGGATCTTCCTGTTCTTCGGCCAGTCGACGACGTACGTGGACACGGCGGGGCCGAAGCCGTCGATCGCGATGCCTCCGACGGTGATCGCCTTGGCGTCGGCAACACCGGCCTTGGTGGCGTCCGCGTAGTTCGTCACCTTGACCGACCCGTCGGCGTTGACGACGACCTGCGCCGACATCGCGGCCGCCAGGTTGATCCGCTCCCAGCTCGCCTCACCGTCCGCGGTGGCGTCCAGCGGGGAGCCGGAGTCCGTCGCGGTCTGTTCGAGGATCTGGGTGCGCTGCGCGGTGGTGAGGTCCGGGAAGGCCGTGATCAGCAGGGCCGCCGCGTCGGACGGCGTCCTGAGGGCCTGCCCTGACTTCCCGACCCGGGAGAATCCGTAGTCCAGGCGCTGCGTGTACAGGTCGACCTGCCGCGCCGTGCTCAGGCCCGCGTAGGAGTCGCCCTCGCATGCCGTGAGCGTGTCGCCGTAGCCCTCCTTCTCGCACTGCGCGAGCAGTACGTTCTCCATCTCGGTGTGGGCCTGCATCAGCAGCTTCGCGAAGTCGGGGTCCGCCCACCGGTGCGCGACGGTGGCCTGTCCGGTGACGCGGCCGCCCATGACGTCGAGCGGGTAGTGGAACCCGAGGACGATGCGGTTGTTCCCGTACTCCGAGGTGCGGGCGAGGATCGACGGTGCCAGCTCCGGCAGGAGCGTGGCGAGGATGGTCCCCGCTTCGTAGCCTCCGTAGGTATGGCCGCTCGGATACGAGCCGCTGGTGGTGAGGCTGCCGTACGAGCCGTCCTTCGACTCGTAGATGTCGCCGCCGTCGCCGACGAACCCGAGCCGCACGTACGGGCGCAGGTAGCCGTAGTGGTTCTTCACCGCCTCGACCTTGTCGAGGTTCTTCGTGACGCGGGAGAACAGTGCGCTGGTCTTCGGCAGCCGGCCGTCCTTCAGGGCGTCGCGGTAGATCGGGCCGAGCCGGGAGCCGAGGCCGTCGGCCATCGTGACGGTGCTGCTGTTGGCCGCGTCGACCTCGGCCCGGTCCACCTCCTTCTGCGTCGCCGCGTTGTTGACGCGCGCGGCGATCCGGTCGTTCTCAGCGGTGAGCGCGGCGCCGTTCGGCACCTTGGCGTCGGCTCCGAGGATGTCGGGGCCGAGGTCCTCGATGCCGTCCAGCAGGTCGCGGAAGTAGTCGGTCCCGTCGCCCGTGCCCGGCCACTTGTCCGACGCGTAGGTGGCGTTGAGTGTGTCGTCCGGGAAGGGGGACGGCTCGTACGCCGGGTCGGCGGCGTCCGCCGCGGTGGTCGCCGGGGCGGTCGCGGCGGAGTCGTCCGAGGTTCCGGCCAGGGTGACCGCGGTGACGGTGGCCGTGTGTGTCTCGGCCTTGCCCGTGGTCGTGGGCGTGGGCGTGGTCGTGAGCAGCGTCGTGGCCGTCGTGGCGGGGACGTGCGTGGTGGTTCCCTCGTCGAGGGCCACCGTGTAGCCGATGATCGGGAATCCGCCGTCGCCGACCGCCTGCCAGGTCACGCGGACCTGCTTGCCGTCGGTGAGCACACCCGTCACCGCCGGCTTCTGCGGCTTGCCGCCGCCGGTGACCACGGGGGCCGTGGCCGCGCTCGGGCGGGAGGTGCCGACGGCGTTCACCGCCTGGACGCGTGCCGTGTAGGACCTGCCGGCCCGCAGCCAGGTGAACGTCGCGCTCCGGCTCTCCGGATCGTTGATCTTGATCTGGTGACCGTCGCTGAGGGCGATCCTGTAGCCGGTGACCGGTGAGCCGCCGGTGTCGGCGGGTACGGACCAGGCGACGGTCACGCTCGTGCCGGACGAGGTCGCCGACACCGCGTCGGGCGCGGCCGGCACCGCCCTGGGCTTCGTGGTGAGCGCGGACAGGGCACGGCGGAGGACGTCGTACCGGGCGGTGAGCGTCGCGTCCGTGGCCGCGCCGTCGGCGACCGCGGTCCTCGCCGCGGCGAGTGCCGCCGCGAACGCCTGCCACGACGCCTCCGTGTAGCGGTCGTCGTCGCGGGCCGATGCGGTGGTGACCAGGTCCTCCAGCTTCAGCCTCGGCAGCGGGACCAGCTGGCTGGCGGCCAGGGTGAGGCCGCGCGTCTGCGTGTCGACCTCCAGCTGGGTCGCGTCGGCGGCGGCGACGCGGGTGCGTGCGGCCGCGAGTTCACGCTCGTACACACCGAAGTCGATCGCGCCGTAGCGCCCCGCGTCGGCGGAGAGCCCCTCGTACCGCTCGATCGCCTTCCGCAGCGCGGACTTGTCCGTGACGGCGGGCGTCTCGACGTGGTCGAAGGTGATCCGGCCCAGATTCGCGACGTACGGGTGCGAGGAGTCCGGGTTCGTCGTCAGCCGCAGGTGGACGGTGTGCGTGCCGGTGATGGCCCGGGGCAGTGTCAGGCTCGTCGTCCCTCCTGACGACCACGCGCTTCCCGTGACCGGCAGCGGTACGGTCGCGTACGGCGTGCCGGGGTCGGCCGGGTCGAAGGAGTCCAGGTAGAGCTGGACGGCGGAACCGGTGCCGCAGCGGGCGGAGTTGTTGGCGTAGGTGATCGTGACGGTGCTCTTCGGGGAACTGCCGAAGTCGATGTCCCCGTAGTTGATCCAGGCTCCGTCGTAGGTACCGCCGAGGTCGGTGGTGGAACCCGATCCGGTCCAGCCGACGGGCTCGCTCTTGAGGCCGCCGCCGCTGTGCGAACGGAACGCGGTGGCGTCGAAGCCCACGGGGGCGTCGGCGGTCCGTGTCAGGGCCAGCGAGTAGATGTTGCCCACGTAGGGCTGGGAGGCGGTCTGCGTGCTGGAGACGAACACCGCGTACACGTCCTGGACGCCGGAGAAGAGGCTCGGGTCGAGGCGCACGCTCGTCGTGGCGACGGTTCCCCAGCCCGATCCGCTGTATTCGAGGGGGATGTCGACGCTCTTCGGGCCGTCCTTCGAGCCGAGGCGCAGTTCGATGTGCGAGTCCGACGCCGCGCGGGACCGGGGCTTGTCATAGCGGACGGTGACGGTGTCGGCGCCGTCGCGGAGGTCGGTGTCCTTCCACTGCGCCCACGCGCTGTTGGTCACGTTCTCGAAGATGCCGTTCGAGAGCTGGAGCGGGAGCGAGCCGTTGCCGGTCGTGGTGCTGTTCGCCGCGGTCAGCGTGGCGAGTGTGGTCGTGGGGGACGCCGAGACCTCGTACGGCGAGAATTGGTACCAGTCGAAGTTCGACACCCACCGCTGGCCCGACGGGGCGTGGAACACGAACGTCGCGCTCTTCGCGCCCAGCAGGGCGTCGGGGTCGGTGACGGCCGCCCGCACCGTGCTGTAGTTCTGCCAGCCGCCGGTTCCGGGAAGCGGGACGGTGGCGACGACGGGGCCGTCGGCGGCGCCGGCGTGGATGTCGACGCTGCTCGGCTTCGCGTTCGCCGGCTGCGAGTTCGCGTAGCGGACCGAGACGGTCCGCGGGGCGACCCCGCCGAAGTCCAGCTGGGTGAACCGCTCCCACGATCCCTCGGTGACGCCACCGAGGTTGCCGTCGGAGTTGTTCCGCTCGCTGATGAGGCTGGGGCCCTCCTTCTGGTCGGGGTCCTCGGCCTGCAGGACGGCGTAGCCGCCCTCGTCGATGGCCAGCCCGTCGACGGCGGTCCGCAGCGCGTCCTGTGCGGCCATGATCGTGCCGGTCGCGGAGGTGGTGTCCGCGAGGACGGTCCGCGCGCGTTCGAGGGCCGACCGGAACAGGTTCCAGGAGCCGTCGGAGTAGTTGGCGCCGCGTACCAGGGACGCCTGGTCGACGAGTGCGCCGAGGGCCTCGCGGTGCACCGCGGCCGCCGAGATCAGAAGCGGGTCGGTCGGGGAGATCCCGGTACCGCTCACCGTGGAGGCCCGCACGCCGTGGGCGAAGGCCGCGTCGCGGAAGGTGATGCCGAGGCGTGCGTCGACCTTCGCGGTGCCGGTGAGCGACAGCGTCGCCGTGCGCGAGCCGCTGACGCGGAGATCCGCCGTGACACCGGCCGGCAGGCCGGTCACGCGCGCGGCCCCGGTCCCGGTGAGGCTGGTTCCCTTGCGGGCGTCGAAGGACGCCGGTCCGGACAGGGTGAGCTTCACACTGCCGTGGACGGTGCCGTCCTCGGTGGTGGCGACGGTGCCCGGGCGGGCGGAGACGACGGTGTGGCCCCTGTCCGGGCCCGTGCCGCCGTCACCGGTGCCACCGTCACCGGTGCCACCGTCACCGGTGTCGCCCGAGTCGGTGTTCAGCGAGTACGCGGGCTCGGTGCGGGCGCCCCACCGAGAGGGCTTGGAACCCATGGTGAAGTCCAGGGTTCCGCCGGAGATGATCTGCGCGTAGTCGAGCCACGTGTTGTCGAACCGCTTGCCGTTGAGGGTCGCGTTCCGCACGTAGTAGTTGCTCGGCGACACGCCGCCGGCCTTCACCGTGAACCGGGAGCCGTTGGCGTAATTGATCGTCGTGGAGTCGAAGAACGGGCTGCCGATCTGGAACTGGCTGGAGCCGGCCGTCACCGGGAACAGGCCCAGGGCGGCAGCGACGAACATGGTCGACATGGTGCCGGCGTCGTTGTCCATGGTCGGCAGGAAGCCCTTCGGGGAGAGCTTGTAGACCTGGGTCCTGACCGGCGGGGTGAACTCACCACCGGAGCTGGGGGCCTCGTTCGTCGAGCCCGTCGCGATGTAGCGGTTCCAGGTCGTGCCGGTGTAGATGGCACGCACCCACTTCTGCGTCAGGCTCGGCTCGCCGACGTAGTTGAAGAGGTACGGGGCCTGCAGGTCGATCTCGTTCGCGTTGGAGTGCAGCATGGTCGAGCCGTCGTCGGCGCCGGCGCCGGAGTCCTCGCCGAACATGTGCTTGACCGCGGCCCTGCCGGCCTTCTCGCCGCCCATGGCCTCGATGAGACCGCCCATGTCGTACGCGTCGTACCAGTGGTACTGCCACAGCGTGCCCTGGTAGAGGCCGGCCGCCTCGAACTTCTCGTGGTCCACGCTCTGCCAGTCGCCGTTCGCCGCGCGCGGGGTGAGCAGACCGACCTCGGTGCCGTCGGCCGCGGTCCAGGCGCCGGGCTTCACGAGGTTGTCGATCGCCATCGTCGACTGAGTACGCAGTTCCTTCGCGTCGTCCTTCTTGCCGAGCGCGTCGGCGACGACGGAGAGCGCCCACTGGTCGTAGCCACGCTGCACGGTCGTACCGGGATCACCGGTCACGTACCCCTGCCGCAACTGCGCCCCGGTGTAGTACCCGGAGTACGACAGCAGCGCCGGGTACGCCTCGTCGAGCCGGTCGAAGTTCTTGAAACCCTTCGACAGGGCGTCGGCGACCAGCACGGCCGAGCGCTCCCAGCGCACGGTCGGGACCGAGTGGGTGAGGCTGCCGAGGCTCTTGCCGGAGGCGCGCGTGTCGGCGAAGAGCACGATCAGCGACTGGATCATGTCCCGGTAGGTGGCCGGGTCGATGTACGCCGCGACGGAGTACTTGCGGAAGTCGTCCCAGGTGGACCAGCCGTCGTAGTACGTGAAGCCGTTCGCCTTGTGCACCGCTCCGTCGGCGCCGCGGTACGTACCGCTGGTGCTGGTGGCGTTCACCGGCAGCGCGTACATGCGGTACAGGTGCGTGTAGAACTGCTTGGTGAGCGTCGACCCGGGGTCGGACTTCGCCGAGGCGCGCACGTCGACGCCGCCGAGCGACGTGTTCCACGCCGCCTTCGTCCGGGCGCGGGCCTGGTCGAAGGTGAGGTCGCCCACCTCGTTGTCCTGGTCGGTCGCGGCCTGCTCGGTGCTGATCGGCGACAGCGTGACGCGCAGCTCGATGTCGTCGCCGGCGGCCTTGTCGAACCCGAGGACGGCGCCGGTGTCGGCCCCGTCCTGCGTGGTCGCGTCGCTCAGCCTGCCGTCGTTGCCCCAGCTCTTCAGGGAGGTCACGGGGACGTTCGTGGTGGCGGCGTAGTACAGCTTGTACGAGGCGCCGTTGAACGACCCGGCGATGAGGCCGGTGATCGAGGTGGTCCCGTTCGGGAGCGTCGTCGTCTTCATGGTCGAGCGGGTGCGGCTGGTGAAGTTGTTCGCCAGGTCGAGGACGAGTTCGGGCTTCGATCCGGCGGGGAAGGCGTACCGCTGCAGCGCCGTGCGCGTCGTCGCGGTCATCTCGGCCTTGATGGTGCCGGAGTCCTGCTTCACCGACGACGCGGTACCGGAGATGGCCCCGAGGCCCACCTGGTAGTAGCCGGGCGTCGCGGTCTCGTCGTCGTGGCTGAACGCGTGGGCGTACGTGCCGGTGGCGGGCCGGCTGTCGTACTGCACGGAGGTCGGGACGACGAGCAGGTCGCCACCGCCTCCGGAGCCGCCGACGCCGTCGAGGTTCGTCGCCGTGAACCCGGCGATGTGGTCCTCGTTGTAGTCGTACCCGGTGTGGTTGCGGTTCGGCGTGGTCAGCGGGTTGACCTTGGCCAGACCGTGGGGCGCCTGCGCGCCCGGCATGTCGTTGCCGTTGTCGCCCGCGGTCGACACGAACGGATCGACGAGCTTCGTGTAGTCCGTCCCGCCGGACGTCCCGCCGGACCCCGCGGATGTGGTGGCACCGGGCGCCGCGGCAGCCGCGCCGGCACCGGCCAACGCGCCGAAGCCGAGCGCGCCGGCGAGCAGCACGGCGACCGTCGCGTGCAGGGGCCGATGACGTCGGCGGGCGTTCCGGGGAAGAGCCGTGCGGGGCAAGGGAGTTCGGAATCTGATGGGCACGTGACCTCTCCATCGTCGCGATACGTCCACACAGTCCGCCCCAGAGTAAGACAACGTTGTCAACTCGAACACCGGAGCGTGCGGAGCGAAGCAGCAGCGGACGCACGGGACAACACCCGTCGCGTTCACGAACGTGCGCCATCAGACAGGGAAGAGGCGTACAACGGGCAAACGGAACCCGCACGGGAGGTGCGCGCGGGACGCAGGGAAGAGAGTCACTACCTTCACGTGGCGCGGCCCGGTGACGGGGCTGAAATTGCTCTGGCCTGCGCTTTCCCATGGGCGGGACAGAACCGTTGATTCCCGAGCTCAGAGCACGAGTTCGTTTCTGGTCGCCCGCTCCATGACGAAGGCCCTGGTCGGAGACCGAAGCCTTGCTTGTTGTCCAGTAGGGTTTCTCATTTCGTGCCGCGCCTGTATCTCGTCGGCGTTGAAACGCCGCCGCCTGGAAGGCCGAGTGACCGTGCCGGGAACAGCCGGTCCGGCCGGCGCGGTTGCAACCGAGGGAACCGGTGCCGTACGGGCGGGGAACGCGGAGACAGCGCGGTCGCCCTCCCCGCCAGGATCCGGGCCCCGGGATCGCGGCACACCCGCCGCGTACTCGGATCAAGACGTATTTACGCAGGAGGACTTTTTCATGACCGACCGACCCTTGACGCTCATGGCAGTACACGCGCACCCCGACGACGAGGCCACCAGCACCGGCGGAGTCCTCGCGCGGTACGCGGCGGAAGGCATCCGCACCGTTCTCGTGACGTGTACCGACGGCAGTTGCGGCGATGGGGCGGGGGGTGTCAAGCCGGGCGATCCCGGCCACGATCCGGCGGCCGTCGCCGTCATGCGCCGTCAAGAACTTGAGGCGAGCTGCGACGTCCTGAAGATCAGCGATCTGGAGATGCTGGACTATGCCGACTCCGGGATGGTGGGCTGGCCGAGCAACGACGCCCCGGGATCTTTCTGGCGGACCCCCGTGGAGGAAAGCGCCGCCCGGCTCGCGGAACTCATGCGGCACTACCGGCCTGATGTGGTCGTCACCTACGACGAGAACGGCTTCTACGGTCACCCCGACCACATCCAGGCCCACCGCATCACGATGGCGGCGCTGGAGCTGACCGAGCTGACACCGAAGGTGTACTGGACGACGGTGCCCCGCTCGATGATGCAGCGGTTCGGGGAGACCATGCGCGAATTCCAGGAGGACATGCCGGAGCCGGATCCTGCCGAGGCCGCCGCGATGGCCGAGATCGGCCTCCCCGACGATGAGATCACCACGTGGGTGGACACCACCGCATTCAGCGGTCAGAAGTACGATGCGCTGGCCGCGCACGCCAGTCAGGGCGAGAACATCTTCTTCCTCAAGATGGGCAAGGAGAAGTTCGGCGAGATGATGGGCCTGGAGACCTTCGTACGCGTCAAGGACACCACCGGCGCGGCCGTACCCGAGAACGATC
The DNA here is from genome assembly GCF_042752355.1 of Streptomyces sp. NPDC059255. Lineage (NCBI taxonomy): Bacteria > Bacillati > Actinomycetota > Actinomycetes > Kitasatosporales > Streptomycetaceae > Streptomyces > Streptomyces sp. NPDC059255. The sequence continues at coordinate 41,413 of NZ_JBHYZP010000021.1, forward strand.
TCTTCGCCGGTCTGCGCTGATCCGCCCGTCCGTCCGACCGGGGCACGGGAGGCGCATCGGCATCGACTGACCTACCGGCCCCGTCTCACCGGGCCTCTCACGGGTCACCGTGCCCTCCGCGTGCCCGTCTTGCGCGAATACGCAGCACAGGGGGGCACGCGACGCATGGCGTGCGTCGATGGCTCGAAATGATCACGTACGGCGATCTTTGCGTGACGCGTTGTCAGTGGCGGGTGCTTTCATGGGGGCCGTTGCGCAGGGAGGCGTGACTCGACTGGTGGGGGGACTCGGCCGTGCCCGTGATCGAGCAGTACGTGAAGTCGGACGGCACGGTCGTCAGGAAGCATTTCCGCCTTCCGGCCGGCGCCCGCCGGGAAACGGCCATCCTGGGGGCAATCGTGGCCGGGGTGTTCATCCTCGGCAACGGCAACACCACCGCAGGCACCGGCATACAGCAGGAGCAACTCCGATTACCACGGCAGCAACCACAGCCGCAGCCGGCGGTGGTCTACCCGATCAAGCGGCCGGGGTGGGACAGGCCCGCTGTGCAGCCGACGCCAACTGTCTCGTATCCGATCGTCTTTCCCCGCCCGAGGAGCGGACGGTGAGCCGGCGACCGCCCGGCGCAGCCCGAGCCGAAGCGGCCCGCCGGAATGTCGTCCGGGCGCAGGGGCTCGGATACGGCTGCCCGGACGCGCTCGCTCACGGCTCACCGGTGGGCGGGCCGGTAGGCGTCGTTGACGTCCACCGGGCTGCCACCGCCGGCGATGCCACCACCGGGAAGGTGGATCGTTCCGGCTACGGCGACGGCTGCTGTGCCGTGGCGCGGGACCGGCATCGGGGCGAGCCGCTGCCAGCGGTCGCGGACGGTGTCGTACGCCTCGGTCTCGGCGAAGACGGTGTTCGGGTCGGTGTCGTCGTGTTTGCCCTCGCCTCCGAACGTGTAGATCTTCGTGCCCACGCCCGCGGTGGCGATGCCGCCGCGGGCGGTCGGCATCGGTGCCCGCTCGGACCAGCGGCGGGAGCGCAGGTCGAATGCGTAGACGGTGTCCCGCACGTTCACCTGCCCCCGGTCCCGGCCGCCGAGCACGTAGAACACCGTACCGACGACCGCTCCGCCGACATGGTCGCGGGCCTGCGGCAGGCTCGGCAGTGTCCCCCACCGGCCGGTCACGACGTCGTACGACGACACCGTGTCCACCGTGTCCTGGAGGCCACCGGCGCCCGGCACCAGCGCGCGCATGCCGCCCGCGAGGTGGATCCCCGTTCCGTGCACACCGATCGCGGCACTGCCCCGTTCGATGCCCGGAGGCATCGACGGCAGTCGCGTCCACCGGTCCGTACGTGGGTCGTAGACGAAGCTGTCCGGCACGGCCTGCCATGCGGCCCCGCCGGACAGCCCGCCGAGGACGTAGATCCTGCCGCCGACCGCCGCCACGTTGGGGTGGTTCATCGCGACGGGCAGCGGTGCCGCGCCCGACCACATGTCACGTCGGGTGTCGTAGACCTCCACCCGGCCGGTGGTGGTGAACCCGCCGGCCGGGTCGGCGACGATGCCGCCGATGACGTAGACCTTCTCACCGATCGCGGCGACGCTGTGCTCCTGCCGGGGCCCGCTCGCGATCGGCGCAAGCGGCCGCCATCCCCTGCCGTAGGACGGTCCGGTCGCCACGGGCGTCCCACCGAGGGGCGTCGTACGGCTCGGGCGCGCGTGCGCCCGAGCGATCGGGGCCGCCGCCAGTGTGACGCCCAGGAGCAGTGCTGTCCGTCGCCTCATTTGGCTGCCTCCTTCTGTTCTCATCGGTTGCAGGATTCCGAGTTCGGGCAGGTTCGCTCGTTCAGTGTTTCTGGCCTCGGCAGGGGTAACCAGGGGACGCCATCCCCTGGTTGAGGGGGTGCCAGACTGCTGAGGACGGCGAGGGCGGGAACTTCTTGCGCCAGGCCAGGGATACGTGGACGAGCCCGATCAGGACCGGTATCTCGATGAGTGGGCCGACGACTCCGGAGAGTGCCTGGCCGCTGGTCACGCCGAAGGGGGCAGGAGGCGAATGGGCTCTCGCCGGCGGACGCGGGTGCCGGCTGTCGAGTTGTCCCCGAACTCCCCCGGGATTGTCCGTGATCGGTAACGGAGGGATCCGATCGCCACTGTGCCTCGTCCTGTCAGATGGTCGGAAGGCGACCGGAGATCGGCGAGTAACTACGCGGAAGCGGGGCGGACATGGCGCGGCACGGCGGCGGGCGGGGCTGGTACGGCAAGCTGATCGGGGCGGTGCTCGGCGTGACGGTGGCGGCGGCCGGAGCCTCGGTGTGGACCGCGCAGGCCGGTGCCGTGGGCGACGCGGCACCGAAGCCGACCGCGTCGGCCTCGCCGAGCACGGACGTCAAGCCCGTCTCGAAGGAGATCGTGCACGCCTCGGACAAGGGGGCGCGCGGCGTCAACATCACCATCGACGACGGCCCGGACCCCGTGTGGACCCCCCCGATGCTGGACCTGCTGGAGAAGTACGAGGTGAAGGCCACGTTCTGCATGGTGGGAACGCAGGCGAAGGCCCACCCCGACCTGGTGAAGAAGGTGGTCGCGGCCGGGCACCGGCTCTGCGACCACTCGGTGTCGCACGACACCGCCATGGACAAGAAGTCCGAGGCCTACCAGTCGCAGCAGATCCTCGACACCGAGCGCATGATCACCGAGGCGTCCGGGGGCGTACGACCGATGTACTACCGGGCGCCCGGCGGGGCCTTCACCCCGTACAGCCGGGAGCTCGCCGCCTCCCGGGGCATGCGCCCGCTGGGCTGGAACGTGGACACCAAGGATTTCGAGCGGCCGGGCGCGGACGCCATCGTCGCCACCGTCCAACGGGAGCTGCCGAACGGGCCGACGCTCCTCTTCCACGACGCGGGTGGCGACCGCTCCCAGACCGTCGAGGCGCTGCGCCGGGTCCTCCCCTGGCTCAAGGAGCAGGGCTACTCCTTCGGCTTCCCGGTGCGCTGAGCCGGAGCATCTTCCACCGGGCGGGACACGCCCGTCCCCTTGCACCGCCGCGAGGCCCTCCACGTAGAACGCTCGGCTGGGAGACCCCAGCCGAGCGTTCGTCTTTACCGCTGACAGCAGTTGTGCGAGCAGGTGCGACCGGCAGGCCGCACGCCGTCAGATCGTCGGCGTGTCGTCCACGATCTCCTTGTGCGGCTCGACAATGAACTTCCAGCCGTCGCTGGGCTCCAGGAACCGCACCCGGGTCGGGTAGATGTCCAGAGCGCGGCGGTCGCGGTTCTGGCTGTTCGCGCTCTTCCGCCCGCGGACCGGCTCTTCGTACAGGTCGACCTTGACGTCCGGCACCTCGGCGACTTCCTCGCTCCAGCGCTGGACGATCCCCACGCCGAAGGCGTCCCGCGCCGCGGAGTAGAGCGAATCCAGGGATTCCTTGTTCCCGTTGGGTACGAAGAGGGCGAGGTTCAGGAGGACGCCGGCACTCTGGAGGACCTCGATTTCCTCCCCCTGCTTGTCGGCGATCCAGATCCCGCTCTCCTCGGCATTGTCCGGGAGAACATGGATTTCCTCACCGAAGGCCGTCCTCGCGACGAAGGACCCTCCCTCGAAGCTCTTACCCGGCCCCGTGAGGAAAGCCGGGGCATAGCAGTCGAGAGGAAGGCCTTCCGTCCCTGCCGAGACGAAGATGCCGTCCTGGGGGCCCAACTCTGCAACCTCCTCGGCCGTAAGACGCCGAGCCGTAACCTTCTCGGTATTCACGCCATTCCCCTTTTTTCGTGGCGTCCTGTAAATTCATCAAGACTCTATCACGAGAACGGCCAACCAGTTCCCGATACGGGGGACTTGGCACTCGCACGAGTAAGACCGACCGGCCGAATAATTTCATTCGGCGGACAATGGACGAATCCCCCCACCGGCAACGCAAATCGATCCTCGGATGGAATTCGAGCGCCGATCTCACGAGCGCCGGGCCACCGCGGCGGCGGACAGGACGCCGCCGCTGCTGCCGCCGCCGACCGGAGCGAGCCACGGGAGCCGGTACCGTGTGGACGGAAGTTTTCGCGGCGCGCCGCCTCGACAAGCGGCGGTGGGCGTGCCGAGGAGATCGATCTTCATTCTTTCTCCATTGCGCTTCCATTCCACCGCTCCCTCACACCGGCCACGTCAACATCGCCGAGCCGTGGGCAACCCTTCGAAGATACGGCCGCACACCAGGGCGCCGAAGGCCTCGGGTCGAGCGCGGGGAAGTCTCCGCGAACTCATGGCGGAACCACGCGGCCGGTCTTATGGTCCTTATCAGTGCCAGTGTGTCGGCAGTTCGGCCGTTCGACAGTCGGCGGTACTGCGGTACGTCGGTACATCGGTACAGCGGTACGTCGCTTCGGCGGTACGGCGGTTCAGAAGCGGTTGCTACGGGGGAGTCATCGGATGATCGGCAATTCTTTGTCCGCCGAGTTATTGCTCGACCGGGATGTCACCGACGCGCAGAAAGATCAGCTCGTCTCCATGCTGGGCGAACTGGGCGTACGGGCGGACGCGCGCCGGGCGCTGGCGCACCGGGGGCCCGCGGAGCTGGGATGGGTGGTGCTGCTCGCGCTGCCGCTCCACTCGTTCCTCAGCGGGCTGGGGGCGGAGGCGGTCAAGGACGCCTACACCGGCGTCAAGTCGCTGCTGCGGCGCGGGCCCCGGGACGCCGGGGCCGGGGCCGGGAGCGAGGAGGCGGGCGGGGACGCGGGCGGGGGCGAGGCCGGGGGGCCGCTGGTGTTGCACGACTCTGTCAGCGGGCTGCGCGTCGTGCTGGAGGCGGACCTGCCGGCGGAGGCCTACCGGCAGCTCGTCGCGCTCGATCTGACGGCTTACCGGATCGGCCCGCTCCACTACGACCGGCACCGCGGGACCTGGCGCTCCGAGCTCGACGAAGCCGCGGGGTGACCGGCCGCCATGGGGCCGAACCTCGGGATCGGGAGGCGTCAGGCGCAGCAGGCGGTGGCGGCCGCGTGGCTGGCCTGGGACGAGGGTGAACTGGACCTGGCCGAGCAGCACTTCGACCGGGCGCTGCGGAAGCTGCGGCGTACGGCGGACCGGGACCCGGAGGCCGCGGCGGCCGCCGCGGAGGCCCACACCGGCATGGGGCGGATCTGCCTGGCCCGGGAGAACTACCGGGCCGCCGACCCCTGGTTCCACGAGGCGCGGCGGCTGGCGCCGTCCGCCGCCGACGGTTTCTACTGGGGCGGCTGCGGCGCCGCGCACCAGGCCGACTTCGAGCGCGCCGAGTGGCTCTTCGGGATGGCGCTGGAGTGCGGCGGCCAACGGGGCCGTACCCATGCCCAGCGGGCGTACGTCCGGATCCGCCAGGGCCGGCCCGATCTGGCGCTGGTGGATCTGTACGCCGCGGACCAGCACGACGCGCTCGACGACAACGGCCTGCTGCTCGCCGCGTGCCTGCTGCTCCGGCAGGGCCGCCCCGAGCAGGCGGAGATGTTCGCGGCCCGCGTCGAGCCCTCCGCGCGGACCCCGCGGACGGCCGCGGTGCTGGGCTTCGCGCTCCAGGAGCAGAACAAGCTCCCGGCGGCGTACGACGCGTACGCGCAGGCGCTGGCCGGCGGGTACGCCGACGACGAGGTGCTGCTCCAGTACTGCCTGACCGCGTACCGGCTCCGCCGGTTCGACACGTACCTCGACTCCTGGACCGAGTTACGGGCCCGCCATCCCGACGATGCGCGGTTCGCCGCCCCGCTGGCGGCCGCGCACTGGACGTACGCCCGCGAACTCGCCGCCCGGCGCGACTTCGCGGAGGCGATCGAGCACCTGGAGGCGGCCCGGCGCACCGGGGTGCCCGTACCGCCCGACGCGCTCGTCGCGGAGCTGCATCTGCACGCCGCCGCGCGGGCGATCGCCCGCGGTGACCTCGACGGCGCGGCCCGCGCGCACCTGACGGCGAGCCGGCGGCTGCGCCCCGGGGATCCGAGACCGGCGCACTATCTCGCGGTGCTGGCGGCCGTGGCCGGGCGGCTCGGCGAGGCGGCGGATCTGTGGCGCCGGGTCGACGGTGCCGGGTCTGATGGGGCCGGGTCTGATGGGGCGGCGCCTGCCGGGGCGGAGCCTGCCGGCACCGGGCCCGCCCGAGCGGGACTCGGCGGCCCGAAGTCCGCCGGCGCGGGGCTCGGCGGCTCGAAGTCCGCCCGTACGGGGCCCGCGCGCCCGGACCCCGCGCGTGTGCGGGCCGGGCGGGTGCGCCTCGGGCTGGCGCTGTGCGCGGCCGGCTCGGGCCAGACGGAGGCGGAGGACGCCGCCGAGGAGCTGGGCGCCTGCCTGGTGGCGGACCCCGCGTGGGCGGACGTCGTACGGCAGGCGAGATACGCGCTGGCCGCGCTGCGGTTCCGGGACGGCGGCTGGCCGGGCGTGCTGGAGGCCCTGGCTCCGGCCCCGGACCACGGGGAGTGGGGCGGCCTCCACGCGGAAGGGCTGTACCGCGCCGGGCGGTTCGCCGAGCTGCTGGCCCTCCCGGAGCGCGGCGGGCGGCGCCCCTGGCAGGCGCTGGCGCGGCTGCGCACCCGCCCTCCCGACGGCGGGCCGCCGGACGAGGCGGAGATCGCCGCCGCCGTGGCGAGTGACCGTACCCGCCCCGAACTGGGCCCGCTGCTGCGGGACATCGCGTACGGCCACGCCGAGCGGGCGGAGTGGGAGCGGGCCGCGTCCTGGCTGGCCCACGCCGACGAGGCCGCGCCGGACGGCCGGACGCCGACGCTGATCGAGGCGCTCGCCCACGGGCTCGGCGGTGACCGGGTCACCGCAGTGGACCGGCTCGAACGGGCCGACGCCCACGACCCCACCGACCACCGGACCGGCCATGTCAGGGCGCTGATGCTGCTCCACACGATCAGCGCGGACGTCCGGCCGCGCGGCGGGCGCGCCGACTGGCCGACCTGCATCGGCAGTTGGATGTCGGTGCTGCGCGACGACGCGTTCTGGGCACGGTGGCGGGAACGGGCCGAGCGCCGTTACGGCGAGCCCGTCGCCCCCGGGATGCTGGACACCCTGCGCGCGGACGTCCAGGAGCTGATCGAGCGGCGCATCGCGGCCGACCGGTCCGGCACCGCCGCGACCACTGCCCTGCTGCTCCGCCGGGAGGAAAGGGCCGCCAGGGCCCTGCGCGACCACGGCGGACTGCCGCTGCCCGGCCCGGCGGACGGCAACGGCAACGGCAGCGGCAGCGGCAGCGGCAGCGGCAGCGGCAGCGGCAGCGGCAGCGGCAGCGGCAGCGGCAACGAGGTCGGCGCCGACGCGGACACGGGCGCGGACGCCGGCGCCCGGCTGGTCTGCGGGCCGCTGCGTCTCGCCGAACTCGGCCTGGAACGGCACTTCGGCGCCTTCACCGAGGCGCTGACCACGGCGGACACGGACATCGAGGACCTGTACCTCTACTTCACCCAACTCGGCCTCGCCCGGGTCCAGCTGACCGCGGGCCGGCTCGACGAGGCGCTGGAACTGGCCCTGGACACCCGCTGCGCGCCCTGCCGCGCCGCCGACGAGGAGCGCCGCTCCGCAGCGGAGCGCCGGTACGTCACCCGCCCGGACCGCGCCACCGATGAGCCGCTGGTCTGCCGGCCTGACTGTGCCACGTTCGACCACCTCAATCCGGCGCTCGCGGGGCTGCCCACCGGACACGAGGACCTGCTCAGGGGAAGCGCGGTCCTGGCCGTCGAGGCGCTGCTCGGCAAGGCGATGCGCGCGCTCTCGGCGCGCGAGCCGGACGGCGCCGAGGTGGCGCGCTCCTGGCGGCGGGCGGTGCGGTACGCCGACCGGTTGGACCAGAGCGGCCCGGTGCGGCGGACCGTCGTGGACGCCGCGCTCGGCCGGGCGGACGCGCTGCACCGCAAGAAGAAGGGGGACGACGCCATCACGGTCCTCGACGCCGCGCTGGGCGCGGTCGGCGGGCGCGACCCGGCGCAGCGGGAACGGGTGGTCACCCAGCTCTCCCAGGCGCTGACCACGCGGGCCATCCTGACGGTCAACGAGGACAGCTCCCGCACCGCGCCCGCGCGGGCCGATCTGGTGCGTGCGCTGGAGCTCAACCCGCGCTCGGTACGGGCACGGCTCAATCTCGGCATCGTGCTGCGCATCGCGGCGTTCGAGGCGCTGGACGCCGGGGACGTCTCCGTACTCGTCGAACTGCTCACCAAGGCGGTCGAGCAGTTCGACCTGGCCCTGCTGGACCGGCCGGGCGACCCCCGCCTGCTGGAGGAGCGGACGGCGGCGAGCCAGAGCCTCAACCAGGTCTTCGCCGGGCTGCGGTCCGCGCCGGACCGGTCCGCGCCGAACCGGCAGAGGCGGTGACCGTGCTCGAATACGAGGAACTGCGCGTCCGGGTACGTCAAGTGGGGCCCCAGCGGTATCTGGTGCTCGCCAACGGCCCCGTGTCCGGGGTGGCCGTACGCGCCGTCGACGGCGAACCGGGGCGGCTGAGCGGCGAGTTCGCCGAGCTGATCGACATCGAGCTGGGCCACGCGCCCGCCGGCGGACGGGACGTCGTGACGCGGCTGCGCGCCCTCGGCCGGGCCACGTACGGCCTGCTCTTCGACGACGGGCTCGTGGAGTGCATCGCCGAGGCGCTGAGCCGGGCGCAGAGCACCGAGGACCACCACCGCTTCCGCGGCCTGCGGCTCCGCTTCGACCTGCCGACCGAGCTGCACGGGCTGCCCGTCGAGGCGCTGGCCTCACCGGCCCACCGGGGCGAGCAGGTCCTGGCGCTGAACTACAACATGTCGCTGGCCCGTTCGCTGCCGGGCAACCCCCTGCACGGCCGGCTGCCGGGCGCGGAGGACCAGCCGGCGGCGATCCACCTCCTCGTCGCCGTCGCCTCCCCCGGCGGCCTCCCGGCGATCGACGCGGGACCGGAACTGGCCGCGCTGCGCAAGGATCTGTCCGAACTGGTCGTCAAGACGACCGTACGGGAGCACGCGACCCGGCGGTCCGTCGAGACATGGCTGGCCCAGCACGCGAACGAGCCCGTCGCGGTCCTGCTCATCGCGCACGGCGGTTACGACACGCCGCGCAACGAGGGCGTGGTGTATCTGGAGGCCGAGGACGGCACCGCGGACCGCGTTCCCGCGACCCTGCTCAGCGGCATCATGGTCCGGGCGCAGCGGCTGCGTCTGGTCGTGCTCAACCTGTGCTCCGGCGCCCGGAACAGCAGCGCGGAGCCGTTCTCCGGGCTGGCCCAGGCGCTGATCGGGCGGGGCGTGCCCGCGGTGGTCGGCATGCGGACCACCGTCACCGAGCGGGCGGCCGGTGTCTTCGGCCCGGTGCTGATGGAGGGGCTGTCGGCGAACAAGACCATCGACGAGGCGGTGACCTCGGCCCGGCAGCGCATCTCCGACCTGCCGGGCCACACCTCGATCGAATGGGCCACGCCGGCGCTGTTCCTGCACGAGTCGTACGCGCACGGCTGGCTCTTCAAGGCGCGCGAGGTGCACGACGACGAGGACGAGGTCCTCGACCCGCTGGTCGAGGGCGAAACGGCGCTGCTCCGGCTGGACGCCCCCGGCAACATGAAATGGACCAGTGTGCTGGCCGCCGCCCGCTTTCTGCGCACCCGGCAGGACTGGGAAGGCGTGCTGCGTACGGTACGCACGGGCCGGCTGAGCGAGGAGCGGAGCCGGCTGATCTCCGAGGCGCGCCTCGAACTGGCCTGGCCGGCGATCGACCAGCTGTGCGCCGCGCTCGCCGACCGGCTGGACCCCGACGCGGCGGAGCGGATCCTGGACGGGATCACCGAGCCGCAGCTGCCGCGGCCGGTACGGGAGTGTCTGCGCGGCGAGATCGAGGAGACCCGGCTCGCCGTCACGTACGGGGAGGCGCGGGCGTGCCAGGACGCGGAGGACTGGCCGGCGGCGCGGCGCGCGTACGCGGCGGTCCTCGCACTGCGCCCGGACGGCTACCGCGACGCGCGGCAGGGCGCCCGCTACGTGGACGGCCGGCTCGCCGAGACGGACCGCGCCTGGGCCGAGGCGGCGGCGGCGTACGGGGAGTGCCCCGCCGTCGCGGACGCGCCGCTCCGGGCGGCGTACGCGCGGGGCCGGGCGGCGGCCGAGTCCGGCGACTGGCCCCCGGCCGACCGGGAGCTGACGGCGGCGGTCGGGCTCGGCCTGACGCCCGACGAGTGGTGCGGTTACGCCGCGGCCAGAACCGCCGAGGACCGGCGGGACTGGCCCGCCGCGGCGGCGGCGTTCGAGCGCCTGGCGGACTTCCTGGACAGCCCGCACCGGGCGCTGTACGCGGCCGGGCGGGCGGCGGCCGAGGAGGCGGACTGGCAGGCCGCGCACCGGGCGTTCGGCGAGCTGGCGGACGGCGGCGGGGATCCGGGCGACTGGCTGGACCTGGCCAGGGACAGCCTGTACGAGCAGGGGCTGGCCGCGGAGACGTTCCTGGACTGGGCGAGCGCGGCGGCCTGTTACGGGGCGCTCCCCCCGGATCACGGCGAGCGCGCGGACGCCGGGGCCCGCGCCCGGTACGCCGAGGGCCGGCTCGCCGAGCTGCGCCAGGACTGGGCAGTGGCGGCGGCCCACTACGCCGGGCCGGCGGGGGCGGAGGCGGATAGGGATGGTGCGGGTCCGGCCGACGCGGAGACGGACCGCGCGCAAGCCGTGGACACGGGCCCGGCCGGCGCGAACGCCGCAGACACGGGACCGGACGGTGCGGGTCCGGCGGGCACGGGACCGGCCGGCACGGGACCGGCGGGCTCGGATACGAACGGCTCGGATACGAACGGCTCGGATACGAACGGCTCGGAAGCTGCAGCCGCGGGACCGAACGGCGCGGATACGAACGGCGCGGGACCGGACGGCGCGGACCCGGACGGCGCGGACCCGGCCGCCACCGAGCAGCCGCCGGACGGCGACGCCTGCGGCGGGCCGGTCCACGCGGGCACCGACGGCGGGCGAGCACCGGCAGACACCAGCAGCGGGCGAGCACGAACAGACACCGGCAGCGGCCCGGCACCGGCGGACACCGGCAGCGGCCCGGCGCCGGCAGACACCAGCAGCGGCCGGCCGGTCCGCTCCCGTACGAGCCACGCCGACGCCGCCGAGCGATTCGGGTACGCCACCGGGCGGATCGCCGAGGCGGCCGGGAACTGGGCCGAGGCGCACGGCTGTTACGCGCCGCTGCCGGCGGATCTGCTCGACGCGGCCGAGCGGGCCAAGTACGCCGCCGGGCGCGCCGCCGATCAGCGGGACGACTGGGCCGGGGTGATCGACGGCTTCGGCCGGCTGCCCGACGACCACGCGGAGGGGGAGGTCGGCCGGCGGCGCAGGTACGCGCGGGCCGAGCTGGCCGCCCGGCGCGACGACTGGGGCTCGGTGCTCGCCCTGCTCGGCGACGCGCGGGACGAGGAACGGGACGGGCAGGTCGGCCTCGTACGCCGGAAGGCCCGGGGCCGGCTGGCCGAGCTGGAGCAGGACTGGACGACCGCGGCGACCGCCTACGCCCCGGCCGCCGGCGCCGATCCGGAACTGGCCCTGGCCCACGGCTACGCGTTGGCCCGGCTGGCCGAGCGGGACGGTGACTGGGCCGGCGCGCTGGAGCGCTACACCGGCCTTCCGGACGGCCACCACGACGTACCGGTACGGCGCGGCTACGCGAGCGCGCGGCTCGCCGAACTCGGCACGGCCGAGGGCCCCGACGGCTGGCGGGAGGTGGTGGAGCGGTACGCCGCGCTGCCGGACGGCTTCGCCGACGTACCGGCGCGGGCCGGTTACGCGCGGCTGCGGCTGGCCGTCGCGGAACAGGACTGGCCCACCGCCGCCGAGGCCGCCGAGAGCCTGTCCGACCGGGGCTACTCGGACCTCGCGACGCTGACCGGTTACGTACGCGGCCGGGCGGCCGAACAGCGCGCGGACTGGCCGGAGGCCGTGGCGGCGTACGCGGGCTGCCTGACGCACGCCGACAGCCGCGCCCGTCAGGCGTACGCCCGGGGCCGCGAGCTGGAGGACGGCGGGCGCTGGCGCTCCGCGGTCCTGGCGTACGCCGCCGCGCCGGGGCCGGTGGCCGACCTGGCCGGGCGGCAGGCCCGGCTGGAGTCGCTGCTGGCCGCGCTGCCCTGGGCCGACCGGGCGGCGAGCGGGCAGCTCCTGGCCGATCCGCTCGCCGAACGCGACCCGGGATTCCCCTACCGGGCGCTCGACTCGGCCGGGATCACCCCGGGTTCGCCGACCGACACCGTACAGAACGCCGCGTTCATGCTGATGGAGCGCGGCGGGATGAGCTGGCAGGAGCGGGTCGCGTGGAACCAGTTGCGGTGGCCCGCCCAGCGGCTGCTGGTGGACGCGTTCCTCTACCGGCTGCGCGAGCCCGCCGCGCTGGCCGACCGGCTCGGCGCCCTGGAACCGGCCGAGCGGCCGGAGCTGACCGCCCGGCTGTGCGCGGACCTGCCGGACGACGCCCCGCTGCTCACTCTCCTCTCCGGCGACCGCGGCCGGGCCACCGCCGAGTGGCGGCGACGGCTGGCCGCCGCCCCGGGCGACCTGGCCACCGTGCACAGCCTCGCCGTGGCGTCCTTCTGGCAGGCCCGCGAGCTGGAACACACCGGCGCGTGGGAGCAGGCCGAGCCGGTGTGGCGGGAGGTGCTGGCCTGCTGGGCGGTGCTGCTCACCGACGACAAACTCTTCTGGGCCGGCTGGCGGCAGGCCAGGGCCGCCTCCTACGGGCAGGCGGTGACCCCCGCCAACACCAACCGGCTGCGGGTGGACCTCGGCCAGCATCTGGTGGCCCTGCTCTCCGGGCACGCGGACCGGCACACCAGCGCCGGCCGCTCGGCGCAGGCCGCCAGCTACCAGGAGCTGGTCTCCTTCCTGGAGCGCGAGCTGGAGGGGGCGCGGGCGCTGAGCGAGGCCGGCGGTCTGCCGCTCTCCGAGGACCCGCAGAGCCCCCGGCTGGCGTGCGGGCCCGGCTACCTGGAGATGACGGGGCTGCTCCAGAGGTTCGGCCGGTTCGTGGCGCGCGCCACGGAGCAGCGGACCGGCCACGGCGAACCCGAGAGCGAGTCCGCCAGTGTGACGCTGCGCCGGGTGCGTTGGGCGTTCTCCGAGCTGGCCAGGGCCTCCTCCCTCGTCGAGCGGCACCGCTTCGAGTCGGCGCTGCGCGCCCTGCCGGAGTTCCACCGGCAGCGGATGCCGGAGCTGCCGGCCGACTGCGGCGGGCCCGGCGCCGACGGCCATCCCGGCATCGGGGAGTGCCCGCCGTGCCAGGACTTCCTGCGCCGCAACCCGGCCCACACCTACCTGCCCCGGCGCCGTAACCATCTCCAGCAGGACGCGGTCGGACTCGCCGTACGGGCCCATCTGTTCATCGCCCGCGGGCTGCTGGCCAACCGTGGTCAGCTGGGCCGGGCCATGGCCGAGCTGACCGAGGCCATCGGCATCGCCGCGAACGCCGCGATGACGGTGCGGGTGAAGGAGGCGGTGCTGCGGCTGATCCTGGGCCGCGTGGACGCGCTGACCGACATGTCCGTACTCCAGATCGATCCACTGAACGAGTCGATCGCCCTGGTCGAGGCGGCCCTACCGGTGGTCGGCACCGTGGGCACGCACACGCTCACCGCGCGATGGGCGGCGCTCCTGGTCGACCGGGGCATCTGGTACAGCTCGCGGTGCCGGGACGTCGGCGTACAGCCGGACCTGCCGCTCGGCCTCGCCGATCTGCGGCGGGCCCTGGAGCTGAACCCGGCGTCGGCCCGGCCCCGGCTCAACCTGGCCCAGGCGCTGATCTTCGAGATGGACGCCCTGCCCGGCGGGAACACCACCGGCGGACGGCTGACCATCCTGCGCGAGGCGCTGGTCATCCTGCACCACGGTCTCATCCGGGCGGAGGCGGACAGCCGGCTGCTCGAATGCCAGCTCGGAGCACTGGAGGAGCTGGAACCGCTGCTGCTGGCCGGCGTGGGCATCGACCAGCTGAACGACATGATCACGGAGTACGGGGCGGGCGCCCCCGTGGAGACCGACCCGTCGGCGCACGCCGAGGACCTCCTGCGGCAGGCGGAGGAGAAGCGCCTGCGGGGCGACCGGCCGGGGTTCCTGCACCGGTTGGTACGGGCCTGCCGCACCGATCCGACCAGCGTCCGGGTGCGCCAGGCGCTGCTGGACGCGCTGGACGCGGACCTCGGGCCGCGCGCCACCGAGAGCGAACCCGAAGGCGGACCCGAAGGCGAAGTCGAAAGCGAAGTCGAAAGCGAAGTCGAAGGCCGCGGCGTAGGCGTAGGCGAAGGGGACCTGGACAGGTGATCAAGGATCCGTTGACCGAGTGGGACGGCCCGTTCCCGTACGACGAGCTGACCGTCGCGGGGGTGACACCCGACACGACGCACGCCGCGATGGCGGACGTCTCCTTCGATCTGATGACCCGGCGTCTGATGAACGCCCGGACCCAGAACGCCTGGCACGAGCTGCGGGACCTGCGGCGCCGGCTGCTGGCGGACGTACTGCTCTACGACATCGATCCGGCCGAGGAGGTGGCCCGCGCCCGGGCGGAGCTGGTGGCCGAACGGGTCGCGGCGGGCGGGGGCGGTGAACCTCCGGAGGTGGCACGGGCGTTGTCCGTGCCGGTGGAGTGGCTCAACGCCCTGGCCACGGAGTTGAGCGCGGTCGAGGTGCCCGTGCCGGAGGCGGCCGGTCCCGCGCCCGGGCTCGGCGTGTTCCCGTCGGGGGCGCTGATCGACAGCCTGATCCGGTTCGACCGGTAGCTCCCCACACCGTAGACAGACCGCAGACGCAGACGCAGACCGCAGACCGCAGACGCAGATCGCTAGGAGCCTGATGTGAATCACCGCAAGGCCAAGAAGCGGGCCCGGCAGCCGCGGCGCGACACCCCGGCCGCCCGGCCCGCCGAGCAGTCGGCCGAGCAGCCGACCGGTCCGCCCGCCGAACCGTCGGCGGATGAGCTGATCAAGCAGTTGGCCGGCCAACTCGCCGACAGGGAGGCGCAGGTCGAGCGGCTTCAGGACGCGGTGCGCGCCCACGAGGCGTACGTCGGGCGGTTGTTACGAGGCTTCGGCGGCGTCGTGGACTCGTTCGACCGGCTGCTCGAACTCGGCCCCGACGTCGGCGTCGACGCCCACCGGGCCAGCGTGGGCAGGACCCACGCCGCGCTGACCACCATGCTGCGCAAGAACGAGGTCGAGCTGATCGGCGAGCCGGGCGAGATCGCCGAGCCGGAGACCCACGAGGTGCTGCACCCGGAACCCGCCCCGGACCTCCCCGAGGACACGGTGCTCACGGTGGTCCAGCGTGGCATCCGCCACCGGGGCACGCTCATCCGTCCGGCCGCGGTGGTCGTGGCATCGGGCAAGCCCGCGCAGGACGACCAAGCACCGTACGACCAGGCACCGGACGACCAAGCACCGTACGACCAGGCACCGGACGACCAAGCACCGTACGACCAGGCACCGTACGACCAGGCACCGGACAACAACGAGACGCCCGCCGAGGTGGCGGACGCCAGGACGGCGGAACCGGTCCCGGCCCGGTCCGGCGGCACCGGCGGCAAGGAGGAGCGGCAGTGAAGGCGATCGGCATCGACCTCGGGACCACCAACTCGGCGGTGGCCGAGTACAAGCCCGACCAGAAGCGGGCGAGCGTACTGGTCAACGGCGACGGCAAGCCCCTGACGCCCTCGGTCGTGGGCGTCCGTATCCGCAACGGCGAACACACCCGGCTGATCGGCGGCCCGGCGCTCAACTGGGCCAAGCGCGAACCCAAGGACACCATCGTGTCGGTGAAGCGCCTGATGGGGCGGGACTACGCCGACGCGGACGTGGCGGACGCCCGCGGCCGGCTGAGCTACCGGATCGTGCCGGGCCCCGACCAGGACCCGCGGGCGCACGTGATGATCGCCGGGACCGCGTACACCCCGGCGCAGGTGTCCACGATGATCCTCGAAAAGCTGAAGCAGGACGCCACGGACCGGCTCGGCCGGACGCCGACCCACGCGGTGATCACCGTGCCCGCCTACTTCCGGGAGGCGCAGCGCGCGGCGACCCGGGCGGCGGGCGAGGCGGCCGGTCTCGTCGTGAAGCGGATCATCGACGAACCCACCGCGGCGGCCATCGCGTTCGGCGTCGACCTCCAGCCCGGGGAGCGGCGCCGCATCCTCGTGTACGACCTGGGCGGCGGGACGTTCGACATCTCCATCCTGTACGCCACCAAGGACTCCGAGGGCAACAACCACTTCCAGGTACTGGACTTCGCCGGGGACAACTGGCTCGGCGGCGACGACTTCGACCTCCTCGTCGTGGACCGGATCATCGAGTGGATCAAGCAGAACGCCGGGGTCGACCCGTCCGAGGACCTGAAGTTCCGGTTCACGGCCAAGCAGGAGGCCGAGCTGGCCAAGCGGGAGCTGAGCCAGGCGGCCGAGGTGGACATCATCGTGCCGGCCGCGCTGCGGGCCGACGGCGGCACCGTGGTGGACGTCGACATGACGCTGAGCAGGGCCGAGTTCGAGGAGATGATCGAACCGCTGGTGGCCCGCACGATCCGGCTGGTGCGCGACGCCCTCGAACGGCAGAGCCTGCGGCCCGACGACATCTCGGACGTGCTGCTGGTCGGCGGCTCCACCCTGACGCCGAAGGTCTACCAGACGGTGGAGAGCTTCTTCGGCAAGCAGAAGGTACGGCGCAACATCAACCCGATGGAGTGCGTCGCGATCGGTGCGGGCATCCTCGCCGGCACCACCCACGGCATGGAGTGCGTCGCCTGCCAGAAGATCAACGACGATTCCGCCGACGTGTGCGCCGAGTGCGGCCACAGCCTCGCCACCGCCCGGCCGACCGGCGACACCAACGTGTACGACGTGACGGGCATGGCGCTCGGCGTGGGCGCGGTGCACGGCGCGCAGGCCGACACCTTCGTACCGATCATCCCCAAGGGCACGCCCTACAACCCGATGACCGAACCGATGCGCCGCACCTTCGAGGCCACCGACGGCCGCCTCATCCGCGTCCCGGTGTACGAGGGCGACGCCGCGGTCGCCAGCCAGAACCACGAACAGGGCGTGATCGAGTACGAGTTGCCCGAGCAGATCGACGTGCACACCCGTGTCGACGTCGAGTTCGTGTACGACAAGAACCGCGAGCTGAGCGTGACCATCACCGTGCCCGGCACCGCGAACCGGTACCAGACCAAGCTCCGTACCGACACCCAGCGGACGAACGCCGCGGCCTCCGCCGAGCCGGAGGAGGACGGCGCGACCTACCGGGAGGACCTCGCCTTCATCGAGGAGGCCACCCGGATGTTCCTGCGCCGGTACGAGCAGTACCTGGAGCCGGCGCACGCGATGAAGATCACCCAGGACCTGGAGCGCGCCCAGCGGACCCTGGTGTTCTCCGATCCGGCGGAGTGCCGCTTCATGACCAGCGTGCTCCAGTCGGACATCTACAGCGCCGGCCTCGCCTCCGACCTCTACTACGCCGAACGCACCGCCGACCAGGCCGCGCCCGAGGACGCGGAGAAGATCAACCAGGCCATCGCCGCGATCCGCAGGTCGCACCAGGAGGGCAGGCGGGACACCGCGATGGAACAGGCGCGCCTGCTGAAACCCGTGCTGGCCAGGGTTGGGCAGCAGAACGCGGTGGCCGAGATCGTCGACGCCGAGGAGTTCGACGGTCTGCTCAAGCTTCTCGACCGAGAGCCGTAGGAGCCGTCGATGACCGAGGTCAACCTGGGCCTGGACTTCGGCGCCACCGGTCTGCGGGCCGCTTACTCGGTGTCCGGCCGGCCCACCGGTTTCATGGCGCTGACCGGGGTGGACCGGCCGTGGCTGCTCTGTGTGCCGGCGACGGCGGGACCGGTGCCGGTGGCCTTCCCCAGCCTGAAGAGCATGCTGGGCGAGAACACCCGGATCGATGTGGCGGGGCAGCCGCTGCGGCCCGTGGAGATCGTGGCGCGGGCGCTGGCCCAACTGTGCCGACGGGTCCTCGACACGACCTCGGGAACCATCGGCCAGGTGGTGATCAGCGTGCCGGCCAGGTTCGGGACCACGCAGCGGACGGCGCTGCTGGAGGCGGCCGAGACGGCCGGACTGACCAGGGTCTCGCTGATCTCCGATTCGGTGGCCGCGGTGATCGGACACACCGGAGGGGAGGGCAGCGGAACGTATCTGAGCTACGGCATGGGGTACGACGGCTTCGAACTCGGCCTGGTCCGGGTGGTACGCGGCCGCTACCGGGTGCTCGGTTACGAGGGGGCCCGCACCCCGGGCGGACGCTTCCTGGACAGCCATGTGCTGGGCTCGTGGCTGCACGCGCTGCGCCCGCAGGGGCTCACGCCCGGGGAGGTTGAGCACGGCGAGGCGGGCTGGCTGCGGCTGCGCGCCGTCGCCGAGCAGATCAAGGAGACGCTCTCCGCGGGGGACCGGGCTCTGTTCCCGGTCCTGATGGCCGGTCCCGACAACCAGCAGCCGGTCACCATGGAGATCGAGCGGCAGAGCTTCGCGACCCTGGTCCGGCTGGTGGTGGCCCCCACGCTGGACCGCGCCGACCACCTCTTCGACCAGTCCGGGATGCGGCGGGAGGACGTCGACACCGTGGTGCTGAGCGGCGGCAGCACCCGGCTGCCCGAACTGCGCGGGCTGATCTCCGGACTCGGCACCGCCGTGGTGCCGTCCGGGAACGAGCACATCGCCCGCGGGGCCGCGCTGCACGCCAACCGGCTCAGCGGCCGGTCCCCGGGGTACGAGGAGCAACTGGGCGCCGACACGCGGGACACCGCCGAGCCGCAGATGCAGCCCCCGCCGCTGAACATCACCCTGCTCACCGCGCCCGGGACGACCACACCGGCCACCGCGTCGCACCGCCCGGCCGGCCTGGACGCGGCCCGGCGCCTGATCGAGGAGGGCCGCCTCGACCAGGCCGGGAAGGAACTGCGCCAACTGATCGCGGAGGCGCAGGCACTGCTCGACGACATCTCCACCGCCACGCCGGGCACGGGCGACGACACCCCGGCCGCCGCTCGCCCGCCCAGGGACGGCACCCCGGTCACCACACCACCGGCAGGGGACGGCGAGCCCGCTCCCCCGCCGGGCCAGGGCCCCAGCGGGGTGGCGCATCTGCTCACCCGGGCGCGCCGGCTGATCGCCCAGGAGCAGTACCAGCAGGCCATCGGCATGGCCCACCTCGCCTGGCAGCGGGAGCCCGACCGGCCGGACGTCTTCGAGGAGATGATCGACCTCCACTGCACCGCCGCGACCGCCGCCCCGGCCGTCGAGACCTTCACCCGCGACGAGGAATGGCTGCGCTGCGCCCTGGGCCACGACCCGAACAACGCCCGGATCCGCGCGCTGCTCGCCGAACGCTCCTACACACAGGGCAGGGAGCTCAGCCGGCTCGGCCGCCGCGCCGAGGCGATGAAGGTCCTCGAACAAACCCTCAAGTGGGACCCGGACCACCGTCCCGCCCGGGACCTCCTCCACACCCTCGGCCGCTCACGCGGCGCCTGAACGGCGTCAGCTTTCCACCGCGTACGTCACGAAGTGCGCCCAGGCTCCGGGTGCGAGCGCCAGCCGGGGGCCTTCGAGGTTCTTGGAGTCGCGGACATGCACGGCACCGGGGGTGGTGGCGATCTCGACGCAGGACTCGCCGTTGGTACCGTCGCTGTAGCTGCTCTTGAACCACGCCAGTTCGGAATGGTCTCCGGTGGAGGCCTTGCGCATCATGTTTCTCCCAGAAGTAGTTGCTCAATGAAAGCCAGCGACTCCCGAGGCGTGAGCGCCTGCGCCCGGATGGTGCTGTACCGCAGCTCAAGGATGCGCAGTTGCCTCGGATCGGAGGTCGGCCGGCCGTTGAACGCGCCCTCGGATCGCCCTACCGCCGTGCCCTCCGCGAACTTCAACACCTCAACCCTGCCGTCCACTCCGGGGTGAGCGTCGGTCTTCGTCGGCATCACCTGAAGAGTAACGTTGTGCAACCGCCCCGCCTCCAGCAGACGTTCGAGCTGCCGTCGCCATACCATTGTGCCTCCGACCTCCCGCCGCAGCGTCGCCTCTTCCAGCACGAAGCTGATGGAGGGCGTCGGGTTGCTCCGTTCGAAGATCGACTGCCGGGCGATGCGAGCGGCCACCATACGTTCCACGTCGTCCGGCGAGTACGGAGGCTGCGCGGCCCGGAAGAGCGCCCGCGCGTGCTCCGGTGTCTGCAACAGCCCGCTGATGCTGTTGCAGACGTACACCCCGATCTCGACCGCTTGGGCCTCCAGCTTGGCCAGCTCCCGAACCTTCTTCGGGTACCGGACCTTCTTCACGTCCTCCCACGTCGCCGCGATGAGCCCGTCCGCCCCCAGCACCTCGTCGGCCGCGTTGAGGAAGTCCTGCCGAGGGATCCGCTTGCCGCCCTCGATCTTGAACACCATGTCCTCGCCGTAGCCGACCGCTTTCCCGAACTGGCCGGCGCGCATCCCCGCTGCCTCCCGGCGCAGCTTCAACTGCCGTCCCACCGTGGTGATGACGGCCACGCCCCACTCGTCGTCCGGGTCCACCTCCCACCCCGGCTCCTGCGCCTCCTGCGCCTCGTCCCTCTCGTCACCGAGCGGTTGCTCCGCCTCGCCGTCCACCGACATCCGTGCTCCTCCCGTCCTGCCGCGCCGTCCCTCGGCGCCCACGCCCTACCCGTAGGAACCGCGCGGACAGCCAGGACAGCACCGGACAAGCACCGGACAGTGACCGTACGCGATCGCTCCGTCACTCCGGACGATAGGCGGACGCGGACGCGCTGAGTGGGGCGTTTCACGGAAACGCCCCACTCACCGACGGCCCGTCACTCCTCACGCAGCCGCCACGTGTGCAGGTGCTCCCAGGTCAGGGTGGTCCACCACCGGCCGGACCAGTCGTCGCTGCGCGTCCGGTAGAGGGCGACCGTGTCGCCGGGGAAGGCGTCGGGGAAGGGGACGGGGAGGCCGCGTACGTACTCCTCCATCTCCTCGGACAGCTCCGGGCGTACGTACATGTCGTGCGAGACGAGGGACAGATGGGCCTCGAAGGCGGCGCGGTCGAAGGTGTGCGGGTCGGGGTTGGGCGCCGGGGTCACCAGCGGGGCCACCGCCCGGTCGACCGCTTCCGCGAGGTCGAGGAAGGCGGAGTTCGGGGTGGTTCCGTCGGCGAGGTGGTGGACGCCGAGGACCAGGCCCACGCCTTGCCGGCGGACCCCGGCGTTGTGGACGGTGAAGGGCGCGACCCCGGCGATCCCCCGGGTCACCGCCGCGACGATGTCGTCCACGGGCGCGGTGATGTGCTGGCTGCCGACGAGCGTCGCGTGCGGCGGGAAGGCGCCCGCGGAGACGAACCCGTACTGGGCGCGCACCTGGCCGGTCAGCGCGGTCACCGCCGCGCAGGTGGCGGGGTCGGGGCGCAGGTAGACGCCGTAGCGGTACGGGTCACCCGGGGCCTTGGCGAATCGCTCGGTCACTGGCCTGCCTGCTTCCGGTAGTCGTCGATCTTGGTGGTCGCGGCCTTCTCGGCCTGCGTGAGTGCCTGGTCGAGCGGTTCGGCTCCGCTGAAGGCACGCTGCATCTCGGGGACGATCGCGTCCCGGACGCCGGGCATCGCGCCGCTCAGACAGCCCGACGTGGCGGTGTTGGCCGGGGTGTCGGCGAACTGCTTGTCGAGTACGGCGTAGGGCTTGTTCTTCCCGAGAAAGGCCTGCCAGGTGGCCGAGGCGCCGACGTCCGTGTTGATCGGCGCGTAGCCGGACGCCATGGCGAACCGCTCCTGCACGGGGGCGGAGGCCATGTGGCTGATGAACTTCCAGGCGGCGACCTGTTCGGCGTCGCCGTGGCCGACGCGGTCCAGCCACATCGCGGCGCCGCCGATCAGGGCGCCCGCGTCGGAGGCCGGGCCCGAGACGGGGTAAGGCAGCGCGCTGTACCCCTTCATGCCCGATTCCTTGAGGCCGCCGATGGCGCCGCTGGAGTTGAACATCATCGCGGCCTTGCCGGCGGCGAAGGCGGACAGCGCCGCGTTGCCGTCGGTGCCGGTGTCGAGTCCGACGCCCTCCGTGTACAGCTTGGCCATGGTGCCGATCGCCTTGCGCTGGGCGTCGCCCGTCAGCGAGAGTGCGGTGGCGCCGTCGGCCTTCCGGCCGTTGTCCGGGGTGCAGTACGGCGTCCCCGACGCGGCGGTGAGCTGTTCGAACCACCAGCCGTCGAAGGGCTGGACGATCCCCTTGGTCCCGGGCACCGCCGCCTTGACCTTACGGGCCGCCGCGGCCACCCCGTCCAGCGTGGAGAGCGTCGAGCGGTCCACGCCCGCGCGGGCCAGCAGCGCGTCGTTGACGTACAGCAGCGGCATCGACGTGTTGAGCGGTACGGCGAGCAACTCGCCCTCGGCGGTGTAGTAGTTGCGGGCCGCGGGGCGGAGCCGGCCGAGGTCGAGGTCGCCGGGGTTGGCGGCGGCCATCGCCTGCGCCGGGACCGTCTGCCCGGCGTCCCGCAGATAGCCGGTGGTGATGTCGTTGGACACCATGACCGTGGGCGTGCTCCTGTCCCGTACGGCCGAGGAGTACTTGGCGATGGCGTCGGCGTAGCTGCCCTGGAAGGACGCCTTGACCGTGATCTTGCCCTGGTTGGCCTTGTTGAAGGCGTCGATCTCGTCCTGCAGCGCCTGGCCCGCGGGGCCGCCGAGACCGTGCCAGAGGGTCACGGTGACCGGCCCGGACGCCTTGGTGAGCGCTGCGGGGCCGGGGGCGGAGGCGGAGGCGGCTCCGGAGGGGCTCGTACCGGAGCCTCCTCCGCAGGCGGTCAGTGCCGTCGCCGTGGCTATGGCGAACAGGGTGCCGAGGACGCGGTTTCGTCCGGACATGGCGGTTCACTCCTTCATTGATGAGGTGTTGGGGGATGAGGGACGGACGTGAAGCGGATGGGTGGGGTCAGGCCTTGACGCGGCTTGCCAGCCCGTTCACCAGGTAGCGCTGGCCGAACAGGACGAGCAGCAGGGTCGGCAGGAGGACCAGCAGCGTCCCCGCGTAGATGACCGCGGGCCTGGTGGTCTGATCGACGGCGAGCTGGGCGAGGCCGACCTGGATCGTGCGCCGCTGGGGGGAGTCGGTGATCAGCAGCGGCCAGAAGTAGCCGTTCCACGCCGACAGGGCGCACCACAGCGCGGCGGTGACCACCTGGGGGCGCGCCATGGGGAGCACGACGTACAGCAGGGTCCGCAGGTGGCCGCAGCCGTCCAGGCGCGCCGCCTCCCAGACCTCCCTCGGCAGCCCGAGGAACGCCTGGCGCAGGAGGAACACCGCGTACCCCGTCGCCAGGTACGGCACGACGACACCGGCCAGGGTGTCCCGCAGGCCGAGGCCGGTGGCCAGCTCGTAGTTGGGGATGACCAGGCTCTCGCCGGGGATGGCCAGGGTGGCGAGTACGAGGGCGAACGCGACGCCACGCCCGCGCCAGTGGGGGAAGGTGAACGCGTACGCGGCCAGCGCGGCGGTGACCAGTTGCGCCGCCGACTGCACCGCCGTGACGGCCACGCTCATGCCGTACTGGTGGACCAGCGGCGCCGAGCGCAGCGCCTCCCGCACGTTGTCCAGGGTCAGATGTGTGGGCAGCGGGATCAGCCGGCCGGCGACGACATCGCTCTGGGGCAGCAGGGCGGTGGTGACGGTGACGTAGACGGGGAACGCGACGATCACGACGATCACGGTCAGGGCCGTCAGGCGGACCGCCTTCGACAGGTGCTTCACGCCGACCTCCTCAGCACGCGGAACTGGACGGCGGTGATCAGTACGACCAGGGCGAGCAGGACCAGCGCGAGGGCCGAGGCCGACCCGAAGTCGGGCAGTGCCTCGCCGAAGGCGCGCCGGTACAGCTCGTGGACGAGCGTGGAGGTGGCGCCGGCCGGGCCTCCCCTGGTGAGGACCTGGACCTGGGTGAACACCTGAAGACCGCTGATCGTCCCGGTCACCACGAGGAAGACCAGCGTCGGCCGGAGCATCGGGATGATCACCGACCAGGCGGTCCGCAGCTCGGACGCGCCGTCGAGCGCCGCGGCCTCCAGAACCTCCCGGTCGAGCTGGGTCAGGGCGGCGAGCAGGACGAGAAAGGCGAATCCGAACTCGTACCAGGCCGTCGCCACCGAGACGCTGAGCACGGCCCAGACCGGTGACTGCAGCCAGGGCGGCCCGCCGAGGCCGAGTCCCGCCAGAAGCTCGTTGACGGTCCCGACCGCCGGGGCGAAGAGCCCGGCGAACACCGCCGACGCCGCCGCCGCGGAGTACGCGAACGGCAGGGACAGCACCACCGACAGGACCGCTCGCGGCCGGCGCCCGGCCCGGCGCAGCAGCAGGGCCGCGGCGAGCGCGCCGCCGACGGAGAGGAGGACGCTCAGGGCGGCGATGACGCCGGTGGTCAGCAGGACCCGGCGCAGCGCCGGATCCGTGACGAGTTCGACGTAGTGGTCCGCGCCGACGAACCGGGTCGGATTGCCCAGCAGATCCGTGCCGTACAGGCTCAGGACGGCGCTGCGCAGGACCGGCCAGTACGCGAAAGTCAGGAGCAGTGCGAGACAGGGCAGGGCCATCAGGGGCCCTGCCGACAGGCGCGGCTTGCCCCGGCGGCGGTCGCCGCGCCGGCGGCCGCCGCGCCGGCGGTCGCCACGCCGAGGAGGTCCGGAACGAGAGGGTCCGGAACGAAGTGGAACGTTCCCAATCACGAGTGGAACGTTCCCACCCTCCCCGCGAGGAGAAAAGGAGAGGTTCCGTGAACGTTCCGTTAACGCGGATCGGCGAGGATTGGCGCGGATCAGCGCTGGTTGGCACTGATTGGCTCCGGTATGCGCGGATACAGGGTGCCGTTCTGCCGCAGGGCTCTCCTCGTCCCGGGTGCGCGGACTGCCGGGGAACCCGGCCGGCGCCTCGGACCGGCAGCCTCCCCGCCGCCCCCACGCGGGCCTGCTCGCGGTCATGGCCTCCGGGTGGCCCGGTGCACGAAAGCGGGCGGGAGGTTCGCCCACACCGCCTTCGAGCGTTCCAACCGGTCGAAACGGACGGCCAGTTCGGCGGTGAAGTGACGGGCGGGCGGGGTCCAGGCCGCGTGCAGATAGGCGAAGGTGGTGAACCGGCCGCCGGGCGCGAGGACTTCGGTCACGGCATCCAGGATCTGCCCGCGCCGGTGGTGCGGCATGACCGTCCACGGCAGCCCGGAGACCACCGTGTCGACCGGTTCGCCGACCGAAGCGGCCAGCTCCGCCGCCGTGCCCTGGACCACGGTCAGCCGTGTGTCGCGCCGGGTGGCCGACAGCCGGGCGGCGAGCACCGGGTTGAGTTCGACGGCGACGAGCCGTGCGTCGGGGGCGAGCCGGGCGAGGATGGCGTCGGTGAACACCCCGGTCCCCGGGCCGAGCTCGGCGACGAGCCGGGCTCGCTCCAGGCCGATGCCCTCGGTCATCGCGTACGCCAGCCGTCGTGAACTGGCCGCCACGGCACCGGTCGTGAGGGGCCGTCTGAGGAACTCGGTGGTGATCGACATGGTGGCCATGGTGGAAACGCCCCGGGTAGCCGCACGTCGTATCCCCGGCCCGTGTCCGTACGACTGCGGGAGGACCCCGTGACGCCCGCCAGGACGATGCCGGGGAGCGGGCCCCGGCCGTAGCGTGAGGCGGTGCAACGGCTGATGGAGACCCTGCCCCGCCTGCGGCGCGGACATCCGTGGCTGACGGACCTGCTGCTGCTCGTGCTGGTGGCCGTGCCCCCGGTGATCCGCCCCCAGCCGGGCTGGCGGCCCGTCTGGGTACAGGCGGGCGTCTACGCCGCCCTGGTGCTGCCCCTGCTGTGGCGCCGCCGCCGACCGGTACTCGTCGCGGCCCTGGTGACTGCCGGGTTCTGGGCCCAGTACCTCGGAGAGGTGTGGGGACAGGAACCGGGACGCGGCGCCGTCGCCCTGGCCGCGGTCCTGGCCACCCTCACCGTGCGCGGCCTGCGCCGGGCTGCCGCGGCGACGGTGGTCTGTGCCGCCGGCTGCGTTCTGCTGTGGGTTCCCGCCTGGCAGCGGGACTACGGGGGCCCGGGCGCCCGCGGCGCCTGGCTCACCCCGCTCGCCGTGGGGCTCCTGCTGGCCGGGGCCTGGGTGTTCGGCGAGTACGTCCGTGCCCGGCGCGCCTATATCGCGGAGTTCGAGCGGCGGGCCGCGCTCGCCGAGTCGGAGCGCCTCGCCCTGGCCCGGGTCGCCGTCGCCGAGGA
This sequence comes from Streptomyces sp. NPDC059255, assembly GCF_042752355.1. Classification (NCBI taxonomy): domain Bacteria; kingdom Bacillati; phylum Actinomycetota; class Actinomycetes; order Kitasatosporales; family Streptomycetaceae; genus Streptomyces; species Streptomyces sp. NPDC059255. Next base: position 67,620 of record NZ_JBHYZP010000021.1, read on the forward strand.
GCGGGCCCGCATCGCCCGCGAGATCCACGACGTCCTCGCGCACAGCGTGAGCGTGATGGTGCTGAACGCGGAGGGCGGCAGACTGATGCGGCACGCCGACCCCGAGGTCGTCGACCGCACCCTCGGTGTCATCAGCGCGACCGGCCGCGAGGCCCTGGACGAACTGCGCCGGCTGCTGGAGGTGCTGCGCACCCCCGGCCCCGGCCCCGACAACGGTGGGGCCGGCGAGTCCCTCTCGGCCGATCTGCGGCGGCTGGTCGGACGCCTCAACACGAACGGCACGCGCGCCCGGCTGGACCTTCGCGGCGAGCGGGGCGGCCTCACGGCAGATCTCACCGCGCAGACGTACCGCATCGTGCAGGAGGCGCTCACCAACGTCGTCAAGCACGCAGCGCCGGACGCCACGGTCCATGTCCGGGTCGACACCGGTACCGAGGGGCCCGGGCGGCTGGTCCGCGTCCGGGTGGAGAACTCCGCCGGAGCGGGAGCCGCCCCGGAGCACCCCGCCCCACTGCTCTCCCGCGGCCGAGGACTCACCGGCATGCGCGAACGCACCGCCCTGTACGGCGGGAGCGTCGACGCCGGCCCCACACCCGACGGGGGCTACCGGGTCGCCGCCGTCCTGCGCCCCACAAGACCCGAGCCCACCACGGCGACCCCATGACCGGCCGGAGCCCGTCACCGTCCCGGGTGCTGATCTGCGACGACCAGGAGCTGATCCGGCTGGGGCTGCGCATGGTCGTCGACAGCCAGCCCGACCTCACCGTGGTGGGCGAGGCCGCCGACGGCGACGCGGCGATCGCGGGCGTGGCCGCCCTGGAGCCGGACCTCGTCCTGATGGACGTACGCATGCCCGGTCTGGACGGGCTCGCCGCGACCGAACACCTCTGCGCACAGCCCGACGGGCCCCGGATCCTCGTCGTCACCACCTTCGACCTCGACGAGTACGCCTACGCGGCCCTGCGGGCCGGCGCGAACGGCTTCCTCGTCAAGGACGCCCCCGCCGAGGAGATCCTGGTGACCGTCCGCGCGGTGCTGCGGGGCGAGGTCATGGTGGCACCGTCGCTCACCCGGCGCCTGGTCGAACGCTTCGTCCTGCACGCCCCCGCGTCCGCGCCCGCCCAGCGCAGCCGCCTGGCCGCACTCACCGACCGGGAACGAGAAGTCCTCGCCCTGGTCGGCCGCGGACTGGCCAACGGCGAGATCGCGGACCGCCTCTTCGTCGGGGAGACGACCGTCAAAACCCACCTCGGCCGCATCCTGACCAAACTCGGCCTCCGCGACCGTGTCCACGCGGTGATCTTCGCCTACGAGAGCGGACTGATACGGGCCGGGGACTGAACAGCGCCGGGGACTGAACAGGGCCGGGCACCCCGCCGGGCAGCCCGCATCGCCGTGGTGCTCCGGGCACACGTCGAGCGTCGGCGTCCCGGCCGGTGCGGTGCGCGGGCTGCCGCCCGCACGCCGCCCCGGCCCCGGGTGACCCAGTAGCTCAGTGCTTCCCGGCCTCGGCGCCGGAGTGCGGCGGTTCCTCCGTGCTCATCTCGGACAGCGATGCCGTCGTACGCCCCGTCACCAGCGAGCCGGACAGCGCCAGATGATGGTCCGGCGGCTGTTCCCCGTCGAGCAGACGCACCACGGCGTCGATGGCACCGCTACCGATCAGTTCGATCGGCTGGCGCCAGCTCGTCAGGCCGATCAGGGGCGTGCTCAGCGGCCCGATCCCGTCGTAACCGGTGACGGACAGGTCCCCGGGCACGGACACGCCCCGGAGGTGGAGCTGCTCCAGCAGATCGACGGCGTGGCGGTCGCTGGGGGCCATCACCGCAGTGATCCCGGGATGCCGCAGCACCTCCGCCGCCCAGCCGCCGGCCTCCTCGCTGCGCGTCCCCTCGATCTCCAGGACGCGGACGCCCCGCTCCCGCAGGCGCCGGGCCATGGCCCGGGTCCGTGGCGCCATGGTCACCGAGGAGGTCTTCGGCACGGCGATCACCGCGACCTGCCGGTGGCCGAGCCCGGCAAGGTGGTCGGCGAGCGCCGCACCGCCCTCCTCCTCGTCGCAGAAGACGCTGGTGATGCTCCGGTGGGTCTCGGGGCGCCCGGCCACGACGGTCGGCAGCCGCTCGGCGAACGGCACGATCTTCTCGGCGGGCAGCAGCCCGCTGCACACGATCAGCGCCTCGACGCGCAGCATGGCCAGGGTCTCCAGGGCGCGGTACTCGTCGGCCACCGCGAACCGCCCCGAACCCGTCGTCGTCACCACCCGGTAGCCGTGGAACGCCGCGCGCTCCTGCATCGCCGCGAGCAGGTGACCGTAGAAGGCCGTGGCGGCGTCGCGGACGAACACCCCGACCGTGTACGTACGGTGGGCCACCATGGCGCGGGCGACCGCGTTGACGACGTACCCCAGTTCCGCCGCCGCCTCCAGCACGCGCCTGCGGGTCTCCTCGCCGACGCTGCCCCGGCCGGAGACGACACGGGAGACCACCGATTTGGACACCCCCGCGCGGGCGGCGACATCGATGATCGTCGGATTGCGCGGCCGCTCAGCCATCGAGCGGACCTCCCGGCCGCCCGAGCCCGTCCCGCAGGCCGTCCCGCGATCCGTCCCGCAGGCCCTCCCGCAGTCCCTCCTGCGCGAGCACCTCGCGCGCGCCCTCGCAGCCGGTCCACACATGGGCGCGCCAGCCGTGGGCGCGGGCCGCCGCGACGTTCCCCGGCCGGTCGTCGAAGAACACGACGTTCGCGGGCGAGTACCCCAGCCGCTCGTCCGCGGCCCGGTAGACCCGCGGATCGGGCTTGAGCAGACCGACGTCGGACGAGAAGACCAGGCCCTGGAAGACGGTGCTCCACGCCGACCGCCGCACCGCGTCGGCCAGCGACACCGGGGCGTTGGACAGCACGCCCAGCGGTATGCCGGAGGCCGCCAGCGAGGAGAGCATCGCCGTCACGTCGTCCGCGATCCGCGACCAGCCCGCGACGTCGATCCGGTCGAGGCGGCCGACCCACTCCCCGTCCAGCCGGCGCCCGAGCGCGGCGCCGACCCGCTGCCAGTACGCGGCAGGGGCGTCGCCCTCGTCGTAGCTGTCCCGGTAGGCCCAGTAGGGCTCGGCCAGTTCGTCCTGCGGCACGTCGAGCGCGGCGGAGAGCGCGGCCAGCGCACCGCCGGACGGCACCAGGACACCACCGAGGTCGTAGACGACCGCCGTCGTTTCGGAAGAAGAATGGGAACGTTCCACAAGCCGGGATCATAACGGACCGGCACCCCGCACCGACAGGGCGTTCGCGGCACCGTCGGCAGCATCGCGGTCAGGCCGGCGTCGCGTACGGTCAGGCCGGCGTCGCGTAGACGATGAGGTTGTTCACCGGGTGCCCCTCGGCGTCGAAGTCGCCGTCGCAGGTGATCAGCCGCAGGACGGGGGTGTCGGTCCGGCCGTAGACCTTGTCGGTGGGGAAGGCGTTCTTGCTGACGCTCTCGGTTTCCTTGACGGTGAAGCGCTTCGCCGCTCCCTCGTCGTCGGTGACGGTGATGTCCGCGCCCTTGGTAATCTTCTCCAGGTCGTGGAAGACGGCCTTGCCGAAGCGGGTGTCGTTGTGGCCGATGATGACGGCGGCACCGGCCTCGCCGGGTACCGCGCCGCCGGTGTACCAGCCCGCGGTCATGCCCTTCTCGGCGGGCGGGACCTCGACGGTGCCGTCCTCGTTGAGGCCCAGCTCCATCAGCGAACTGCTGATCCCCAGCGAGGGGATGTCGACCTTGGCGGGCGCCGCGGCCTCCCCGGCCGCCGGCTCACCCGCCCCCGACCCACCCGCCCCGGACTCCCCGCCGGGCGAGGGGGTGCCGACGGCCACGGTGCCGGAGCTTTCCGCGGCGGCCTTTTCGGGGGCGGACGAGCAGCCGGTGAGCAGGGGGAGGGCGGCGACGGCGAGGGCCAGGACGGCCGGCAGGGTGCGGGGGCGCCGTACCGGAGGGTGCGCTGGGGACACGGAAGGCTCCAGAAGGTGGACCGGAGGATGTCACGATGGCGCCGCCCGGCGAGGGCGGCGCCACGGTGATGCCTGATCAGGCGGTACGCGGTGAAGCGGTGTGTACGGGTGGGGCGTGAGCCCCGACGGGGTGGGCAGGCGCCGGACGCCGCAACGGATCGGACACCGCTACGGGTCGGACGCGCTGCCGGATGGGACGCGCTACGAATCAGCCGTGCTGCCGATCAGCCGTGCTGCCGATCGGAAGCGCTACGGATCAGCCGTCGGCGCGCGCGCCCGAGCGGCGGCGGATGACGAAGGTGCCCGCTCCCGCGAGCAGCATCGCGCCGGCGGCCGTACCGGCCAGGGGCGCGACGCCGGTGCTGCCGGCCGGGGCCTCGCCCGCGGCGACAGCGCCGCGCGGGGCCGTCTGGGCGGCCTTGGCCTTCTCGGCGGCGCGCGCCTTCATCGCCGCGGCGTCCTCCGCCCGCTTCGCCTTCTCGCTCGGAGCGTCGCCGGCGGCCACAGCGCCGCGCGGGGCCGTCTGCGCGGCCTTGGCCTTCTCGGCGGCGCGCACCTTCTCGGCCCGCTGCGCCTCGGCTTCCTTCGTCTTCTGGTCCGCGGCCTTCTCGGCCGACCGGTCGCTCGGGCTCTCGCTCGGCTTCTCGTTCGCCACCGTGGTCGGTACCTGGTCGGCGACGGCCGCGGTGGCCGGGACGAGCAGGGTGCCGGCCGCGACGACGGTCAGGGCGGCGAGACGCATGCTGAGGCGACGGGACATGTACGGCTCCACTTCCGGCCCGGCTCGGGTCGTTCCTGGATGCCGAATCGCACCAGGTTCCGGGCATGACGCAACAGTGGCGATCAGATGTGAAGAACCTGTCAGGACCTCATAGCCATCGCATCAGGGCCGTGCAGTCATTCCGTCAGCTCCACCGCTCGCCCCGGTCTTCCCGGCCTCTACGCTCCCCCCGGACCCTGCGGGCAGCCGCAGGGTGAAGACCGAGCCCTCCCCCTCCGTGCTCACCGCGCTCGCCGTGCCGCCGTGGGCCTCGGCGAGCTTGAGGACGATCGCCAGGCCGAGGCCGCTGCCGCCGGTGCTCCGGCTGCGGGACTTCTCCGCCCGCCAGAAGCGGTCGAACACGTGCGGAAGATCGGCCGCCGGGATACCGGTCCCGGTGTCGGCGACCTCGACGGCCACCGCGTCACCGGAGCCTTCCCCCGCTCCGGTGACATATGCGCGCAGGGACACCCGGCCGCCGGACGGGGTGTGGCGTACCGCGTTGGAGACCAGGTTGCTGACGGCCTGGCGCAGCCGGACCGGGTCGGCGTCGAGCAGCGGCGGGCGCGGGTGCTGGGTGCCCGGCTCCGGCGAAAGAACCGCCAGGGTGACGCCCGCGGTCTCCGCCAGCCCCTGGTGCGCGGCGGCCACCTGGCCGATCAGGTCGTCGACGCGTACGGGCTCCATGTTGAGGCGCAGCGCGCCGACATCGGCCGCCGCCAGGTCCTGCAGATCGTTGATGATGTGCTGGAGCTGCACGGCCTCGTCGTGGAGCGAGGCGACGAAGGCCGGGTCGGGGTCGGCCAGCCCGTCCTGTGCCGCCTCCAGCCAGCCGCGGATGTTGCTCAGCGGGGTGCGCAGCTCGTGGGCGACATCGCTGACCATCACCCTGCGCTGCTGCTCCAGTTGGGCGCGGTGGGCGGCCATGTCGTTGAAGGCCGCGGCCAGTCGGCCGATCTCGTTGTCCGCCCCGACCGGTACGGGCGCCGAGTCCAGCCCGTCCCGCATCCGCTGGGCGGCGCCGGTGAGCGCGTGCAAGGGGCGTACGAACCGGGTCCCCGCGATCACCGAGGCACCGACGGTGAGGGCGAGGACCAGGGCCGCGACCCCGGCGATACGGGCGGTGTTGGTCGGTGAGAGGTCGAACCCGGGCACGCTGACGGCGCGCGGGCCGTCGATGAACAGCAGGGCGGGCGCGGCGACGTACTCCGTGAGCTGTTCGCGGCGGGCGCTGCCGACGCAGGAGGCGATGGCCCGGTCGTGCTTGCTGTCACGGACTTCGGCCGCCGGCCCCTGGTACCCGTAGGCCGCGGCCGCCCTCTTCCGCGCCACCGCGTCCGTCTCGGCCTGCTTCGAGTCCGCGGCCAGCTTCTCCTTCAACCGCGCGGCGGCCTCGTCCGCGGGGGCTGCCCCGGCCGGGAGGGCGACGGTCCCCGATCCGGCCCCGTACCCCCGGTCCCAGGACAGGTCCAGGTTCAGCTTCACGCCCGGCAGGTCCTGGCGTTCCAGGCAGTCGTCGGCCAGTTGGTTGAGCTTGCCGAGGGCCTTCCGCTCGGTCCCGGTGGGGCCCTCCGGCGAGCCGGCCAGGCACTTGTCCTCCGACGCGCGGTCGGTGTCGTTCCCGACGTACTGGATACGGGGGCGCCCGCTCGGGCTCTCGGCGACATCCGCGGCGATGCCCTGCCTGTTGAGACACGCCACGTTCTCGGCGGCGGCCGCCCGGAGTCTCGTACGTTCACCGGCGGGCAGCAGGAAGGGCCCCACGGCGCGCGGGTCGACGCGGTCCGCGTCGGCGGAGGCCGCGTCAGGCACCAGCACGGTGTCGACGGAGAGCGGGTCGACGACCGCCGACGCCTGCTCCGGCAGCGGGTCGACGCCGGAGGCGCCACCGGACTTCGAGGCGGCCGAGTCGAAAAGCGGGCGCCGGTCCTGGGTGGTCAGCGTGATCCGGCGCTCGGACTCCCCGGCCAGTTTCCGCGCCGTGTCGCCGACGCCCTCCCAGCTCGGATGCGTGGCCGCGTACCCCAGCAGGGTGTTGTAGATCTCGGCGTCGGCGCTGAGGTTCTGCCCCTGCTCCTGGCGGATCGCGACCGAGGTCGTCTGCACGACGAGCCACGCGGTGGCGGCGACCGAGCACGAGGCGACCACCGCCGACACCGTCAGCAGCCGGCCGAGGACGCTCCTGCGGAGCGGCAGCCGGACGGCCCGCCGCTCCCGGCGGGCGGAGCGACGGGCGGAGCGACGGGCGGAGCGACGGGCGTCGGGGAGAGGCTCAGGACGAGTGTGAGGAGGACGGGGCATGGCGTCCGTTCTTCGCGGGATCCGTCAGCTTGTAGCCGACGCCGAACACGGTGAGCAGCCGGGCCGGCCGCCGGGGGGTGCGCTCGATCTTCTTGCGCAGATGCATGACGTGTACGTCGACGGTGCGCCCGCTGATGTACTTGTCGAAGCCGTGCAGTTCCTCCAGGAGCCGCTTCCGGGTGAAGACCCGGTCCGGTTCCGTCGCCATCGCGACGAGGATGCGGAACTCACCGGGCGTGCACGCGACCGGCGTTCCCTCGACCGACACCTCGTGCCGGCCCGGATCGATCCTGAGCGTGCCCACGGACAGCACCTCGTCCTCGGCCGCCGCCCCGGCCTCGACGGCGGGCACGGCAGGCAGGGGCGCAGGAGGCACGGAAGCGGAGGCCGGGACGGGGGCGGGAGGGGAAGCGGGCGCGGGCACGGCGGCCGACGCGGGCACGGCCGAGCGCCGGTGGCGGCGGAGCAGCGTACGGACCCGGGCCACCAGCTCGCGCGGGCTGAACGGCTTGGTCATGTAGTCGTCCGCGCCGAGGTCCAGACCGAGCAGCAGATCGTCCTCGGTGCTGCGCGCCGTCAGCATCAGCACCGGCACCTCCCGGCCTTCGGCGCGCAGGATCCGTACGACGTCGAGGCCGTCGGCCCGGGGCATCATGACGTCGAGGACGAGCAGGTCGGGCTCGGCGTGCCGGACCCCTTCCAGCGCCGCGCGGCCGTCCACCACGACGGTGACGGAGTGCCCCTCGTGCTCCAGGTAGCGGCGCACGAGCTCGGCCTGCTTCGCGTCGTCTTCGGCGACCATGATGTTTGCGCACACGCCGACGATCGTAGGCGAAGCGGCAACTTCCGCTCCGGAAAACGAAGTTGAGCGCGGTCCGGTCGCGGGCGGAATGCCGGGGGCCGGCTCGGTGTTCGACCGGCCATGAAGCTTCGGAAGCTGGGGTTCCTGACGATCGGGCTGTTCGACGGGGCCGATCCGGGCCCGGGACACGAGTCCACGCTGGAGATCATCGAACTGGGCGAGCGGCTGGGGTTCGACAGCGCCTGGGTGCGCCACCGGCACCTCCAGTACGGCATCTCCTCCCCCGTGGCGCTGCTGGCCGCCGCCTCGCAGCGCACCTCGCGGATCGAGCTGGGCACGGCGGTCATCCCGCTCGGCTGGGAGAATCCGCTGCGGCTCGCCGAGGACCTGGCGACCGTCGACGTCCTCTCCGGCGGCCGGCTCAACCCGGGGGTCAGCGTCGGCCCGCCGATGCACTACGACCAGGTCAAGGAGGCGCTCTACCCGGACACCGCCGAGGCCGAGGACTTCGGCCACGATCGCGTGCGGCGGCTGCTGGACTTCGTACGCGGCGAGCGCGCCTCCGGCTTCAGCGGCGTCCAGGGCTTCGAGTCCTTCTCCGACCGGGTGGAGCCGCACTCCCCCGGCCTGGGCGCGCGCATGTGGTACGGCGGCGGCAGCCTGCGGTCGGCCCGGTGGGCCGGTGAGCACGGCATGAATTTTCTGACCAGCAGCGTGGTTAAGGCCGAGGAGGCCGAAGGCCCGGGCGGGGCGCCGGACTTCGCGGAGATCCAGCTCTCGCACATCCGCACCTTCCGGGCCCACCACCCCGACGGCGAACGTGCCCGGGTCTCGCAGGGGCTCGTGGTCATCCCGACCGACAGCGCCACGCGGGAGCAGCGCGCGAGGTACGAGGAGTACGCCCGGACGCGCCTGCCGCGTACGGCCGCTCCGCAGGGTCCGGCGCGGCTGATGTTCGCGCCCGATCTGGTCGGGTCCTCGGCGGAGCTCGCCGAACGGCTCCACGCGCACGCCGCGTTCCGCGAGATCGACGAGGTCGCCTTCGCGCTGCCGTTCACCTTCGGCCACGAGGACTACGTCCAGATCCTCACCGACATCGCCGACAACCTCGGCCCGGCCCTGGGTTGGCAGCGGCCCGCCACCGCGTAGCCCCTCCTCCCTCGTCGTACGCCGTTTCCCGACTGTCGTAAGCCGTTCCGGGCCTGTCGTACGCCGTTTCCGGACTGTCGTACGCCCGCTCCGGACTGTTGACACGGGGGCGGGGCGTCCCTAGCGTGACGCCTCGCCGTTACATCGATGTAAAGACGCTTGACGTGAAGACGCCTTGATGTGAAGAGCCGTGGAAAGGAGCCCCCGTGCTTCCCGACCCCACCAGACCTCCCCGCACGCGCACCGCCCTGCTCGTCGCCGCCCTGCTCGGGCTCGTCGTGGGCCTGCTGCCCGCGCTCACCGCCCCGGCCGCCGCGGCGCCGCCCGCCCCCGGTTCCGCGCCGCGGGTCGCCGCCGCGGCCGGCACGTTCCGCAACCCCCTCAACACCGGCCCCGACCCCTTCATGACGCAGTGGAAGGGGAACTACTACCTCACGACGACCCAGGGCAACAGCATCCGGATGTGGCGCTCCCCGTCGCTGGGCACGCTGATGACGGCCGCCCCCATCACCGTCTGGACGGACACCGACCCGTCCCGCAACCGCAACATCTGGGCGCCGGAGTTCTACCGCTTCGGCGACCGCTGGTACCTCTACTACACGGCCGACGACGGCGTCGACGACCACCACCGGCTGTACGTCCTGGAGTCGGAGGGCGACGATCCCACCGGTCCGTACCACTTCAAGGCGAAGCTCGCCCCGCCCAACCACGCGAACGACTTCGCCATCGACGCGGGCATCCTCCAGGTGGGCGGCCGGCTCTACCTCGCGTACAGCGGCATCAACCAGTACCAGCACAACGGGCTCAACATCGCCCCGATGTCCAACCCGTACACCGTCTCCGGCAACGCCGTCGCCCTCAACGGCGCCGGCGGCTGCCCCGAGGTGCGCGAGGGACCGGAGTTCCTGTACCGCAACGGGCGGGTCTGGATGACCTACTCCACCTGCGACACGGGCAAACCGGACTACCAGGTCTGGATGATGTCGATGCCGCTGGACGCCGACCCGCTCGTGCCGGGCAACTGGCGCCAGCACCAGGGCGCGGTGTTCTCGCGGGCCGACGACCGAGGGGTGTTCGGCCCCGGCCATCACGCCTTCTTCCGGTCCCCCGACGGCACGGAGGACTGGATCGTCTACCACGCGAAGTCCACGTCGGTGAACACCTACAGCAACCGCACCACGCGGGCGCAGAAGTTCACCTGGCGGGCCGACGGCAGCCCCGACTTCGGCCGACCGCTCGCCATGGGGGCCACCCAGAACCTGCCCTCCGGTGATCCCGGGTCCGGCAACTACTGGATCAACGACGACGGCCGCTCCAGCGGTCCCGGCGGCGTCACCTACACCGGCGCCTGGAATTCCGGGTCGGGCTGCGCCACGCAGTGCTTCTGGAGCGACGACCACTGGAGCGACCGGGCGGGCGCCACGGCGACCTTCGCCTTCACCGGCACCCGCATCGCCCTGCTCTCCGTCAAGGACACCGGCAACGGCTACGCGGCCATCAGCGTCGACGGCGGTCCGGAGCAGCGGGTGGACTTCCACAACGCGATCCGCGTCGGCGAGGCGGTGCAGTACGTCAGCCCACAACTGCCAAGCGGCAACCACACCCTGCGGGTCCGGGTGACGGGGGAACACAACACCCAATCGGGGGCTTCTTTCGTGAGCGTCGACCGCGCCGAGGTCTACGTGAACTGACGCGGCGGACCGGCCGCCGGCACCGCCGGCGGCCCTCCGCCACCCTCCGCACCCTCCGCACCCTCCGCACCCTCCGCACCCTCCGCACCCGGCACCTGAAGAACTGGCGCACCGGTCACGGGGTCTTGAGCGCGCCGCCGTCCACCACCCAGTTGGAGCCGACCACACTTGCCATGGTCGGAGACGCCATCAGCAGTACCGCGCGAGCGATCTCGGCCGGGTCGATCAATGCGCCGGTCACCATTCCGGCCTGCTGAGGCAGCATCGCCAGCAGCGTGTCCTGGTCGAGTCCGATGTGCGCGGCCATTTCAGCACCCAAGCCGTCCTCGCCCGTCAGCAGCGGGGTCCGCGTGCCGGACGGGGTGACGACGTTGACCCGGACCCCCGACTCCGCGACCTGCTCGGCCAAGCCACGGGAGAAGGCGTTGAGCGCGGCCTTGGCCGCCGAGTAGGACAGCGGTGCGCCGCGCGGATCGCGGGCGTTCTGCGAGCTGATGCTCACCACCGCGCCCCGGGACCGGGTCAGCGCGGGGAGCGCGGCCCGGGTCGTCTCCACGGCGGCGCCGAGGTTCAGGGCGAAGACGCCTGCCCAGGCGTCGGCCGCGCCACCGAAGGGGTCGGCGAGCATGTCCCCGGACACGCTCCCGCCACCGGCGTTGTTGACGAGGACGTCGAGGCGCGGGTCCAGGTCGAGCACGCTCTCGACCATCCGTCGCGGGGCATCGGGTTCGGTGAGGTCGGCGGAGACGAACGTGGCGCCGGTGGCGTCGAGTTCCACTGTGGTTCTCCGGGACACGGCGACGACCTCGGCGCCTTCGGCGCGGAAGGCCTTGACGATCGCGAGGCCGATGCCTTTGCTCCCCCCGGTGACGAGGACGCGCCTGCCGTCGAGATCGAGATCCATGACTGCTCTCCTGTTCAAGGTCGACCTGTCTTCACGGTCGTGTTTCGGAGCTTCGGAGTTGCGGAGCTGCGCAGGCGCTGTGTGCGCCCGCCGGTACGCCCGCTGGTACGCCCACACTAAACGCGTAAGTGGATGACATCGTCCGTTTAACTCGAAGTGAGATACATTGCCTGCTCAGCCCTCTCACAAGGCGTCCGGACACGTCGGCGAGCACGGCCTCTACGCACTTATGCGGCGATTCCTGGACGGCCTCACCCAGCTCATCGCGAGCCGCATCCCGTAGGCGGGGCGCGTACGTAACTCCGCCGCACCCCTTGCGCGTTTCGAAAGTTTTGCTTGACTTTACGAAAGAGTCAGTCATCTCGGGCCGGTTGTGGGGGCCTCCCGGGGAGCCGCATGTTTCGACCACCTCCAAGGAGGAAGTGTGATCGGTACGTTGCAGAACAGACGTCTGTTCGCCGTGGCACGCCCGACCGCCCTGCTGGCCGTCACCGCCGTGGTCGCCGTCCTCGCCTCGGCCCCGTCCGCGAGCGCCGCGACCACGCTCGGCGCGTCGGCGGCCGAGAAGGGGCGGTACTTCGGTGCCGCCGTCGCCGCGAACCACCTCGGCGAGTCGGGGTACGCGTCCACGCTGAACCAGGAGTTCAACAGCGTCACGCCCGAGAACGAGATGAAGTGGGACGCGCTCGAACCGAGCCGCAACTCGTTCAACTACGGCGCGGCCGACCAGATCGTCAGCCACGCGCAGAGCAGGGGCATGAAGATCCGGGGCCACACGCTCGTGTGGCACTCCCAGCTCCCCGGCTGGGTCGGCGGTCTGGGCGCCGCGGATCTGCGGACGGCGATGAACAACCACATCACCCAGGTCGCCGGGCACTACAAGGGGAAGATCCACTCCTGGGACGTGGTGAACGAGGCGTTCCAGGACGGGAGTTCCGGCGCCCGGCGCAGCTCGCCGTTCCAGGACAAGCTCGGTGACGGGTTCATCGAGGAGGCGTTCCGCACCGCGCGCGCCGCCGACCCCGCCGCCAAGCTCTGCTACAACGACTACAACACCGACGGCCAGAACGCGAAGAGCAACGCGGTCTACGCCATGGTGCGCGACTTCAAGGCGCGCGGTGTGCCCATCGACTGCGTCGGCTTCCAGTCACACTTCAACGCGCAGTCCCCGGTGCCCGGCGACTACCAGCAGAACCTCCAGCGCTTCGCCGACCTCGGCGTCGACGTGCAGATCACGGAGCTGGACATCGAGGGATCCGGGGCGCCCCAGGCGGACAGCTACCGGCGCGTCACGCAGGCGTGCCTGGCCGTCTCGCGCTGCACCGGCATCACGGTGTGGGGCGTGACGGACAAGTACTCGTGGCGGGCGAGCGGCACACCGCTGCTCTTCGACGGCAACTACGCCAAGAAGCCCGCGTACACCGCCGTGCTGACCGCGCTCGGCGGCTCCAGCAGCGGAGGCGGAGGCGGAGGCAGCCAGGGCTGCACCGCCACGTACTCCGAGACGGAGCGCTGGGGCGACCGGTTCAACGGCAAGGTGACGGTGACGGCCGGAAGTTCGGCCATCACCGGCTGGACGGTGGGTGTGACCGTACGGGCTCCGCAGAAGGTCTCCACGACCTGGAACGGCTCCCCCTCCTGGGACACGAGCGGGAACGTCATGACGATGCGGCCGAACGGCAACGGCACCCTCGCGGCCGGAGCGGCGACCAGCTTCGGGTTCACGGTGATGGCGAACGGGGAGTGGTCGGCCCCCACCGTCGGCGCCTGCACGGCTTCCTGACCCGCCGGGAGAGCCAGGTGCGGCGCGGTGGGCGGGCCTCCCGCCCGCCGCGCCGTCAGGCGGCGGCGGTACGGCGCCGGCCCTTGCGGGCCTGGGCCCGCAGGGCCAGCGTGACCAGGGCGCGTACGGGTGCGGGCGCGCGGCGTACGTGGAGTGCCGTACGCAGCGGCGCGTCCAGCAGCGAGGCGGCCACCGCCGGGGCTAGGCCGGCGAGGGGGCGGGGCAGCCGGCGGCCCAGCAGGCCCTTGCTGGCGGCGGCCCAGAGCGCGCCGCCCTCGGGGCTCGGCGCGAAGTGCCGGCTCTCGTACGCCCGCATCCAGCGTTCGACACCGGCCAGCCCGGCGCCGGCCCCGGCCCCGTTCCCGCCCGCGCTGTGGCCCTCGCCCACGTCCTCGCTGTCGCCCTCGGACAGGCCGAGCGCGTCCGACAGGCTGACGTGGAAGGCGTACGCGGCGTCCCGCTCCTCCGTCGTGACCGCGCGGTGTCCGTGGTCGTCGATGAAGCGGAGCGGGCAGACGGTGAAGCAGGCCAGGACGTACCGCATCTGGTCGGGCGTGATGTCGGGCCGGTCGTGGATCCGGCGCAGCCCCTCGACGACCCGCCGGCCCTCGGGGCTCTCCACCCCGCGCCCGATCAGGGTGAACATCGCCGCCCCGGTCGCCTTGGTCCGGGTGCGCGGGTCGCCGGTCATCCGGCCCGTGCCGGCCAGCACCTCGGCGATGCCGGGGATGCCGAAGGTACGGACGAAGCCGAGGGTGAGCCCGAGCTTCGACTCCTCGTGCATCGTGTCCAGCACCAGCCGCGCGAAAGCGTCGCGCGCCTCCGGCACTTCCGGCGTCTCCGGCACTTCAGCCGTCTCCAACATCCCCCGCGTCTCGTGCTTCTCGCGTGTCCCGCGTATCTCGTGCACCTCGCGCGCCTCCTGTGACTCCCGGATCTCCCGCCCCTCCCGTGTCTCCCCCGACCGCCGCGTCTCCGCCGTACCGCTCATACCGGCGCTCACCCCGTCCCCGCCGTGACGGCGGCCAGTGCCTCGCCGGTCAGCGGCGCGTGCAGATAACGGGCGACCTGTACGAGATGGGCCCTCTCCTCCACCGGTTCCGCGTCCAGCCCCGGCAGTGGGGCCTGGTCCTCGCGGGGGAGCGGCGGCGTCCCCGCGTTCAGTGCCTCGACGGCGCCACGCAGCGCGACGGCCACGATCAGCGCCGACCGCTCGTCCTCGTCCAGACCGGCCCGTTCGGCGAGCGCGGTGGCGGCGGGGACCACCGCGGGGTCGACCCAGGGTCGCAGCGTCAGCTGCCCGTCCCGGATCTCCAGTCCGCGCCGCGCGGTGCGCCACTCCAGGTCCCGTACGGCGAGCCGCTCGGTCCACGCCGACGGCGGCGCCTCCAGGGCGAGGCGCCGGTCCGCCCGGTAGACGAGGTCCCACAGCGGGCGCAGCGCCTGGTAGTCGCGGCGCCGGCGGATCCAGGCGGCGATGGCCGGCCCCGCGAAACCGGCGGTGATGAGGACGGCGCCGAGCGCGGCGAACGCGGGGCCGAGGGCGGTGCTCAGCCACTCCGTGCCGGTGACTCCGCCGGCCGCCGCGCCGATCGCGACGAGCTTGCAGACCCCGTATCCGCAGGAGACGAAGGAGCCGACGGCGAGCTGCCGTATCCCCTGGCGCAGCGACCCGTCCGGGAGTCCGGCGGCGTGCCGGAGGCAGACCCGGCCGATGTCGATCAGCGCGAAGCCGAACAGGGCCTGGTAGAGGACGAGGAAGACCGCGATCGAGGGGACGGTGGCGAAGGTGGTGTCGAAGGTGAGCGGGGTCTGCGGGCTCGTGGCCCCGCCGGCGAAGAACAGCACGGTCATCGCGGCGACGAGGACGGCGAACACGGCGAGGCGCAGCCGGACCGGCCGCCAGGTCTCCACGGCGGCCCCGTCCCACACCCGCGCGTCGACGCGGTCCTCCGGCGGGGTCCACATCCGCGCCAGCACCACGGCGGCGGCGGAGAACCCCATGATGCCGAGGTAGACGAGGAGCGTGGCCAGATTGGGGCGGTGCGCGAGCCGGTCGACCAGCCGGTAGACCACCGGGGCGGCCACCACGAACGCGGTCGCGGGCGCCGCGATCGAGAAGAAGACGACGAGCAGTCCCTGATTCGGGTCGCGGCGCCAGGCCCGTATCTTCAGGGCGGCGACGATCCAGGCCACCGTGCCGATGCCGAGGTAGACGGCGTTGAACGGCGTCTCGGGCAGCGGGGACGCGTGCACCATCTCATCGGACATGCCCGACACCCCGTCCCCGTACGTCGCCCGTCATGTCAGAGGTGCTGTCCTTTGCGGTGTTCCATCGCGGGCGCCAGTTGGGACGTCGTCCCGGCGCCGGGAGCCAGTACGAGGTTACGCGTCAGCTCCGCGCCGAGGATCTCCGCCTCCGTCTCGGCCGCCTCGTCGTAGTGCGAGCGGCCGAGGACCAGCCGGACCAGATCGGGGTCGAGGGTGGGCAGGTCCACCTCGGCCGCCTCCTCGTCGGCGGTCGGCGCCTCGGCGAGGTGTCCGCACAGGAGGTGGGCCAGTTCGTGGCAGATGATGTGCGCCTGATGCAGGGACGAGGTCTCCTGCTCGAAGTGGACGATGTCGGCTTCCGCGCGGCGTTCGACGAACCCCGAGGGCTCCCCCACCCGCATCCGGCGCGGGACCAGCCGGACCTGGCGCCCGGTCCGCTCGGCGACCGCCGCGCAGAGCTCCTCGACGGTGCGGGTCCGTGGCAGGTCCAGTTCCCTGACCATGGCCCGCATCCGGCGGCGGGTCCGCCCAAGATCTCCCACACTCTCCCCATCGGCCTCGGCGTCGGCGCCCACTACGGCAAGGCGCCAGTGTCCCAGAGGAGTTCTGCCCCCGTCGGTCACTCCCCGGAACGGCCGTCGGGACGCTCGCCGTCACGGCCCTCCGTACGGTCCTGCGGATGGCCTTCCGTTCGGTCCTGCGGGTGACCTTCCGTACGGCCGTACGGCAGCCCCACCGCCTTGCGCAACTGCTCGACCACCGTCAGCGCGGCGTCCTGCATCGCGGGAGGCAGCCCGGCCGCCCGCATCGCGATCCGCTCCACCCGGGCGTCCCGCAGCGCCTCGATCTTGCGCAGGTCGCGCTCGACGGCCTGGGCGGTGGCGGAGTCGCTGAAGTAGTCCAGCGGAACGCCGAAGAACTTGGCGATCTTCACCGCGTTCTCCAGGCTGGGCTTCTGGGTGCCCTTGCGGAGGTTGCCGATGTACGTACCGCTCAGGCCCGTTCCCTCCGCGATCTCCGAGTCGCGCCACGGGCGGCCGAGATCCTTCGGATAGATCACCGCGATCACGCGCCGGAAGCGGGCCGCGAAGTCCAGAGCCTCCGACGGCTCGGCAGGCACTGACTCCCCGTCTCCGCCGGGACGGGGGGCCGGCGTCTCTGAGTGTGGAGAATCGGTGTTGGCCATGGGTCGGATCATAGAACTCTTCGGCCGCCGACGGGGAGCACGCAGCCGGGCCGATTTACACGATCGTTGTGAAGAATCGGGGCAAAGCGCGCAGGAATTGGTGAATCCCCGCCTCCATCTCAAGCTTTAATCCACGATAGTTGACTTCCGCTCGCGTCACCTACAGGATCAACCTCGCTGGCACGTAAGCGACGGCCCTGGGTCGTGGAAGCGCCGGACGCCGTTGCCTCACGGGGGTGGGCAACAGCGTCCGGCCGCCGACGCAGCCCGGTCCGGCCGCGTACTGTCAGTGGCCGCCGTGACCCGGCTGGTGGTGGTCGAAGACCAGCACCTCCCGGGGCATGACGGTGAACGGCCGCATCATGCCCATGTCCTCGTGCTCCAGCAGGTGGCAGTGGTACATGAACCGGCCGTGCGCCCCGGTGAACTGCCCCATGACCTTGACCATCTCGCCACGCCGGACCTGGAACACGTCCTTCCAGCCCTGCTCGTTGTCCGGGACCGGGTTGGCTCCGGTGTACCTGATCGGCGAGGTGGTCGTGGCGCCGCCGGGGCTGAAGCCCGACACGTCGTACACCTCACGCTCCAGCACCTGGAACTGGCTCAGATGGATGTGCATGGGGTGCGTGGGACCACCGAGGTTGAGCAGGTTCCACAACTCGTAGTCGCCGTGCGCGACCTTGAACCCGAGCGCGTCGTCGAAGGTCCTGGCGATCCGCCGGTAGATCTTCGGCGTCTGCTCGCCCTCGCCGAGGAGCGCGATCACCCCGTCCTGCCCCGGCGCCGCCGAGCCGTCGGTGACCTCCACCATCTCCCAGATCTCCGGGTGGCCCGCGCCGCCCTTCGTACCGGGCGCGCTGAGCACGATCAGCCGGTGACCGTGCGGCGTGTCATGGGTCAGCCGGCGGAACGACGAGGAGATGACGGACGGCAGGACGAACCGGTCCACGACCGGCAGCGCCCCCACCCGGAACTCCATGATCTGCGGGAACAGCACGTCACGCGCCGGGTCCGGCGTACCGGCCGGCTGCCCGCCGACATTGACCAGCCGCACCTTCTTCCCGCGCAGCGCCCGGAAGTCGACCAGCAGGTCCATCCGCTCGGCGGGCGCGATGGAGAGCCCGCGCAGCGTGGCCTCGTCGTACTCCACCGGGACCGGACGGGGCAGCAGCCCGCCGTCG
This sequence comes from Streptomyces sp. NPDC059255, assembly GCF_042752355.1. Lineage (NCBI taxonomy): Bacteria > Bacillati > Actinomycetota > Actinomycetes > Kitasatosporales > Streptomycetaceae > Streptomyces > Streptomyces sp. NPDC059255. The sequence continues at coordinate 85,635 of NZ_JBHYZP010000021.1, forward strand.
GAACCGATCTGCCGGATCGCGCCGCGTACCGGCCGGTTGTCCTCGTCGACCAGGGCGAGGTTGTAGATCCGCGCGTTGGACGCGTTCAGCAGCCGGAAGCGGTACCAGCGGGCCTCCACGTCGAGGTACGGCCACACCACCCCGTTGACGAGGTTGTACGGGCCGGAGAACGGCAGGGTGACGAACTTCCCCGACTCCGCGTCCGGCGTTGCCGACGCCCGGCGCACCTTGTGCAGCAACTGCCCGGTGGGCCGCCCCCGGCCGTCCGTCTCGAAGTTACGGTCGGAAAGGATCAGCGGGACCTCGTACTTCCCGCTCGGCAGATGGAGCGCCGCTTCCTCCTCGTCGCGGATCAGATACATCCCGACGAGCCCGGCGAAGACGTTCCACCGGGTGATGTTCATGCCGTGGTCGTGGTACCAGAGCGTGGTGGCGGGCTGCTCGTTCGGGTACTCGGAGAGCTGCGCGTCCTTGTACGCGACCGCGTTCTCCGCCCAGCCGTCGTTGCCGCCGCCGGTCTCGGCGCCGTGCAGATGGGTCACGGACCAGGCCGGGAGATCGGCCACCTCCTTGATCTCCACGAACCCGTCGCCCCGGCCCGGCAGCGCGTGCGGCGCGGGCGCGCCGTTGACGGCGGGCGCCTCCCCCGCCACGACCGGGTACGGCGCGTTCTTGATGCGGTTGGTCCAGGCGATGTGGACCCGCTGCCCGCTGCGCACCTCGACCGTGGGCCCCGGGAACTGCCCGTTGTAGGCGAAGACATGGGTCGGCGCCATCTGCGAGTGCAGCCGCACCCAGGTCGAGCGCAGCTCGATCTTCTCGGTCCCGCTGCCGGGCCGCAGCGTCTGCGGCACACGCAGCCGGTCCAGGTACGGCGTGAGCCCCCCGACCTCGGCGGCGGCGCCGTTCTCCGCGTCCACACTGTTTTCGGGCGCGCTGATGTTGTTCTCGGACAAGGTTCAACCCCCGTTGACTCCCCCGTGCCGCCGGACGATCCCGACGGCACCTTCACGAGGTAGGACTCACCCCCATCCGCCCCGGTTGCCCGTTTCCATATGATCCGTAAAGGTTGCGGAGAATTTCGGCCATCCTGGCGAGCGTCCGCCGTCAGCCGCTCCTCACGTCGACACCGCACGCCTACACGCGGGCGGCGGCGCTCCGTGCCTCGGCGGCGCGGATCCGGACCCGGTCCGGCGGCAGCGCGGCGGGGTCGCGTACGGGGGCGGGCGCGCCCCGGCAGGTGCCGCACTCCCCGTCGACAAACGCCTCCGGCTGCCCCGGCGCCCGGCAGGTGCCGCACTCCACCCGGCCCGGGGCGGCCCGATGCGACACCACCGGCACATCCACCGGTTCGGGCGGCAGCTTGGCGATGAGCCGGGACTGTACGAACCCGGCCGGGTAATGGACCGGTAACGGCAGCCCGTCGGTGAGGGCCCGCAGCACATCCTCCTCACCGGCCCCACGTACGAACCACTCGGCGGTCAGCGCTTCCAGAGCCTCGCAGTCGGCGGCGGACAACGACAGCGCGGAACACCGCCGCCCGACCGAGGCGAGCAGGAGATAGCCTCGCGACCGCCCCGCCCGTGTGCCGGGCGCCGCGACCGGGGCCGGTGCGGGATCGGGGGCGGGGGCGGGGGCCGAAACCGGCGCCGGGTCCGGTGCCGCGACGCGCGCCGCCTCAGTGGCCGACTCGCCCGCATCAACACCCGCGCTCCAGGCGTCATCATCGCGGGCGGTGCGGGAGAACCACGTACGGGTGACCCACCGCCCACCGCCGGGCCCGACCACCCTCTCCCGTCGCCGCAGCAGATGCCCGGCCCCCTCAAGGAAGTTCAGGGCGGTCCGTAAGGCGCACTGCCCGTACTCCATCACCTTGGCCAGCGCTTTCACCGAAATATCGGCCCCGTCGGGCAACCGGTCGATGAACCCGGCGATGGCCGCCTCCCGCCCCGGCAGCAGCGCGAAATCATCGCCGGAGGGGCCCGGTTGACCGGCAACCGAACGCTTGCCGTACCCGGCACTGGCCATCGGATGGGAAGCGGTGTGCACGCGCGGCGGCGCAACACTAAACTGCGAAGCAGCCACAAAGAACACTCTCTTTGCCGGTGAGGTCTCCGTCAGGTGCTGTGAACACCAGGCGGGGACCGTTTTACGTTCAGGGGCACGCTAGACGCTACTCACCCTGCGTGGCAAACCGATCGCAAAACGTCAACCTCCGAGGTGGGGAGGGTGGGTGGGAAACAAGAACCAACCACTCCTCACAAGCAGGGCTCGACCCCCGAAGCTCAAGCCCCGGGCCACCCCACCACCCCCGTCCCCCCAGCTCAGCACCGCACGCACCCCCACCCCGAAACCCGAAGCTCAAGCCCCGAGCCGCCGGTGTGGCGGAACACGGCTCGGGGTTCAGGAGCGGAACCCCGGCCAGTGCGGGTCCTCCCAGCGGTCGGGGGAGGTGAGGCCGAGCAGCCGTATCCGGTGGAGCTGCTCTTCAGAAGCGCCGCGGGCCTGCAGTCGAGCGGGGGCATGGAGCAGCAGCCAGGCTGTCAGCCCGGCGCGCATGTCGTCCTCGTCGTGCCAGGTGTCCCAGGGAAGGAAATCCCCAAGTAGTGTGCACTCCCAGTGGGTCACTGCTTCCGCCAAGTGCTGGTCAGCCGTGGGGTGAGTCTGGGTTTCCCAGGTGCGGAGCCACGGACCGAGCGTGGCGGAGGCTTCGGCGTTCAGGGCGAGGACTTCGTACGGCGGCACGGTGGGGTCCGGATCGGTGAGGACGTGGGCCCACCATGCGTGCAGGAATTCTTCCACTGCTGCGGCCTGCTCGGTGGGCCACTGCTGCCACTTGGCGCGGTGGAAGGTGCGTCCGACTTCCTCCATACCAAAATGAGGCGCGATGAGACCGCGGGTGAGAGCCGTGGCGAACTGGGGCAAGATCCGACGCAGCACGGAAGCCTTGTAGGTCCAGTCGGTTGCCTGCCAGGTGCGACGCAGAAGGTCGGGGTCGAGCTCCGTATCCGGCGTCTTCAGCAGCGCCAGGTCTTCCGCGCTTCCCCAGTGACATTCACAGTTGGCTTCATCGGTGTGGGCGGACATCCCGCGAAAGACGGTGCTCAGGCCGTCCAGTGCGCTGTCGAGGCGAAGTCGTGGGGATGTCCTGTCGCGGTTCTTCATGGCGTTCACCTTTGGGACTCCAGGAGACCGCGGCCACCCGAAGATCGCTAATCTACCGGGTCCGCCCCACAGCCAACACCGATACCGCCTCCTTGAATGCCTGCGATCACCGAGAACACCGCCTCACGAGATCAACCTCAGACCCGAATTGCATGACCACCGACAGTCACGGGAGCGACGGCGTCACGGAAGCCGAGCCGGAACCCGGCGGGTACACGGCCTACGATCCGGCCATGACGACACCGGAGTGCTACACATGCAGCCAGGAAGCCCGCCTGGACGGATTACCACTCAGCGAGCGCATCGCCTTCGATCAACATTGGCGGGTGGCTCACGCTTTCGACACCGCTCTCCCCGGCTGGCTCGTCCTGCTGCCCCGACGCCACGTCACAGCCGTGCATGAACTCACCGACGCCGAGGCGACAACACTGGGCACGTGGCAGGTGCGGTTGTCCCGAGCACTCCACGACGTGACGGGCTGCATCAAGACGTACGTCGCACAGTTCGCCGAGGTCGAGGGCTTCGCGCATGTGCACTTCCACGTGATGCCACGCATGGCAAACCTGCCTCAGGAACTGCGCGGACCGAAGGTGTTCGAATTGCTCAGGCGTCCGGCACAACAACGAGTCACAGCTGACCTGGTGGATGAAATCGCGCGCTCCCTTCACACCCGACTCACCTCATCATCTGAACGCTCTTCATCGTGCTGCCCCGCCGCTGGGTCGCGGAACGAAACTGGGCCTGGATGATGCACGCCCGTCGGCACGCGCGGGACTACGAACGACTCGTCCAGCACTCCGAAACCTTGATCACGTGGGCGGCGATCACCCTGCTGACCAGGCGTCCCACCCGGAAAAGAAGAGCCTGACAGGAGCAGGTACTCAGTCGCTTTCCTGGTAGTTCATGAACCAGTGCGTGTCGAAATAGTGGGCCATCGTGAATGGGTGGTGCGGGTCGACGAGGATGCGACACACAAACTGGGCGGCCTGGTAGTCGAAGGGGAGATCAACCTCGAGATCGTAGGACCGGACAACGACGGGCCAACGGTCGGGGTCGTCGCCGTCAACCCGCCAGCAGTACAAGTCCTCGTGCTCCGTGCCCGCCCAGATGAGCAGCCCGTCCTCCCTGAGCCCCGTCCACGGCTCCTGGTTCAGGCTCAGCCATGCGTCAAAGGCGCCCTCGCCGAATGTTTCGACCATGCGCTTGTAGTCGGTCGGGAGCTCGGTGCCCAGGCCCGACTCCACTTCCGCCCAGTGCATGTCCGGCCGCCGGGCGGGCTGCGTCCAGCCGGTGATCCGTATGAGCCGATCCACCCAGTCGATGTCCTCGCACTCGTCCGGGGTGACCGACAAAGGTTCGGGCACCTGCCTCCGAGCGACCACCAGCACCGGCCGCACGACGCCCTCGTCGTCTCGCGCCGTACCCGTTCCGACCCACTGATTCCCGTACGCCCACGCCCGTATCTTCACCGCCCGATCCTCAAAAGGGACGAGGAGAGACGCACCGCTGGAACCATCGACCGTCGGATCGGCGAAGCCGTCAAGGACGAGGGTGCGAGGGGTTCCGTACCTGCTGGCGAGAAGGTCGGTCAGAGCTTGCAGGTCCAGATCGCCGGGCAGGTACATGTAGCCGTCTGCCGAGCCGAGCTGAGCCAGCAAATCGTTGACGGTCGTCTGCGTGAGCTTCATGGCGGACAGTGAAGCGCACTGCTCTGACAACGGACCTGCTCGGATGCATCCTCGGGGGCGGAGTTCCTCCTCGGGACCGCGGCGGCACATGTGTTGCCGACCAAGAAGAACCGGCAGCTCAGAAAGCAACCACCGGCGCGATCCGCGTTCCTCCATTACCAGGCGAGTGTCCCAGCAATCACACACCGACAGCAGCCTGAGGGCACTCCGTCTTGATGGTCATGGCAGCATCAAAAACAGGTGCTGAAACGCTCGGTCGCCACTGATTCCTGCGGCGTCCCGCTCGGCCTGGTCGCGGCGGGAGCCAACCGCCACGACTCGCCTCTGCTCGGACCGACTCTCCACGCCTACCGCTGGGATCAGCGTCCCACCACACGCCGCCTGACGGGGCCACGGCAGGGCGGGCCCGGCTGAGCCGGGCCCGCCACGGGGTCAGGACCTGACGAGAACGATGTCGGTGCTCTGGAAGTCGCTGACGCTCACCGGGTAGTCACGGTCGTCCGCCCTGGCCAGTGCCCGGAGCGTGGCGGCACCAGGCTTGAAGGAAGCGGTGGGGTCGATGTTACTGGGAAAGGACGTGGTCCACGGGACCGGGGCGCCTGGCTCACAGACAACGGTCAGATCCTCGTGGGAGCCGCTCGCCGTGCCGCGCTTCTGCGTCTGGTAGGCGCTGACGTTAAGGCTGATACGGGCCGGCTTGTTGCAGGTCGCCGTGCCACCGACGGTGATCTCACCGGTGCGTGTGTCCACCGAGCCCGTGGTGTTCAGGCCCACGCCGATGGAGAGTTCCGCCGGCGGCTCGGGCATCCGGGCGTGAAGCTCGCCGCGCACGGGCAGCGTGGATCCGCTGCAGTACCGCTCGAAGGTGGCGTCGACCTCACGGATGTAGCCGTGGGGTCCGTAAACGATGTCCGAGATGGTGAAGGAGCCGGTGCCGCTCTCGCAGTACCTGTCGGTCACGCTGAACTGCAGCTTGGGGTCCTCCGGCCGGGCCTCGGGCCAGCTGAGGGCGTTGGAGTAGGTAGTGCCGGGAGTCAGCTTCTGACCGTAAGGGGCTTGCATGGAAAGGGCCCAGCGCTCGCCCTCAGGCGTGACGACTGTGGCGCCCACGGCGGACTCGGATGTCGGCCCGGAGATGTCGAACATGTCCGTCGTCTCAGGGGTAAAAGTGTGGGACAGTCCGCCGGAAATGTACTCACCCGGCTCACCACTGAAGCTGAGCGACCCCGTTACCGCCTCATGAGCCTGCGCCGTGCCCGTCAGCGGGGCCACCGTCACCGCCAGGGCCAGAGCCGCTGTGAGGACGGCCGCCGTACGGGCCACTCTGCGACCCAGCACGCTGCTTCTTATCAAGGTTCTCCCTCATAGAACTGGGCCCCGGTCCTGAGCGGACCGGGGGTGCGATCACGGCTGTCGATTGTCGGAATATTGGTCCGAAAGACCTCGGAGGGGGTGGCAAAACGATCTCCTCGACAGCGCACCCGGAACCTAACACCGGCCACTGACAACGCTCGTTCCCAGCCACGCGCGATGAGAACCGTCGCATAGACATGGCTGCACTCCGGGTGCAAGACCCTCGCCCTCCTGGCTTCCTTCAGGCAATTCCTGCCCGGAGTTGGGCGTTGTGGAGACAGGCGGCCTGATCCTGCAAGGCTGTCACCATCGCCTGTGCCTGGGCAGAAGGGCGCGGTCGGGTCACGACGACGGTTGCGCGGCGACCCGACTATACGAGCACCCTGACCCCAGCGCTCTGAATTTATCCAAGAGGACTGATCACTCAGCGCGACGACATCACAGAGCCAAACTGGGCCAGAGCCCGTTCCTATGGAAAGAGCCACCCTCTCCTGGGCACCCTGCCCGCCGGGGTCGTGGGCGCCGCCCTCGACCCCGGCACGCCGGCCGAAGCCGACCCGGGCTTTCAACCAACACACGTGTAAAGACGCCTACTTGACGGCCCGGTAGGCCCGGTGGATCGTCTGCTTCAGGGTGTTGCCGGCCGCGTCCGTGAGCGTCACGCGCAGAGAGACCGTGCCCGCCTTCGCCGGGTGGCGCAGGTCGAGGCGCTTGCCGTCGACCGCCTTCGCCGGGTGCCAGGTCCGGCCGTCGTCGTACGAGACGGAGAAGGCCAACTTGCGGGCGGTGCGCGCGGTGGCCGCGCCCTCGACCGTGAACGGGACAGAGAAACGCGTACCCGCCTCGGCCGTGCTCGCCGCGCTCAGCTTCGGCGAGAAGCGGACCACCGACAGCGGCAGCCGCTGCCCGACGCCGGTGACGTGCGCGGAGGTGAAGGTCCACTCGGCGGCGACCCGGGTGGAGACCGACGAGAGGGAGGTGGGGCGGGAGACGTCCGTCGTCAGGCGGTACGTGCGCTTACCGGCGGGAAGTTCGTACGAGACGCCGGCCAGGTCCGTGTTGGCGGCGAAGATCTTCGTGCCGCCCGCGTAGAGGGTGCTCCTGGCCTTGCTGTAACGGGAGTCGCCCACGTGCCCGGCGCCGTCGGAGAAGAGCGGAAGGTACGCCATGAAGGTGTCACCGACGCGGACCGCGCCCGGACGGTCCTCGTTGCCGGTCAGCGGGCCCGTGAGATGCGGGCCGAAGACGCCGGTGTTGAACCGCTCGGTGTACTGCTTGCCCGCGCTGTACGCCCGGGGGTTCGCGGTCCACTGGCCGGCGTCCATCACGCGTTCGCCGTCCGCGTCCGGGCGGCCCTCCTGCGACACGGAGTACCGCCACTTCACGCCCGGCAGAACGTAGTCGGTGAGGGTGGCCGGCAGGGAGAACTTGGTCGGGTTGAAGTCGGCCCAGAATCTGCCCCCCGGCGTGAGGGGAGCGGCTACGAGCGACCCCTTCTTGTCCTTGGCGGGCTCACCGACGGGGATGGTGACCTTGGCGAACTGCGCGCGCTTCAGGTTCGCGGTGAAGCCCGACAGGTCGCCGATACGGTTCCAGGCCGGCCGGTAGCTCGTACTGCCGTGCGTCCAGGTGCCGTTGTACTGCGCGAACGCCTCGCCCGCCGGCAGCCGGGCCCCGAACTGACCGACGCGCAGCCTGCCGAAGCTGCCCATGTCGTACGTGGAGACGCTCCGGTACCCGTCGATGTCGAACCCGTAGTTGAGGGTGGCGTCGGTGTGCTTGGCCCTGCTGTCCGGCACGGTGATCCGGATCGGCTTGGCCTTGCGGGCGTCCATGACGAGGGTGGTGTCACGGGTGAGCGAGAACTTCGGGTTGAGGAGGAGGGCCAGGTCCCCGGCGTCGGGGGTGGCGCCCGTGTCGATACGGCCTTCGAGGCTGTAACGCCCCTTGGGCAGCCGTACGGTGAACTCGCCGTCCGTGTCGTCGGAGTAGTCCTGCCAGATTTCGTTGTCCAGGCCCTGCACCCCGGTCTGGGACCGCCCGGCGGGCTTCCCCCTGAGGTCGAGATGCCTGACGGTCAGGTCGTACGACTCGATCTCGCGCTGTACGCCAACACCGGTCCGTACGGTCGTGCCCGCCCCGTCCGTCGCGGCGACCGAGCCGCCGAAGGAGCCGTCGACCGTGCCCGCGCTGGAGTCGGCGGTGACCTGGGCGGTCGCGGTGGCGCCCGCCGGGACGGTGAGCCGCTTCGGCGAGACCTCGAACATGCCCTCGGCGGCGGGCTTTCCGTCCTCGCCGTACGCCTCGGTGGCCAGGTCGAGGGTGAGGGGGCGGTCGCCGTCGTTGCGGTAGGTGATGGTCCTGGTGACCGGCTGGTCGTCGGTGTGCGGCCACTGTTGGGTGGGGAAACCGAGGGTGGTCGGCGTGGTGGTGAGCTGCTGGTCGAGCGCGCGGGTGAGGTCCGTACGGCCCGTACCCTGCGCGAACGCCGAGACGCCGGGGGTGGGCTCGGCGGACGCGGTGAGCGCGGCCTTGAGGCGCTCACCGGTCCAGTCGGGGTGACGCTGGGCGAGGATCGCGGCGGCGCCCGCGACATGCGGGGTCGCCATCGACGTACCGCTCATCGACACGTAGCCGTCGGCGGCCGGGTCGCCCTCCGTGCCCTCGGCGGCCTTCGCGGCGACGATGTCGACGCCGGGGGCGGTGAGGTCGGGCTTGAGGGAACCGTCCGCCGTCGGGCCGCGGCTGGAGAAGTCGGCCATCGCGTCGGCACGGTCCACCGCGCCCACGGTGAGCGCGGCGGCGGCGCTGCCCGGCGATCCGACGGTTCCGGCGCTCGGGCCCTCGTTGCCGGCGGCGATCACGAAGAGGGCGCCCGAGGAGGCGGACAGCTCGTTCACCGCCTGCTCGACGGGGTCGTCACCGGGGCTGTCGGGGCCGCCCAGGCTGAGGTTGACCACCTCGGCACCCTGCGCGACGGCCCACTGCGCGCCGGCGATGACCCCGGACTCCTCGCCGGAGCCGCCGTCGTCGAGCACCTTGCCGCTGATCAGCCGGGCGCCCGGCGCGACCCCCTTGTACTTGCCCCCGGAGTGCGCGCCGGACCCCGCGACCGTGGACGCCACATGCGTGCCGTGACCCACCCGGTCGACCGTGTCCGCCGCCTCGGAGAAGTTCTTCGCCGCGTCGATACGGCCCTTCAGATCCGGGTGCGTGCCGTCAACTCCGGTGTCCAGCACGGCGACCTTGACGCCCGTGCCGTCGTACCCCGCCGCCCAGGCCTCGGGGGCGCCGATCTGCGCGGTGCTCCGGTCGAGGGCCGCCTCGACCTTCCCGTCGAGCCAGATCTTCTCGACCCGGTCGGCGGCGGCCGACCTCTCCCGCGCCGTCCCCCCGCTGCCGGTGAGCGTCTCCCACAGGTCGGCGCTTTCGGACTTACGGGCCTTCAGCGCGTCCCCGTTGACGCTGGGCAGGTCCCTGCCGACCCGGGCTCCGGCGGCGGACAGCACGCTCGGCGCGAGGGTGCGGCCCTTGGCGTACGTCACGATCAGCGGGAGGTCGGGGCGGGCCGCGTCGTCGTAACCCCACTTGACCAGCTGCGTCACGTCGAACAGCCGCCGGTCGGCGGTGCCGTTCGCGAGGAGCCGCTCGGCGTCACGCGGGACGACGTAGGTCCGGGCGGCGTGCCGCGCTATTCGGAAGGCGGTGCCTTCCCGACCCTTGCCGGGCCGCACACCGGTGACCTGTCCGGTGGCGTCCAGGGTGACCCGGTCACCGGTGACGAGGGTGACTGTCCTGGCCTTGCCGAGGGCGCCGGCCGTACCTGCCGTACCGCTGTCGAACTGTGCGGCCCCGGATTCCGGGGCACCGATCAGGGCCGTGGTAAGGGCGGCGGCTACGAGCACGGCGAGAGCGGAAGCCTCACTCGCTCGCCTCTTAGGGTGATTCAAGGCATGCCATTCTCTCTGGACCTTCGGGCATGGCAGAGCAGCCCGGCGGACGGGACGAGGAAACAGAGGGGGAAGAGGCGCCCCTTCGCAAAGGGGCGCGGGGCGTACGGACTCAGACGAGCCGCTTACGACCCCAGAAGAAGAGGAACGCCACGACACCGGCCGTCAGGGCGAACAGAATCGACGCCCCGAACCACTGCATGGCGTTCATCTGCGACATCGGGAGGTACTGCACCGACCAGCCCACGACATCGGCCTTGTCCAGGCACACCTGCCATGCCTCGTCGGTCCCCGACCCCGTACAGCTGCCCGACCCCACCAGATCCCCGCTGCCGGTGACATACGACTGGTCGAGCTCGTAGGCGCCGTGGGGGAGCGACGGGAAAGCGCTCTCGGCCGTGACACCCCTGTTCGTCGTGACCGTGACAGCGTTGCCGAGCGACAGCATGGAGTAGGACCAGACGAGCTGGACGGCCACGGTGAACCCGAAGGTGACGACCATGGCCATCAGCGTGCGGCGCAGCACCACACCGATCGCGACCCCGCCGAAGACGGAGAGGAGGGTGAGGGCGACGGGCACCGGGCCCGTCGTGTTGAAGGCCTCGCTGGAGGTCCAGTCCATGATCGTGACCTCGGGCTTGACGGGGTTCCACCACCAGCCGAACACCGCCGACAGCCCGCCCGTGCTCACCACGACCACCAGTCCGGTCAGCGCCAGCTTCGTGGCGAGCCAGCGGGTCCGGCTCATGGACTGGGCGACGACCAGCTTGGCCGTGCCGTTCTCCAGGTCGCCCGCGATGAGCGGGGCGCCGAGGAAGACACCGAGCAGGATGGGTATCGCCTGGAGACCCATGGAGACGAAGGAGAACGCGTCGTTGTACTGCGGCAACTCGGCGCCCGCCTCGTCGAGGCTCTTGCCGGGATAGCCGTAGCCGTCGAGGAAGTCGACCAGCTGGCCGCGCTGGTAGACGATCCAGGCCACGGCGAGCACGGTGGCGGCGAGGATCGTCCAGAACGCGGCCCGGTGCTGGCGCCAGACCAGCCAGGTCATACCGCTGAGTCGGGGGCGCCGGTCGGCCTCCGTGGTGGTCGCGTTCAAGGTCCCGTCGGTGGTCCCGTTCATGGTCCCGTTCCTGCCGTTGCTCGTGGAGCCGGTCGAGGTGCTGGTCGAGCTGCGGGTGAAGGTGCTCATGCCGCCACCGCCCCGGTGCCGAACCCCTGACCGTGGACCTGGGCGGTGGGGGTGATCAGCGGTGGTGCGTCGGGTGAGCGGAGATAGGCGAGCAGGAGTTCCTCCATGTTCGGGGCGTTTATGTCCCAGGGGCCGGTGACCGGGCCCGCGGGGCGGATGAGCGCGGTGAACTGCCGTCCGCTGGTCCGGGACTCGACGAGGGTGTGGTGCCCGAGGGCGGGGGCGGGAGGCATGCCGTCACCCTCCTTGGCGCCCGTGACCAGGGTGTGCATGGACATCAGCTCGTCCACGTCACCGGCGAGGCGCACTCCGCCGCCGGAGACGACGACGAGGTAGTCGCACACGTTCTCCAGTTCGGCGAGGACGTGGGTGGACATCAGCACGGTGGTTCCGTGCTCGGCGGCCTCGGCGAGGAGGGTGCCCATGATCTCGTGGCGCACAACCGGGTCGAGGTCCGACATCGGCTCGTCGAGCAGCAGCAGTTCGGGGCGCTTCCCGAAGGCGAGGGCGATGGCGACGCGGGTGCGCTGGCCTCCGGAGAGGGTGCTGATCTTCGCGTCGAAGGGCACGTTGCCCGCGCGGATGATGTCCTCGGCGGCGCGCTGGTCCCAGCCGGGGTTCAGCTCCCGGCCCAGACGCAGGGTCTCCGCCACGGTGAAGCGGCGGAACAGGGGCTTCTCCTGGGCGAGGAACGCTGTGCGCCGACCGGACTCCACCGAGCCCGGAGCCTCACCGAACAGGCTGATCGAGCCGTTCGTCGGCTGCAGGACATGGGCCGCGATGCTCAGCAGCGTGGTCTTGCCCGCCCCGTTGGGTCCCACCAGGCCGCAGATCCGTCCCGCCGGGAGCCGGAAGGAGCAGTCCCGCAACGCCCAGCCCCGCCGGTAGCGCATCCCCAGCCCGTACGCCTCGATCGCCGGTTCCCCCGCGTACATACCTTCACTCACCTGTGCTCCTGGTTGTCGTGGCCCCCGTGGACCCCGTTGTCGTGGACCCCGTTGCCGCCACGTTCCCGGCGGCGTACTGCTTCTCCATCGCCGACGCGACCAGCGCGGCCACGTCCTCCTGCTCCAGACCGGCCCCGGCCGCCTTCGACATCCACGCCACCAGCTCCGCGTACAGCGGCGAGTCGGTGCCCGTCTCGGGGCGGCCCAGCGTGCGGCGTACGAAGGTGCCCTGGCCCGGTCGCGGTTCGACCAGGCCCTCGCGCTCCAGCTCGCGGTACGCCTTGAGGGTGGTGTTCGGGTTGACCGTGCTGGTCTCGGCGACCTCCTTGGCGGTGGGCAGCCGGTCACCCGGCACGAGTACGCCCAGCCGGAGGGCCTGCTTGGTCTGCTGCACGATCTGCTGGAAGGCGGGGACCCCGCTCCGCCTGTCGATGCGGTACTCCACGATCACCACCATCATTCCACTACTTGATTAGTGGAATGATGATGGAGAGGTGCGAGGGAGGTTGTCAATGCCGACCGGGGACGAGGAGAGCAAGCTGCCGGATGAGGCCGTCGTGCCGTTCTACGGCGAGAAGGGCTACTACCGGGCCTATGAGCCCGCCGGCGGAGGGCGAGCGCCGCCAGGCGCTGGAGGCGGAGTCCGAACGCCTGGGCGTGCGCCCGGGAGTGCCGGTGTACGTGTCCCAGCATCCGAGTGCGGTGAAGGCGGCACAGGAACGGCCCCTCGCGGGCACGGAGTTCGCTCTCGACGCCGACGACTTCAGGACTTCAGCGGCCGGCACACCCTCAGAGCACTGCCCACGCCCGTACCCGCGTACGTACTACCGCGCCACGCGCCGCACCCCGGCCGCCGCAAACACCGCAAGCCCTGACGGTTCGACCGGTTCCGCCTCCGGCTCCGGCTCCCGGGCTCGTTCCCGTTCCGGCGACGGGCCCGGAACCGACATGCTGCCCGGTGACACCGCACGGGCCGCCCACCGGAGCCTCCCCGGCGTGGTGGTCCCGGGCCCCTCCGCTCGCGTGAAATCCTGTGCCCCGCACGGAACCCAGAGACGGCACGGGGGCGGTACGGAAGGCGGAACGCATGGCGGAGTTCGAGGTCACGGGCGCGAGCGTCGACGACATCACCCTGCTCGGTGAGTGGGCGCACGACGAGGGTTGGAACCCGGGCCGCTCCGACGGACATGCCTTCTTCCCGGCCGATCCCGGCGGCTTCCTCTTCGGCCGGCTCGACGGCCGGGCCGTGGCCTCCATCTCCGCCGTGCGGTACGGAACGGACTTCGGCTTCGTCGGCTTCTACATCGCCACCCCGCCGGTGCGCGGCCAGGGCTACGGGATCCAGGTCTGGCGCGCCGGCCTCGAACGGCTCGCCGGCCGCAACATCGGCCTCGACGCGGTGATCAGTCAGCAGGACAACTACCGCAGATCCGGCTTCCGCCGCGCCTGGAACAACATCCGCTACGAAGGCGTCCCGGCGAGCGACGCGGGCGCCCGGCCCGGCGACGGCGTCAGGCTGCTGCACGCCCGTACGGTCCCCCTCGCCCAACTCGCGGCGTACGACCGGCGGTTCTTCCCCGCGCCCCGGGACACCTTCCTCGCCGCGTGGGTCAGCCTGCCCGACCGCACCGCGCTGGCGGCGGTCCGCGACGGCGAACTCCACGGCTTCGCCGTGCGCCGCGCGGCCCGCGGTGCCTGCCGTGTCGGGCCGCTCTACGCCTCCTCGCCGGAGATCGCGGCGACCCTGCTGGACGCGCTGGCCGCGACCGCCCCGGGGACCCCGCTGGCGATCGACGTCCCCGACGTCAACCAGCAGTCCGTACGGCTGATGGAGCGGTTCGGGCTGACCCCGTCGTTCGAGGCCGCCCGCATGTACACGGGCCCCACCCCCGACGTGGACCTGGCGGGAATGTACGCCGTCACCAGCATCGAACTGGGCTGAACCGAGCCCGCCCGGGCTGCCTCCACGGGCTACCTCCCCGGACTGATGCCGTAGCAGGAGACGGTTGCCCTGTGGTGATGTGACGCGCCGTCGCCGACAGGGCCGACGTCGCCCGAAACCGCGTTCAGACGCCTTTCGGGGCGTCTTGCAGCATCTGCCGGAAGAGTGCCGCGACCTGGGCTGTCAGCTCGGTGGTGCTGGAGCCGCGCGCGGCTGACATGTCGTCCATCGGGCCGTCGATGGCCAGCATGGCCAGACCGGCGCCCAGTGACCAGACCATGGTGACCAGCGGAGCCGGGTCGCCCGGCGGGGCGGTGCCCGCGCGCTGGGCGGCCAGCACGGTGTCGGCGGCCAGCCGCAATCCCTCCTGCGCGAAGGCCTCGGCCGCCGGGTCCTTGGCTGTCCGGGACAGCTCCGGCCGGTACATCAGCCGGGCGTACCCGGTGTGCTCGCGGGCGAAGTGCACGTACGCCTCGATCATCGCTCCCAGCGCTTCGACCGGTGCAGCGGCGCCGTCGTGGGCCGCCCGTAGCTCGGTGACCAGGAGTTCGAAGCCCTGGGCGGTGATGGCATGGAGCAGCGTGGCGCGGTCGGGGAAGTGGTGGTACGGCGCCCCCGGGCTCACCCCGGCCTCCCGTGCGACCCGCCGGAGGCTGACCGCGCCGATGCCCTCGGCCTCGATCAGCGCGAGGCAGGCGGTCATCAATTTCTCGCGTAGAGCGCCGTGATGGTAGGCGGACTTGGTTTCACCGGAGGGCATGCCTTGAGTCTAGGGCCCACCAATCTATACACTGCTTACATTCTGAACATCGTTTAGATTGGTGGAGACGCTCATGAAAGTTCTGGTCACCGGGGCCACCGGATACCTCGCCGGACACTGCGTCGCCGAGCTTCTGGCTCAGGGCTATTCCGTGCGCGGCACGGTGCGCGACCTGCGCACCGCCGACGTCACCCACCTGCGCGCACTGGCCGAACGTACGGGCGGCGAGCTGGAGTTCGTCGAGGCCGACCTGACCGGCGACGCCGGCTGGACCGAGGCGGTCGACGGGTGCGCCTACGTCTGGCACGTGGCGTCGCCGTTCCCCAGCAACATCCCGCGCGACGAGGAGGAGGTGATCCGCCCCGCTGTCGAGGGCACGCTGCGGGTACTGCGGGCCGCCGAGTCCAGTGACACCGTCCGCCGCGTGGTGCTGACCTCTTCGGAGGCCGCCGTGCACTACGGGCACGACGACGACCGGGTGTTCACCGAGGCCGACTGGAGCGACCCGAGCAAGGCGGGCCCGTACGCGAAAAGCAAGACGCTGGCCGAGATGGCGGCTTGGGACTTCGCCCGCGAATCCGGAATGGAGCTGGTCGTACTCAATCCGTGCACCATCCTCGGCCCGATGCTGAACGCCGACGTCAACACGTCGCTGGAGCTGATCCGGCGGATCATGCGGGGCACGCTGCCGGTCGTCCCGAAGATCGGCTGGAACGTCGTGGACGTCCGCGACCTGGCTCGCCTGCACCGGCTCGCCATGGAGACGCCTTCGGCGGCCGGGAACCGGTACATCGCCGCCGGCCGGTTCATGTGGGCTCGCGAGATGGCGTCGGTGCTGGCCGGTCGGTACCGGTCGCACGGCTACCGGATCGGGACGGGCGCGATGCCGTACTGGATGCTGTGGGTCATGGCCCGCTTCGACCCGAGCGGCCGTCTGGCGCTCGGGTTCTGGGGGCGTCAGGACCGGAGCAGCGCGGCCAAGGCGGAGAAGGAGCTGGGCTGGACCTCCCGGCCACCGTCCGATTCCGTCCTCGACACCGCCACCAGCATGATCGAACTCGGTGTGGTCCCCCGGCGCTAGCGTCGCGCTGTGATGAATCGGGACGTCCGGCGCAACAGGACGAACGTTGCCTGCTACGGCACTAACTCTTCGGGCCGTCCCGCCGGCCGGCCCGCCGTGCGCGGGCGAGCGTCCGGGCGAGCCTCGGGCCCAGCCGGCGCTTGAGGCCGCGGAACGCCGCCGACCGGCTCACCGCGCGGTCGAGCCGGTAGTAGAGCGCGGGCGGGACGTACGGCAGCAGCGGGGAGTGCCGCTGGCCGAGGAGCGCGAACATGTGCGCGGGCGGGAGATGGATGTAGCGCGTCAGGTTCTCGTACCAGCGCGCGCTGTAGCGGGCCGCGCTCTGGACGGGGAGCAGCGCCGAGCGGCGCTCGCGCTCGTAGTGGGCGAGGGCGGCGGCCGGCTCGGCGTGCTCGCGCAGCGCGCCCGCGAGGGCGATGGCGTCCTCCAGGGCGAGGGTGGTGCCCGCGCCGATGGAGTAGTGCGTGGTGTGCGCGGCGTCGCCGAGCAGGACGAGGCGGTCGTGCGACCAGGTGCGGTGGGTGAGGGTGCGGAAGGTGAGCCACTGGGCGGCGGCGCCGTCCGAGTTCGCCCGGCCGATGAGCGCGTGCCCGTCCAGCGGCACGGCGAAGAGCTTCTCCAGGAGGGCGAGGCTGTCGGCCTCGTTCGTCTCGTGGAGGCCGAGGCCCGTCCAGGTCTCCTCGGAGCACTCGACGATGCAGGTGCTGTGGCGGTCGCTGAACCCGTAGCCGTAACACCAGATCCAGCCGTGCTCGGTCTCCCGGAAGGCGAAGGTGAAGGCGTGGAAGACCTTGGTGGTGCCGAGCCAGACGTACTTGTTCCGGCCCGCCGTGACCTCCGTACCGAAGTGGCCGGCGGCACGCTCGCGCAGGGCGCTGTTGACGCCGTCGCAGGCCACGACGAGGTCGGCGCCGGCCAGCTCCCCCTCGTCCGGCCCGACGGTGACCTCGTGCTCGTACTCGACGCGTACGCCCAGCTCCCTGGCCCGGTCGGCGAGGATGTCGAGCAGTTCACGGCGGCCGATGCCGAAGCCCTCGTCGCCGTGGTGGACGGTGGTCAGGTCGCCCACGTGCGCGACCCCGTCGCTCCAGCGGACCGAGCGCTCGCCGATGGTACGGGCGGACTCGGGGTCGTGGGCGCGCAGCTTCTCGATGAGGCCGCCCCAGTAGGTCACCCCCCAGCCGTAGGTCGAACCGGCCGGATTCCGTTCGTAGACGGTGATCTCGTGGGACGGATCCTGCCGCTTCATCAGAATCGAGAAGTACAGTCCGGCGGGCCCGCCGCCGACGCAGGCGACCTTCACAGACACCCCTTTGATGACGTGTTCGATGGCGTGATGCGACGCAATGTGATCGATTGGCAGCGAAGGGTAGCAGGGGGTGTGTGTCACGTTCGACTACATCCGGCGGCTGCATCCGGCGCCTACATCCAGAGCCGGGCCTTCATCAGGAGCTGGCCGTGGAGCAGGGAGAGGTCCGAACGGCCCAGATCCCCGTCGCGCGTGGCGAGGTAGAAGGTGTTGATGGGCGGGAGTTCGGGGTCCAGCAGCTTGACGACCTCGCCGCGCACCAGTTCCTCGGCCGCCAGATAGGTGGGGAGCACGGAGATGCCCGCCGAGGACTTGACGGCGGCGAGCGCCCCGCGCAGGTCCGGCACGACGAGGGAGGGCGCGGCGGTCGGCCGCAGCCCGAAGACCGTGAGCCAGTAGCGGCGGATGATCGGCAGGGACTCGGCGTACGCGATCAGCGGGTACTTGGCGAGGACGGACGGGCCGTCCTTCTCGGTGAGCCGGTCGGTGGGGATGTCCTTGGCCAGCTCCGGGGAGGCGAGGAGCGCGAACTCCTCGTCGACCAGGGTCGTGGCGGTGATGCCGCGCAGCCGTGGCCGTACGGTCGACAGAACGAGGTCGAAGTCCCCGCTGATCAGCCGGCCGAGCAGATCGTCCGCGAGGCCGAAGCCGAAGGTGAGGCGCAGTCCGTCGGCGACGAGGTCGCTGACGGCGGGCAGCACGCGCGAGGTGATCAGCTCCACCGGCCCGCCGACGTAGAGCGGATGGCCGTCGGGGGCGCCGCCGAAGTGCCGCTCCACCACCGTGCCGAGGGCGTCGACCGGGCCCTGCACCTCACGCAGCAGGGTCTCGGCGGCGGGCGTGGGGAGGGCGCCCTGGGGGATGCGCTCGAAGAGCGACTTGCCCAGCTCCCGTTCGAGGTTGCGGATCTGGTGGGTGACGGTGGGCTGGGACAGTTCGAGCCGCTGGGCCGCCTTGGTGAAGGAGCCGAGGCGGTAGACGGTCACGAACGTCCGCAGCCAGCTCAGTTGTACCGCCATGGTCAAGGCCGTCCCCCTGTGCGTTCGTTCGCCCCGCGCGGTGCCCGGCGGGGTGGTGGTGCTCGTCGGTCGTCGGTCGTCGGGCGTCGGGTTCACGGCACTCGGCGGGGCGTACGGGGGAGGCCGGGTGTCCGGGTGTCCGGGGGTCTGCCGGCTTACGGGTCAGGCCCTCGGCCCATGCTGCGCGAAATGCCGTGGCCGCGCGGTCGGGCCGGTGGAAAACACCCGTAAGGGCGCGGCGAATACGTACGTATGGCCGCTTCTCCTGCCCGAGAGCACGAGAAGCGGCCACATGCATGAGGGAGCGCGTGTCCACGCCTCCGGGATTCCGCACTTCCGGGTCTTCACGCCCCGGTCAGGCGGCGGGGCGGCGGGTCAGGCGGCCGGGGCGGCCTCCAGCTGTTCGACGACCAGCTCCGCGACCCGCAGCGCCGAGGCCGGGTTCTGGCCGGTGACGAGCCGCTGGTCGGCGACGGCGTGCTCGGCGAAGTTCCCGGCCTTGGTGATCTTCGCGCCGCGCTCCGCGAGCCTGCTCTCCAGCAGGAACGGCACGACCTCGGTCAGCCCGACCGCCTGCTCCTCCTCGTTGGTGAACGTCGAGACCTGCTTGCCCTCCACCAGGTACGAGCCGTCCCCGAGCCGGATGTTGACCAGCCCGGCCGGGCCGTGGCAGACGGCGGCGACGACACCGCCCCGCTCGTACACCCCGGCGGCCAGATCGGCCAGCTCCGTGGCGCCGGGCAGGTCCCACATCGCGCCGTGGCCGCCCGCGTAGAAGACGACGTCGTAGTCGGCGGCGGACAGCTCGCCGGGCGCCGCCGTGCGGGAGAGCGCGGCGACGGTGTCGGGGTCGGCGAGGAAGTCGGCCTGCACCTGGTCCTCCGCGTTGTACCCGTCGCGCGGCGGCTCGCCGCCCTGCACGGAGACGTACGCGATCTCGTAGCCCGCCGCGCGGAACACGGCGGCGGGGTGGGCCACCTCGGGGACGTAGAAGCCGGTGGACCGGCCGGTGTCGCCGAGGGTGCCATGGCTCGTGAGCGCGAACAGAACCTTCTTGGGCATTACGGTTCTCCAATTTCCGTGGTGCGATTCCGGTTCACCGAATGTAGGCACCCACAATCCCGGCCGCCAAATAATCTGCCCGATCGCCCCCATAGAGAAATTCATGGAGGCAATTCGTTACGGTGAGCCCCCTTCGGAGAATGGAATGGATATGAAAGAGCCCGGAGAGAGCGGGGCGAGCGCGGAGAGCTGGGCGGGCGCGGGAAGCTGGGCGGGCGCGGAGGACCGGGCAAGCGGGGAGAGGGGGGCGGGCGGGGAGAGCGGGCCTCACGGGGGACCGGCCGGGGGCCCGGCGCGGCGCGGGCTGATCGTGGTGAGCAGCGTCGCGCGGCTGCCCGGCGGCCGGCGGGCCGGCTTCTGGCTGCCCGAGGCCGCCTACCCGTGGCGCGCCCTGACGAGCGCCGGCTGGGACTTCGCCTTCGCGGGCACCCGCGAGGGCACCCCGCGGATCGGCGGCGTCGACCGCTCCGACCTGCCGCAACGCCTCTTCCTCGACGACGGCACCGTACGCGAGCGCCTCGCCGCGACCACGACGGCCGACCGCTACACCCCGGCCGACTTCGGCATCGTGCTGATCGCGGGCGGCCACGGCGCGATGCTCGACCTCCCCGAGGATCCGCGGCTGGCCGGCTTCCTCACTCGCTTCCACGCCGGGGGCGGCGTGGTGGTCGCGGTCTGCCACGGCGTGGCGGCACTGCTGCCGGCCCGGTCGCCCGGCGGGGCGCCGCTGGTCGCGGGGCGCCGGGTCACCGGCTTCTCCCGGGCCGAGGAGGAGGCGGCGGGGCTGGCCGCCACCGTGCCGTTCTTCCTCGACGAGGCCCTGCGCGAGCGTGGGGCGCGGTACGAGGCGGGCGAGCCTTTCGCGCCCCATGTCGTACGCGACGGAAACCTGGTCACGGGGCAGAACCCTGCGTCGGCGGCGGAGGCGACGGCCCTCGGCATGCGGCTCGCTCTCGGCAGGGAACTTCCCCTGAACTGGCTGATCGGGCACACCGGGAAATACGCCGGTTCGCCACGTTCGGGGACGGCCGGGAATACGCACGAAATGACCGCATGATCCCCGGACGGAGGAATTCCTCTTTCGGTGGGCCGAAAAGATCTCCCCGTTCCCCGCTCGAAGTGCGATGAGTTCCGGGGCCGCGGACGGTCAACCATGCACAAGCCCCGGCCGGAGAAGCCGGGGCCGAACCCCCGGACCGGACAAGGGAGTCACGACATGAAGTACATGGTGCAGCTCTTCGGGAACCGCGAGACCTGGGACGCCGACATGGGCGCCTACACGCCGGAGGCCCTGGGCGCGATGGTCGAGCACATGGGCAGGCTCAACGACGAGCTGGTGAAGAACGGTGAGCTGGTGCAGGCGGAGGGGCTCGGCGGACCGGGCCCGGTCAAGTCCGTGAGCGCGCGGGACGGCGGCGGCCCGGAGGTGACGGACGGACCGCACTTCCGGGCCGAGAAGATCCTGGCCGGCTACTGGGTGATCGACGTGAAGGACGAGGCGCGGGCGGTCGAGTTCGCCGCGCAGGTCTCCGCGACACCGGGCCCGGACGGGAAGCCGTCCAACGAGCCGGTCGAACTCCACCCGGTGGCGTCGGCGCCGCCCCAGCCGTGAGCGGCAGCTCCGCCGGGTGATGCGGACCCGTACGCGCCGCCCGGGGGCGCGGCCCGTCCCGGACCCTCCTGGGTCCGGGACGGGCGGGCGGATGGGTCCGGGACGGGCGGGTGTGGGCCTGTGACCGGCGGAGGAGGTCCTGTGACCGGCGGGGGCGGGCCTGTGACCGGCGGGTGATCCTCCGTCAGGCTCCGTTGTCAGTGCCTCCCCATAGTGTGGAGACATCGCTCGGGGAGCCTCGGAGAAGGAGCACACGCATGTCCGCCAACAAGATCCAGCACAAGGTGAATCACGTCGCGCTGGTAGTGGACAGTTCAGGTTCCATGCATCAGCACCAGGGTCAGCTGATACGGGTCGTGGACGAATTCGTGGCGGGCCTGAAAGCCGAATCGGACAGCCTCGGCCACGAGACCCGCATCAGCCTCTACTCCTTCGACCACAGGGTGGAGAACCTGGTCTGGGACATGGATGTGAAACACCTGCCCTCCATGCGGGGCCTGTACAAGGTCAACAACGGCGCCACCGCACTCATCGAGGCCTCGCTGAAATCCCTGGACGACCTGGGCCACATCTGGGAGGAGTACGGCGAGCACAGCTTCCTCCAGATCGTGGTGACGGACGGGGAGGAGAACGCCTCCGGCGGGGACCGGCGGCACGACGGCGACATGACCATCCTCGGACCCTGGCTGGACAAGATCGCCGCGAAGATGGGGGCGCTCCCGGGCCACTGGACGTCCGCGATCCTCGTCCCGAACTCCCTGGCGAAGCGCACCGCCCAGAACTACGGCTTCCCGGCGGGCAACATCGCCATCTGGGACGCGGACTCCCAGGAGGGTGTCGAGGAGGCGATCGGCACCGTGCGTGCCGCCGCCACCAGCTTCCTCCGGGGCCGTGAGCAGGGCGTGCGCGGCACGAAGAACCTGTTCGCGGTCGGCCAGGACATATCGGTCGACGACGTACGGGCGAACCTCGAACCGGTGGCGGCCGACAAGTACCGGCTCCTGAAGGTCGACACCGAGATCGAGATCCGGTCCTTCGTCGACTCGCATCCGGGCGTGACGTACGAACGCGGCTCGTGCTACTACCAGTTGGGCAGCCGGGTGCAGGTTCAGCCCGACAAGGAAGTCATCGTGGTCGAGAAGGACACCGACCGCGCCTACACGGGCGACGCGGCGCGCAGCCTTCTCTTCGGCACGGGCATCCAGGGGACCGTCTCCGTGAAGGCGGGGCGCAACCCCAAGCTGGAGGTGTACGTGCAGAGCCGTTCGGTGAACAGGAAGCTCAAGCCGAACACGCGTCTGCTCATCATGCTCTGATCATCAGGCTCCGAACTGCGCCGGAAGGGCGCGGACACTTCGGATCAACCACGGGACAACCCCGTGCGCAGACGCAGCAGTTCGGCCATCCGCTCCGCGAGCCCGGCCGCCGACTGCGGGTTCTGCGCGGTGACGAGCCGGCCGCTCACCACCACGTGCGGCGCCCGGTCGGGGGCCGCCGAGAAGACCGCGCCACGCTGCTCCAGCGCCGTCTGGAGCGAGAACGGTACGACGTCCGCCAGCCCGCGCGCGGTCTCCGACACGTGGGAGAACGCGGTCACCTCGCGGCCGTCCACCAGGTGCGTACCGTCCGAGAGGGTCAGGTCGACGAGCGCCGCCGGGCCGTGGCAGATCGCGCCGACCACGCCGCCCGACTCGTACACCCGCCGCGCGATCTCCTCCAGGACCGGGTGCCCCCGGAAGTCCCACATGGTGCCGTGGCCGCCGACGAAGAGCACCCCCGCGTACCGCCCCGGATCCACCTCCTCGGGTCGCGGTGTACAGGCGAGCCGGCCGCCGCCCGCCGGATCGGCCAGGAACGCCCGCTGGGCCGGGTCGTCCCGGTCGTACCCGATGACGGGCGGCCGGCCGCCACGTACGGAGACGAAGTCCACCGCGTAGCCCTCGGCGCGCAGCCGCTGCCAGGGGATGACGGTCTCGCCGAGATGGAAGCCGGTGGGCTCGCCCGTGTCGCCGAGCGCACCATGGCTGGTCAGCACGGACAGCACGCGCCGGGGAGCGGTCACGGTCATGGCAGGCTCCTGGTCGGGTGGGAGTCAAGGGGAGAGTCGGGGCGGGAGTCGGGAGGGGAGGGAGGGGTGCGCGGGCGGGTGCCGGCGGCCACCGTCAGGCAGGCGAGCAGGGTGGCGGCCACGAGCACGGCGAGCATGGGCCGGGGGCCGAGGTGCGCCGCGGCGAGCTGCCCGGCCGACGCGCCGGCGAACAGGGCGAACGTGTTGACCGCGCCCGCCGTTCCCCGTGCGTGCGGGGCGAGGTGGTGGAGCAGGCCGACGATCCCCGGCACGATCAGCCCCGTACCCGCGACGAAGAGCGCCCCCGCGCCGATCATCGCGCCCGGTACCGCGGCGATCCCGGCGAGCAGCGCCAGCAGCAGCCCCGCCGCCGCCGTCAGATACCCGGCGAGCGCGAGCGCCCGGGGCCCGGCGGCGCCGAAGCACCGGTTCACCAGCGGCCCCACCAGCAGTCCCAGCGCCCCGGCGGCCTGGGCGAGCAGCAGCCCGTTGGAGTCGAACCCGTACGTCAGGCGCAGCTCCCGCTCCAGAACGGCGTAGAAGGCGACGAAGCTGCCGAACACGGGCAGCGCGGCGGCGAACACGGCCGCCGGACCACGGGTACGGAGCAGCGCGAGCGCCGTGCCGGCCACGGCACGGGCGGAGGGGCCGGAGCCCGAGCCGGAGCCGGGGTCGGGGCCGGAATCCGAGTCGGGGTCGGGGTCGGGGTCGGGGGCCAGGATGCGCCAGAAGGCCACGGCCGCCGCCGCGTACACGAGGGCAGCGGGCCAGAACGCGGCGCGCCAGTCCGCGTGTTCCGTCACCAGCTCGCCGAAGACCTGCCCCGCGATCCCCGCCCCCAGCAGCCCGGTGGTGAGCAGCGAGAGCGCGACCGGACGCCGGGCGGCGGGCGCGCGCTCGGTCACGTAGGCGAGCGCGACGGGCGCGAACGTCGCCGCCGTGAACCCCTGGAGCGCCCGCCCGGCGAGAAACCAGCCGAGCCCCGGCGCGGCGGCGGTCAGCGCGGTGGTCACGGCCGTCGCCAGGGCGCCGCCCGCGAGGACGGGGCGGCGGCCGACGCGGTCGGAGAGCGGCCCGAAGACCAGGAAGCCGAGGGCGTACGCCAAGGAGAACCCGGCCCCGGTCCAGGCGGCGGACGCCGCGTCCACCCCGTAGGCGGTCCGGATGCGGTCGGCCACCGGTATCGCGAGATAGAGCTGCGCCGGGATGGCGAAGGCCATGGCCACCAGCAGCGCGAGCTGCACCGCGAAGGGGAGGGAAGCGGCCGGTGATCGTCGTGGTCGAGGGGCGCCGCGCCGCGCGGCCCCCGTGGCGGCAGTGGTCATGAAAACCCCTGGAGAGTGATCGGAGACGGGAAGGATCGGAGACGGGAAAGGGCGCCCGGTGGCGCGTGGAGCGCACCGGACGCCCTCCCCGGGGGTGGGTCAGATGGTCAGCGGCAGACCGGCCAGGCCGGTCAGTTCGAGCCCCGTGATCCCGAACTGGGCCGCTTCCGCGCGGTGTTCGGGGGTCTGGTAGCCCCACTGCGCCCACCACGCCCGGGCGCCCGTCGCCGACACCCTGCGCACATTGGTCAGGTTGTCGTCCACGAACGTCGCGGCTTCCAGCGGCACACCCCGTCGCGCGCACGCCTCCCGGACGGCCTCCGGTTTGGCGGCGCACTCCCCGTAGACCCCGGCGATCACCGACTCCAGGCCGTGCCGGCCCAGGATGGCGCGTACCGAGGGCTCGTCCTTCGCCGTCACGATCACCACGGGCACATTGGCCCGCCGCAGCAGTTCGGGAACGCCGGGGTAGAGCGTGTGCAGCCCGAGCCAGAACTCCGTCTCCGACTCGCGGAACCAGTCCCGGGCATCGGAGGCGCCCGCCACGAACCGCTGGACGCGCGCGTCGGGCAGTGACGCGTACAGCCGGTCGAACTCGGCCTGGGACCCTATCCCGTCGGCCTCCGGGAGGTGGGCCACCACGAAGTGGTCCAGCACCCGTGCGTAGTCCCGTACCGTCCGGAACCGGGTGGTGAACTCCGCCGGCACCCGGTCCAGTTGGCCCGGCCCGGGGAGCGCCCGGTCGTGCTCGTGCTCCCCGAGCCAGGTGATCAGGGCGCACTCCTCGAAGGCGTCGCAGACGACCCCGTCGAAGTCGAGCGCGAGCAGCCCCCGCCCCTGCTCGCGCCCCACCTCCGGGCGCTGCTCCCCCGATTGCGCCTGCACCCGTGCCTGTGCGTGACGGCCCATCACGCGGCGCTCTCCGCCGCGAGCTTCTCCGTCGTCTGGAACACGGCGCGCATGAACGCGCCCATGTAGCCGTAGTACGAGCAGGTGATGATGTTGCCGTCCACGATGACGTCGCTGTCGACGACCTCCGCACCCGCGTTGATCACGTCGTCGCGCAGCCCGATGTACGCACAGGCCCGCCGCCCCCGCAGCACCCCGGCGCTCACCATGATCCACGGCCCGTGGCAGAGCCCGGCGACGACCTTGCCGGCCTCGTTCATCCCCGCGACGAAGTCCAGCACGTCGCGGTCCTGCCGCACCCGGTCCGGCGCCTCGTGGCCGCCGGTGAGGATCACGGTGTCGTACAGGTCGACGGCGAGGTCCTCGTACGCGATGAGCGGGCGCGCCGTCTTGTCCATGGGCAGCGGGACACCGTACTTGCCGGTGGTCGGGTCGCCGTTCTTCGTGGCGATGTCGACCTGCCAGCCCTCCTCCAGCAGGCGGTAGTAGGTGAAGACGACGTCGTGGTCCTGGAATCCCTGGCCGGTGATGATGACAGCAGTGTGAGACATGACGATCCCCCCGGATCTTTCTGTCGTACTTTTCCGTCGTGCTCTTGCTTTCCCTTTTTGCTTTCCCTTTTTGCTTTCCCTCTGCGTTTTCCCTGTCGGGATTCCGCCCTTCAGGCGCGGCTGACGCAGAGATACTGCTTGTCGGCCTCCACGCGCCGGGTGTCCTCCGGCCGGCCCGTAAGGATCTCCACATCGGAGTAGACCGCACCGGAGACGCAGAGCGGAATGTGGAAGAGGTCCTCGGCGCGCCGCCGGTAGAACACGTCCATTCCCGTGCGGAGTTCGAACCGGAAACGCCCGTCGGGTGTCCGCGTCCGCATCCGCGTGTTCGGAAACGCGACCACTTTCCGCATCGGGTGACGCGGGGTTTCGAGCGAGGTCGATTCGTACGCCGTTCCCGCCCGGTTGTAGTCGTCCTTGAGCCGCATCAGATCGAACTTGTTCCTCGGGGACTCGACCTCGATCAGCTCCAGCGGTTCGTCCCCCGCGTTCCGCGTGCCGTGGAACGCGCCGGGCGCGATCCGTACGACGCTGCCCTGCCGGATCGGGATCGAGACGCCGCCCAGGCCCGTCGTGACGCCCTGTCCCCCCAGACAGAGCAGATACGTCAGCTTGCGCGGGTGCACATGCACCGAAGTGCTGTGCGGGGCGTCGATGTGCAGCGCCCAGAAGTCGAAGAACTCGTCCACGAAGGCGCGGTACTCGTACCCCCACGGCTTCGGGATGACCTCGTCCAGATGCGTGTCCTCGTCGAACTGCTCGTGCGCGACGCGGGCGCCGCGCCGCAGCAGCCGCTTCAGCTCGGCGATGTCCGCCGGCCCGGCGTCCAGCCGGACGGCCGGATCCAGTCGCGGACCGGAACTTTCGAATATGTTTGTTACGGGTGTTGCCGCCATGTTTTCTTACCCCCGTTTGCGGATTGCCCATGGCCGATCAATCTCGACACCGCAACTAAAGCACCGATCGCACTTCCGCTCAAATAGGAAGTTCTGGTGGGGGCATGAAGATTCCTTGTTGAGGGGAATCTGATGTTCCGGGGGCAGTCGTCAAAGCAAGGAGAAACGATTTTTGGTCTCCGGGTAAGGGGATTCCCCCAGGGGTTGCCCCAGAGGTTGCCCCTTCCTCGCCGCGGCCTCCCTGCCCAGCGCGTCGTACGCGCGCTCGACCACCGCGGGCAGACTCTCCGGGTCGTCGTCCGCCCCGCGCGCCCACAGTCTCAGCGCGGCGATCAGCACCCCGGTGCCGGCGGCGACGACCACCCCGGGGCGGGGGTCCCGGTCGGCGTCCGCGCCGAGCCGGGCCGCGACGATCCGTACGGACTCCTCCTGCGCCTCCAGCCGTACCCGCTCGAACGCCGCGAACAGCACGGGCTCACGGTCGATCAGAGCGAACAGCGCCCGGCCGCGCGGACGGCGGTGCAACCCCGGGCGCGTCTCGTCGAACAGCCACTCACGGACGGCCATCCGGTAGGCCACCAGGGGCGGTTCGCCCGCCGGACGGGCCCGCAGCGCGTCGTTGATGCGCTCGCCGTCGACACGGGTCGACTCGACGGCGGCGTCCTCCTTGCCGCTGAAGTGGCGGCTGAACGTACGCCGGGTGACATCGGCACGCTCGGCGATGGCCTCGACCGTGACGCACGCCAGGCCCCGCTCCAGGATGAGATCGGCCGCGGCGATGCCCAGCGCCTCGCGGGTGCGCCGCGCCTTGCGCTGCCGGCCGTCCTCGACGACGGCAGTGGCAGCGGGCCGCGCCGGTCCGGACGGGGCGGTCCCCGGCCCCGTCGTCACCTCATCACCTCGTCACCTTCATGCGCCCGATCGTACACCCCAAATGTCCCATTGGGACATGATTCACTTTGGGTCGAATTTCCGCGCAGGACAGGCCAAATGACGGCATGGAGGCGGTATTCGCGACACCGCTGCCGACCGCCGGGATGCCGTTACGGGCCTACCGCAGGGCTGTCACGGGGCTGTCACGGGGCCACTGCGCGGACAGGGTCCGGGCCCGGTCAGCTCCAGCTCTGCGAGTACTGGCTGCGGTAACTGGCCTTCTCCGACCACATCCGCTGAGCCATCGTCAGCCCCAGCAGACTCACGGCGATGATGAACAGCCCCGGCACCAGGGTCCGGTAGTCCACGATCGAGCTGACGCCGCCCGTGCCGGTGCCGACCCCGATGCCCACGCCGACGCCCGCCCCGGTGCCGGTCCCGTTGCCCGCCGGTACGCCCCCGCCGGCGCCCGTGCCCGTCGGCGCGGGGACGGCCGAGTCCACCGTCCCGTCGCTGCTCCCGGTCGCCGTCTCGTTGCCGTCGCCGACCGCGACGCCCGCGAGCCGCACCCCGAGGGCCGCCATCGCCGTCGACACCGGCTGGAAGAACGTCGTACCGCCGACGGTGCAGTCCCCGTTGCCGCCCGACGTCACCCCGAGCGCCAGCCCCTGCGCGAGGAGCGGGCCGCCGCTGTCGCCGGGCTCGGCGCAGACCGTGGTCTGGATCAGACCGCTGACCGTGCCCTCGCGGTAGTTCACCGTCACGTTCAGCGCCGTCACCTGCCCGGAGCGCAGCCCCGTGGTGCTGCCGCTGCGGAACACCTGCTGGCCGACGACCGGGTCGGCCGCGCCGATGATCTGGACGCCCCGGCCGTCACCGATGTCGACGGTGCTCGTGCCGTCGAAGGACGCCGGGTTCTCGTACTGCACGAGGGAGAAGTCGCTCTCGGGGAACGTCGTGGCGACCGTGGAGCCGACCAGCGTGCCGCCCGCCGTGTCCTGGAACCAGGTGGTGCCCGTGGGGCCGCAGTGCCCGGCCGTCAGAATGAAGTTGTCCTGGCCGTCCGTGACGTTGAAGCCGGCGGAACAGCGGTCGCTGTTGGTGAAGATCGGGGCGGCGCCGTTCACCTTCGTACGGAACTCGCCCGTGGTCCGCTCCATCTCCACGGAGTCCCCGATCCCGTCCGCGACATCGGTCAGCCGGGACCAGTCGTCGGCGGACACGGTCCGGTCGGCCTGCACCACGACCCGGTTGGCCGCGTAGTCCACGGCCCACGCGGTCCCCGGGACCCGGGGCGCCGCGCTCAGCGCCTCGGTGGCGGTGGTGAGGTCGCGCATGCTGTAGCGCATGACCTCGGCCCGCGCCCCCTCGCGCCGTACCTCGGCCGCCGCGTCCTCGTCCGTCACGGCGACCACCGGCCGCCCGTCCGCGGCGATCCAGGTACCGGCGGTACGGGCGGTGCCGAGCTTCGTCACCAGCCCCGTCCCGACCTCGGCGACGGACGACGTGCCACCGGGCCCCGTACCGCGCCCGGCCGGTTCGCCGGCCACCGCGTTCGAGACCAGCAGACCGCCGCAGAGCAGTCCGCCGACAGCGGCGAGTCGCGTCACCCGCCGGAGCGTGCGTCGCGCGTGCTTCGTCCGTGGCGTCCGTTGCGTCCGTGGCCTCTGTGGCGTCCGTGGCATCCGTGGCCCCCAGTGTCGTACCGGTACGACGTCGTCAGCGACGGAGCCCCGGGCATCAGAGGGCCCTCCTCCCATACGTACGGCGGGCGGGGCCCGTTCAACACCCGTCGGAAATCAGGGCTGGGGATCGAGGAAGCCGCGGGCGAGTTCGGTGAGGGGGTGGCCGGGGCCGTAGAGGCGTTCGCGGTCGGCCAGCACCCGCTCGAAGAGGGCGGTGGCCGCGTCGGTGTCGCCGGCGAGCCGGAGGGCGTAGGCGAGGTTGCTGCGGGCCGTGACGGTCTCGGAGTGGTCCGGCCCGTGGACCCGTTCGTAGTCGGCGACGACCTGGCGGTGGAGGCCGACGGCCGTCTCCAGGTCGCCCGTGTCGCGGTAGGAACTGGCCAGGTTGGCCAGGGCGTTGAGGGTGTGCGGGTGGTCGGGGCCGTGGAGGCGCCGCAGGTCCGTCAGGTTCCGCCGGTGCAGGTCCCGCGCCCGGGCCGGCTCGCCCCGCAGGGCATGGAGGTAGGCGAGGTTGGCCCGGGCGACGAGGGTGTCGGGGTGGTCGGGGCCGTGGACACGCTCGTGGTCCGCCAGGTTCCGCCGGTGCAGCGGGGCCGCCGTCTCCAGGTCACCGGCGGCCCGGTGGGCGCTGGCGAGGAAACTGCGGGAGGCGAGCGTGGCCGGGTGGTCGGAGCCCTGGAGCCGGGTGCGGATGTCCACCGCGCGCCGGGCGCAGGCTATGGCCGTGGCGGTATGACCGTCGCCCTGGAGGTATCCGGAGGCGGCCACGAGCAGGCCGGCGGTGCGCGGACTCTCCTCTGCCGCCGGAGTCCGGTCGGTCAGGGCCAGCAGATGCGGCAGGAGCGCGCGCCACCGGGGCCACCCGGAGACGTCGAACAGCGGGTCCGCCGGCAGTACGCGCTCCAGCAGCAGGGCGGCGCGTTCGCGGGCGGTGGTGATGGCCCGGACGGTGCGATGGGGGTCGGCGGGGTCGGGGGTACGTGCCACGGCCTGGACCAGGCGGTGGACGGTCACGGTCCCCCGGGTCAGCGTGATCATGCTGTATCCGTGGAGGAGGGCCAGCGCCTCGTCGACGGCGAACGGCTCCGCATCGGGGCCCGCATCGGGGGCCGCCCGCAGGTCGTCCCGCAGGTCCCCCGCCTCCCCGTCGGGTTCCTGGCGGAGGACGTCGAGCAGGTCGTCGAAGATGTCACGCGGCAGCGGTACGGGAGCGAACCAGGCGAGCAGCCGCAGCAGTTCCAGGGCCAGCGGCTGCCGGGCGGTGATCGCCTGGAGGGACAGCTGCCAGATCCGGGCGACGGTGCGCTGGTCGTCGGCCTCCTGGCCGCCCGCCGCGGCGGCGGCGAACATGCGGCCCGGGTAGCGGCGGAGGCGGTCGAGGTAGGCGGCCGGGCCGATGGCGGTGGACTCGATGTAGGCGGCGGCCTGCTCCAGGGCCAGGGGCAGCTGCCCCAGCTCGTCGGCGAGGCGGGCGAGGCAGTCGAGGCGGGCGAGAGCCTCCGGGTCGCCGAGAGCCTCCGGGTTGCCGAGAGCCTCCGGGTTGCCGAGGGCATCCGGGCCGCCGGGGGTCTCCGGGCCCTCGGGGGCGTCCGGCTCGATCAGGCGGCTCAGCAGCTCCACCGCGGCGTCGGGGGACAAGGTGTCCAGCGGGAGCGGCCGGGCCAGCCGGCGCCAGCCGGTGGTCCGTCGGCTGGTGATGATGTGGCGCCCCGTGGTCATGCCCAGCACCGGGGCCAGATCCCGCGGGGAAGCCGCGTCGTCCAGTACGAGGAGCCACCCCTCGTGAGCCCCCAGCCAGCTCAGCGCCCACTCGGCGCGCTCGGCGCTGGTCGCGGCGGCCAGTTGCTGGTGGGGGGCGAGTCGGACGGCGAGGTCGGCGAGCCCGTAGGTGAGGCCGGCGGCGGAGTCCGCGCTGAGCCACCACACCGGGTTGAACCGGTGCCGCAGCCGGTGGGCCGCCTGCAGGGCCAGGGCGCTCTTGCCCGTGCCGCCCAGACCGAGCACGACCGGCGGCACCGCGGGACCGGCCTCGCCCGGGGCGGCCTCGTCCAGGGCGGCCTCCAGCCGGGCCAGCGGCTCCACGCGGTCGACGAAGTCGGGGTTGGCGGGCGCGGGCAGGTTGGTGGTCCCGTGCGGCGCCGGCACCTCGGCGGGCGGCCGGACGGCGCCGGCCGGCAGGTGGACGGTGCGGGCGTCGATCGTGGCGTGGTCGCCGGTGGCGACGATGCCGCTGTTGGTGCCGACGGCCACCGACCGCTCACCGGAGGCCTCGACGCGGGGCCGCTCGCTCACCGCTGGACGGTGGCGCCGTCGCCGGTGCTGATGACGCCGTGGTTCGTCTCCACCGCGACAGCGCCGTCACCGGAGGCGGTGAAGGCGCGGGTGGGCAGCAACCGGGCCAGTTCCGCGGTCAGTTCGGCGTCCTCGCGCAGGATGCGGCGCACCTGGACGCGCAGCGCCGCCCGGGCGTCGTCGTCCGCCGGATCCCCGGCGACCTCCTCGATGGCCTGCCGCAGCCCGTCCCGGTTCTCCTCCCGGCTCCACAGCCGCTGCACGATGCGCCGGCCCAGCGAGACCGTCGCGTCGGCGGCCACATCGCTGGTCCGGGTGACCACGGCTCCCCCGTAGGCGGCGACGGCGGCAGTGATGTACGGCACCACGTCGTTGGCGACGGTCAAGGCGTCCACAGCGTTCCCCCTACAGTCGGTTCACCCGAGCATGCCACGGCCACCCCGGGCAACAGGCTCTACCGCTCCGGAAGTTCGGTGACGGCCCGGTCGCTGACGACGGCCACGACGATCATCGGAGCGTCGCCGTCGCACTGGTTGACCGAGACGCCGACCCAGCGGGGGCTCTCGCCCACCGGGCCCCACACCGACAGATCGCCGTAGCAGTCCTCGTCGCTCAGTGCCTGGAACAGCGGCGGCATGGGCTCGCCCGCCTGTTTCCTGAAGAGCGGCACATGCATGGCCACCCGCCGGTGTGGGCCCCACCGTTTCGTCAACTCGGCTACGAGGGAGTCCAGATGGCCCTGGGCCGCCTGCTCCGCATCGGTCCACGCCCGCTCGTACACACCCACGAGACCGTCGCTCTCCCAGAGCGGCGCGATCAGGAATCCCTCACCCCGCGTCACACGCCACTCCCCCGTGACCGGGTCCCCCTCACCGGCCGTCGGGCCGTCCGCCGACACGGGCGCGGCGAGCAGCGCCAGGACGTCGGAGACGGCGCGCGCGGTCTCGAACGTCTCCCCGATGCGCGCGGTCACAGCGTGGCCCGGTCCAAGGGGCGGGGCAGCGGCTGGAGAGCACCCGCGTCCCTCAGCCGCAGATACGCGCGGAGCACGGCCTCGGTGTCACCGCGCGACGTGATGTCGAGGAGTACGCCTCCGACGCCCAGCTCCTTCCGGTCCTCCGCCATATCGTCCGGGACCAGGGCGGCGCGTGCCGGGGAGAGATAGCCGACCCAGCCGATGGCGGGCTCACCGACGACGAAGCCGCCGTCGTCCTCCAGGACGTCGAGCACGTCGTCGTCGGTGACGCCGCCGAAGTCGGGCTCCCACACCTCGGCGACGGCGGCGAGGAGTTCGGCGTCGGGGATCTCGGCGCCGTCCGGCGAGTCGACGCCGATCACCATGGACTGGAGCAGGTTCTCCGGGGCTCCGCCCGCCCGGCCGCTCACCTCGATCTTCCACCCCGGCGCACCGG
Source organism: Streptomyces sp. NPDC059255 (assembly GCF_042752355.1). Lineage (NCBI taxonomy): Bacteria > Bacillati > Actinomycetota > Actinomycetes > Kitasatosporales > Streptomycetaceae > Streptomyces > Streptomyces sp. NPDC059255. Next base: position 118,726 of record NZ_JBHYZP010000021.1, read on the forward strand.
CCGCCACGAGGCGCAGCCCGTACCCGGTACGGTCCGACCAGCCGTCCGCCTCCCGCGCCACGCGCAGGGCGGCGAGGAGCGCCGCCGCGTCCGGCCGCAGGCCGGTGGCGGGCCCCGAGGCGGAGATGTTGCGCCACACCCCGGGCCCGGCGCCGGCCGCCGGGAGCAGACCGGCGAGCCGGTCCAGGGTCAGCTTCCACCGTGCGGCCAGCGCTTCGGCCGACTCCTCCCGGCGCCCCCAGAAACCTCGCACCAAACGTCGCATGTCCTGCTCTCCGTCGTCGCGTCGTCGCGTCGTCGCGTCGTCGCGTGGCCGTTGTCGTACGTCTCGTCGCTCGTCATACGTCCGTCACGTCGGTTGCCGTCCGTCACGTCGGTTGCCGTCCGTCACGTCGGATGTCGTCCGTCACGTCGGATGTCGTCCGCCGTACGTCGTCCACCGCCGACAGACCCTAGTCGAACGCCTCCGGCTTCCTGGTGCTGTCGCTGGGCCTCTGCTTCGTGTGCACGACCCTGATGGGCAGCTCGGCCTCCCGGAACGCCTTGCGGGCGGCCTTGGCCACGTCCGGGTCCGAGAAGTGCCATTCGACGGCCCGGCCGCCGGACGCCTCGACCTGCGCCGCCGCCTCGTCCACGAACTTCTTCTTGCCGGAATCGGAGAGCGTGCCCCTGTCGTTCTTGAGCAGGTAGCTGTCGTAGCCGTTCTTGGCCTCCAGGAACGTCTGCCTGCCGGAGTCCCAGCCGTCGTACTCGACCGCCGGCTTGCCCTCCTTGGGGTTCGGGACGATGTACTCCTTGCCGCGTATCGTGCCGGTGATCTGCTCCTGGTAGCGGAGCCAGGACTCGTTCTTCCAGTTGGGCGGCGGATTGCGGTCGCGGCCGGCCCAGTAGCCGTCGCCGAGGTCGGCGGAGCCGAGTTCCGGGTCGTTCAGGTCCTCGGCCCAGTCGGGGCGGTTGTAGTTACGCGGGTCGGAGGTGTCGTTGCGCTGGGGTTCGGGCCACGGCTTCTTCTCCTTGAGTGCCTTGGCGGCGCGTTCCGGCTCCTCGGCGCGCTTCTTCGCCAGCCAGGCGGCCCGCTCCTGCTTACGCGCTTCTTCCGCCTTGGCCTTGGCCGCCTCGTCGCAGCCGGGGTCGGCGAGGATCACCCGGTCCGGGGTGCCCGCGGCCAGCACGCCCGTGCCGGATCCGGACACGCCCCCGGTGCCGCCGCTCCCGTATCCGCCCCCGTAGCGCGGCCGGAGGACGGCGGCGAGGGTGCAGCCGGTTCTACGGGCCTGTTCCTCCGCCCGGTCCGCCGCCTCGTCGGCCTCCTTCGCCGCCTTGCGTGCGCCTTCGACATCACCCGCCTCCGCGGCCTTGCGGGCCCGGCGCGCCGCGTCACCCGCGTCCGTGGCGGCCTGGGCGACCTCCTCGGCGATCTTGCCCAGTTTGCCGAGTTTGCCCACCTTGCCGACGACCTTGGCCACGTCGTAGCCGGGGATGAAGAGGGAGCCGACGTTCCAGACGACATCGGTGGCGGCCCGGGTCTTCTCCCCGTTGTTCCAGCGGTCGCGTACCTCGTCGCCGACGAACACGTCGTCGCCGACCTTCACCACGGTCTTGACCGACGCCTCGCCCCAGTCGCCGAGGGCGCCGAGGTAGTCGCCGTCCTTCCACTTGTCGGTGGCGCCCTTGGAGTCCTGCGTCCACTTGTCGCCGAGCTGGCCGCCGTAGTCGGCCATGCCGGACCAGGTCTCGGGGTCGACGAGGTCGAAGATGCCGGTGAGGTCGCCCCATACGCCGTCGACGAAGACGCCCTTGACGACCTGGGTGCCGCGGTCCCAGGCACAGCCGAAGAAGCCCCAGCCGCCGCAGTCCTCCGTGTCCCCGGCCTTTTCCCCTTCTCCGGGGTCGTCGGTTCCGTCGGAGCCCTCGGTGTCTTCGGTGTCCTCTGTGCCTTCGGTGTCCAGCCCGGGCCCGTCGTACTCGGCCTCCGGTTCGACGCTGTTCACGGGATAGGTGTCGCCGGAGCCGGAGCCCTCCCTCCCCCTGGCTCCGTCTCCCTGAGGCGCGGGGGGTCTGCCGGCGGGGGGATCGTCCGCGGGGGCGGTGTCCCGGTCCTCGCCGGACGCGATGTGCCCGTCCCCGTCCCCGCCCTCGGGGCAGGACGTCCCCGTCAGTGAGCAGATCGCCGACCGCAGCCCGTCCGTGATCTGCCCGCCGACGCCGCCCAGCGCGAGCGCCAGGACGACCGCCGCGACAACGGTGATCAGACCGGCGTACTCCATGGCAGTCTGGCCCCGGTCGCGCCGCCAGGTGATCATGTGCGAGAGGGAGAAGCCGGGCTTCTCCTCCCGCTCGCGCTCCGCCGAGCCGAACCACGCGCGGCTCTCCGGCCGGGTCAGGAACAGCAGGATCAGCACCGGCAGGAAGAGCTGGAGGAAGCCGCGTCCCGACCCGTCGGCGACGTTGCCCAGTCCGCCGAGGATCAGCCACACCTGTACGGCGACCAGGCCGGCCCACACTCCGGTCCCGCCGGACCAGGTGCGTCGCGACAGCACCCAGCCCACCACGCCGGGCGCGGCGCCGTAGAGCAGGACGCCGAGGAGTTGGGCGCCCATCGCGTCCGCGGCGAGCGCCGAGCCGTAGAGGCCGAGCCCGCCGAGCACCGTGGCGCCGAACAGCACGTGGATCAGGGCCCGCGCCACCGCGAGTTCCCGCGGCAGCCCCCGCCGCCCCGGCCGCCCGTCGCCTCCCGGCGCCGGACCGCCGCCCCCGTACACAGGTGTTCCCCCGAACGCAGACATGCCTTGTCCCCCAACAAGTTGCGCCTGTCACTTCCATGACAATCCATCAGACTACGGCCGGATCCCGCCCCCGTCGTGGGCCCCTGGGCCCAATTCGGGACCCGTGCGGCACGGGGAACGCGACGCGTGACAGCGCGTGCCGCCCTGGGTAGGGCTTGACCGGGCAGCGGGATCCGGAGCGGCGGAGGGAATCGAGCGGCATGAGCACACACCACGGATCCGTCGGGGGCGAGGACTTCGACGTCGCGGCGGTACGCGCGGCGTACCCCGCGCTGCGCGACGGCGTCGCCTACCTCGACGGGGCGGCCGGTACGCAGACCCCGGAGCCCGTGATCGAGGCGATCGCGGCGGCCTACCGCGCGGGCTTCGGCAATGTCGGGGGCGCGTTCCCGGCGAGCGACCGCGCGGGCGCGATCGTCGACGCCTGCCGCGCCGCCGTCGCGGACCTGGTCGGCGGCCGGCCGGAGGGTGTGGTGCTGGGCGCCAACACCACCACCCTCGTCTACCGGTTCGCCGGGATCCTCGGGGCGACCTGGCGGCCGGGGGACGAGATCGTCCTCTCCCGCCTGGACCACGACGCCAACGTCCGCCCCTGGGTGCAGGCCGCGGCACGGGCGGGTGCCGCCGTACGGTGGGCGGAGGTGGACCCGGTCTCCGGGGAGCTGCCGGCCGGTCAGTACGACGCCCTGCTCGGCGCCCGGACCCGGCTCGTCGCGGTCACCGCGGCCAGCAACATCCTGGGCACGCGCCCGGAGGTCGCGGCGATCACGGCGCGGGCCCACGCGGTGGGCGCGCTGACGTACGTGGACGGCGTGCACGCCACGCCCCACGGCCCGGTGGACGCGCCGGCCCTGGGCGCGGACTTCTACGCGACGAGCGCCTACAAGTGGTCGGGCCCGCACGTCGGCGCGGTCGTCGCCGACCCGGCGCTCCTGGAAACCCTGCGCCCCGACAAGCTGGCGTGCTCGCCCGACGGGGTGCCGCAGCGGTTCGAGACGGGAACAGCGCCCTTCGCCGACCTGGCCGGGGTCACGGCCGCGGTGGACCACCTGGCGTCACTCGGCGGCACGCGGACCGGCACGCGCAGGCAGCGGCTGCTCACCTCGATGGCGGCGGTGGAGACGTACGAGCAGAAGCTCTTCGCCACCCTGCTGGGCGGCCTCCGGGACCTGCCCCACGTCACCCTCTACGGAAACCCCGCGCACCGCACCGCGACGGCCTACTTCCGCGTCGCGGGCCACACCCCGTCCGCCGTGGCCCAGCACCTGGCGACCCGTGGCGTGAACGTCTGGAGCGGCCACAACTACGCCTGGGAGCTGACCGGTTCACTGGGCCTGCGGGACACGGGCGGCGCGGTCCGCGCGGGCCTGGTCCACTACAACGACACGTCGGACGTGACCCGCCTGCTCGCGGGCGTGGCGGAACTGTCGTAACCGGGGACGGCGAGGCGGCTGCCGGGCACGGCAAGGCGGCTGCCCGGCACCCCGGGGCACCGCCGCCCCTCCCGGACCGGCCCGGGGGCGTCACTCCGCCGCGCGGGGAGGCCGGGATACGGGACCGGCCCCCTCACCGCCGGAACGGCAACACCCTCACAGGCAGGCCCCGTACAGCACGGGCCGAGGCCGCCGTCCCGTACGACCGCTCCCAGCTCTCGCAGGAGGGCGGCCCACTCCCGTCTCACCCCGGCAGGGTGGCCCAGACGACTTTCCCGACGCCTCCGCGCACCGCAGTTCGAGGGTCCCGGACGCGGTCACGCGCCACCCGGGAGGGCAATCACCGGCTCGTGATCGCCATCGAGGAAACGGTCCTGCGCTACCGCCTCGGTGACGCGGGCGTCATGGCCGGACAATGGGGACACCTGCTGTCCGTCATGGATCTGCCGTCCGTGTCCCTCGGGGTCATCCCGTCCGCCGCCCCGCGTGGCATGTGGCCGCTGGAGACCTTCACCGTCTTCGACGATCACCGCGTGCACCTGGAACCGTTGTCGGCGGCCGTCAAGATCGCCTCACCCGAAGAGATCTCCCTTTACGTCCGGGCGTTCGAGGAGCTCCGCGCCATGGCCGTGTACGGGCCGGCCGCGCGGGCGCTCGTCGTGGAGGCCATCGAGGCGCTGGGGTAGCCGCCGTCCCGCACGGCGTGCCCGCGTCGTGCCACATGACGTGGCGCACACCAATGGGTGCAATAAGTGATGAATCTCATATGCCTAACATGTACCCTTAAGTAATGAAAGCGCGGCTGGATCTGCTGGCCACCGTGGACGAAGGCGTCACGGAGAGTGAAATCTTCCGGCTGGCCCTCCAGCACTCGGTGGCGGAGCTCGGCGGCCTGGGTGGGACCGTGCATCTGCGCGGCCCGATGTCCGCGCTGCGGCTCGTCTCCTCGACCGGGCTGCCCCCGCGTCTGGTGCGGCCCTGGGAGATCATCGACCAGGAGGGGCCGACCGCCCCCGCGCGCGCCCTGCGCGAAGGCGGCGCCGGTGGCGGCACCGGGGCCGGGGTGTGGGTGCCCACCGGGCGCGACGGCACCTGGCCGGGAACGGGGCTCGCGGCCGTACCGGTGTCCGGTGCGGAGCGTCCCGTCGGCGCGCTCACCCTCGTCATGGGGGAACAGGGCCGGCCGACCGACGCGCAGTGGGCCTTCCTGCGGGCCGTCGTCGCCTGGGCCGAGGAGCGGATGGGGCAGGCGCCGCCGCCCGGGCGGGTCCGTACCCCCGGCGAGGAGTCGGGCGGGCGGCAGCTGCGGCAGGCGCTGAAGGCCGTCCAGGTCGGCACCTGGGACTGGAACATCCAGAGCGGCGAGCTGGCCTGGGACGACGCCGCCATGGACATCTACGGCACCGACCCGGCCGACTTCCTCCACAGCATCGAGAGCTGGCTCAAGGTCGTCCACCCCGACGACCTCCCCTGGACCCTCGCCGCCGTCCAGCGGTCGATCCGCGACCGGGCCGTCTTCGAGGCCGAGTACCGGGTACGGCGCCCCGGCGGCGGCTACGTCTGGACACAGGCGCGCGGCCGGGTCGTCCTGGACGACCGGGGGGAGCCGGTCCGTATGGTCGGCCGGGCCTGGGACAGCAACGAGTCGCCCGCCGCCCGCGACGCCCTCGGCCGCGCCCTGCGCCACATGAGCGACGGCTTCCTCGCCGTGGACGAGGACTGGCGGATCACCTTCGTCAACCTCGCGGCGGAGCACACGCTCGGCTCCTCCGAGGCGGAGCTGGTCGGCCGGGTCCTGTGGGAGCTGCCCTCCGTCCACGGCGTGCCCGACCTGGAGGCGCACTGCCGGGAGGCCGCCGCCGCGGGCCGGCCCGCCGGTTTCGACGTACGGGTGCCGGACGCCGGAGTGGTACGCGACGAAACGGAGCCACCCGTCGCCGACGGGCGCAGCTACCACCTCCGGGTCGTTCCCGTGCCCGACGGCGTCACCCTCTACTTCACCGATGTCACCGAGCGCCGCCGCCGCGAGGCCGAGCAGGCCGCCACCGAACGGGCCACCGCCGAACGCTCCGCCCGGATCGCGGAGCTGACCGGCGCGCTCGCCGGGGCGACGAGCTCACGGGACGTGGTGGACGCCGTCGCGCGGGGCGTGCTGACGCCGTTCGGCGCCGCCGGGCTGATGGTGCTGGCCGTGGAGGGCGGCAGCGGCCGGCTCTCGTACATCGGATCCGTCGGCTACGGGCGCGAGTTCGTCGACGCGATCATCGGAAGCTCACCCGAGCGGGGCGGGCCGATCTGGGAGGCCATCCTGACCGGGTCGCCGCTCTTCCTCGCCTCCGCCGACGAGTTCATGGCACGCTACCCGGCGATGCGGGAGCGGCCCGCCGAGTCCGCCAAACAGGCGTGGGCGTTCCTGCCGCTGACCGTCTCCGGCCACACCTTCGGCATCTGCGTGCTCGCCTTCGACCGGCCGCGCCACTTCTCCGACGGCGACCGTACGCTGCTGACCGCGATCAGCGCGCTCGTCGCACACGCCCTGGAACGGGCCCGGCTGTACGACGCCGAGCACACCCGGTCCCGCGAACTCCAGCGCGTCCTGCTCCCCCACACCCTGCCCGAACTGCCCGCGTGCACGGCCGCCGCCCGCTATCTGCCCGCCGGACAGGGCATGGACGTCGGCGGCGACTGGTACGACGTCATCCCGCTCTCCGCCGGGCAGGTCGCGCTGGTCATCGGCGACGTGATGGGCCACGGGCTCTCCGAGGCGGCCACCATGGGACGGGTCCGTACCGCCGTCCACACCCTGGCCGCCCTCGAACTGCCGCCCGACGAGATCATGAACCACCTCAACGACATCGTCGGCGCCCTCGGCGAGGACTCGTTCGTCACCTGCCTGTACGCGCTGTACGACTCGACCACCCGGATCTGCTCCTTCGCCCGCGCCGGACACCCACCGCCCGCCGTGGTCCACCCCGACGGCACCGTCCACTTCCCCGACCTGGCCCCTGACCCGCCGCTCGGCGCGGCCGAGCCGCCGTTCGAGACGGTGGAACTGACGATCCCCGAGGAGGGGCTGCTCGTCCTCTACACCGACGGCCTGGTCGAGGCGAAGGGCCGCGAGATCGACGAGGGGATGACCACGCTCGCGGACCTGCTCCGCAGCGCGGACACCTCCCCCACCGCCGACCTGGACCAGCTCTGCGACACCCTGACGGCCGGATTGCTCCCCGCCGACCAGCCCACCCCCGACGACGCGGCGCTCCTCGTCGCCCGCGTCCACGCGCTCGCCGCCGACCACATGGCCTCCTGGCCGCTCCCCTCGCATCCGCAGGCCGCCGGGGAGGCACGCAAACACGTACGGGAACAGCTCGCCGCCTGGGGCCTCGACGACCTGGCGATGACCACGGAACTGCTGGCCAGCGAGTTGGTCGGCAACGTCGTACGGCACGCCAAGGGCCCCGTGCGGCTCCGGCTGCTGCGCAGCGCCGAACTGGTCTGCGAGGTCGGCGACGGCAGCCTGACCACCCCTCGGATCCGCCGCGCCTCGGCGACGGACGAGGGCGGGCGGGGGCTCCAGCTCATCACGGCGCTCTCGCAGCGGTGGGGGACGCGCTACACGGCGACGGGCAAGTGCATCTGGACCGAACAGGCGCTCCCGGGAACGGAGGAGTACCGCGCGGGACATCCGGCCGGCGGGGGCGCGGACTTCGCCCTCGGCGAGGACTTCGGGTCGCCGGGGGACTTCGTCACGGGCGAGTTGTAGGGCCGCGACCGGTCCCCGGGGCGGTCAGTCGTTCTGGACGCGGGCTTGTTCCGCACGGTGCCGGCCGTCGCGCCGGGTCCGGTCGAGACGGCGTTCTTCGAGAGGCTCGGCGCCCTGAAGGCGGCGCTCGGGGGGACGTTGGACACACCGGAGAACGTCGTCGCCGCGGCCCTGCGCGCGCTCGACCGCGACCGTGGCTATGTGGTGCCCGGCCGGGGCAACTTCGCGACGGCCCACCTCACACCGCGGTGCCCGCGCAAACGCGTGGCCCTGATCGGCCGGAGGATCACCCGAGGCGCCGCGGAGACCCAGGCCCCCGCCGCCGCCCCTGCCACGGCGCGCTGAACCCGGCGGGGCGCGCCGTGGCGGGCCGAGGGGGCACCGATACGTGCCGGGGCGAGCGCCGATACGCGCGCAGGAGTGCCGATACGCGGAGGGGTGCCGATACACGCCGGGGCGGGCACCGATACGCGCGCAGGGGGGTGCTGATACGTGCCGGGGCGGGCTCGGGAGCGTATGAATTCCGCCATATCTGAGCGATCGCGGGGCGCGGACGGCGATTCGGTGCCAGCATCGCCGTCCGGGTCAGCCCGAGGCCAGACCCGTCGGGACCTCGGCAGACGCGCGGAGATCACGAGGCGGTGCGAGGCAATTCATCGCGCCAAACCGACCCTTTCGCGTTTGCGGCCCGGGAACCGGGCGCCGAAGCCTTTACGCAAAGGTCACTTGGTCCACTACTCTTCCACCTGTCACACCAGAGCAACACACTGCATACACTCAACACGCCACACCCCTGGCCTCGTTGGGACACCCGCGTCCACCGCGACGCCCACTCCCTCCCCCGTCTCCACCTCCTCCCCCTCTCCACCCCCCTCCCCTTTTGCCGACCGATCGCAGATCCCGGACCTCTGCTCCCGGAACTCGGTCACGGATCCGCGTACCCCGTCCCCGCGGGCGACGCTGGAGGCAAGCTGCGCATGTCAGAGATGAGCGGTGCCGACCCCACTCGGCCCATCGATCAGCGATCTCCCGCCGAGCCGTCGGGCGCCGTTCCCGTGCCTCCGGGCGGAATCCCCGCCCCGGCGGACCCGTCCGGCCCCGTGAACGCTCACGGCCCCGTGGCCGCTCAGGCCCCCGCACCACCGCCCGGCCCCGTACCCCCGCACCGTCCGGGCAAGGAACTCGCGGCCCTGCGCGCGCCCGATCCGTCCGCCGGCCCCGACCCGTCGGACCTGGAACTCTTCGAGGACGCGCCCGGAACCGCCCCGGCGGCCCCGGCCGGCCCGGACGCGCCCACCGCCGTGATCTCCGCGGCCCCCCTCGCCGGCGCCGACCCCGGCCGGCTGCCCCCGGAGGGGCTGCCCAACGGGCTCGGCTGGCCGCGCGGTTCGGTCGGGCCCTCGGCGCTGCTGCCCGTGCCGCCGCCGGGGCCGCCGCCCGGTCCGGGGCCGGGCACACTGCCGGGCGGGCGGATCCCGTTCGAGCAGCCCGAGCAGCACGGCCGCTCCCTGTGGGTCACCGTGCTCGCCGGGGTCGCCGCGCTCGCCTGCGGCGCCACGCTCGTCGTCATGGCCGGATCGCAGGACCGGGAGGCCGTGAAGGCCGCCGCGCCGGTCACCGGGGCGACCGTCCCCGGGCTGCGCGGCTACCCCGAGCCCCCGGAGGGCAATCCGGGCGACGGCGGCGACTCCGCGGGGTCCCTGTCGGAGGCCGAGTCCCCGGTCTCCCCGGGCGTCCAGCACGGCGAGGCCGCCAACGACCCGCCGCGCGCCGCGAACACCGGCGAGCCGGGCTCCGAGGACGGTAAGGGCGACACCACCGGCGGCGCGGACGGCGACGGCGCGAAGGGTGACTCCGCGTCAGGCGGCTCGGGTTCGGGATCCGGCTCCGGCTCCGGTTCCGGTGGCGGCTCCGGCGGCAACCCCGCCCCGGGCCCCGGATCGGCCGGCGGCTGGGGCGACGGCGGCAGCACCGGCGGGAGCGGGGGCGGCAGCGGCTGGAACGGCGGCTCGATCGGCCGGCCGACCTCCTCGCCGGACCGCAAGGCGGCCATGCAGGCCGTCAACTACCCGGACCGCTACTGGTACATACGCGGCAACGGCGTCGGCTACCTCGACCGGGTCAGCCGCGGTGCGGCGGCCTTCACCGTCAAGGAGGGCCTCACCGACTCGAAGTGCTACTCCTTCGCCCTGAGCAACGGCCGTTACCTGCGCCACTCGAACTTCCGGCTGCGCGCCGAGTCCGACAACGGCGGCACCTTCCGCAAGGACGCCACCTTCTGCCCGCGCTCCGCGGGCAACGGCACGATCATGCTGGAGTCCGTCAACTACCCCGGCCGCTTCATCCGCCACCGTGACTTCCAGCTCTGGCTGGACCCGTACCAGAACAGCGGCCTCTACCGGGCGGACACCGCCTTCCGCATGGTCTCCGGCTGACGGCCCGGCCCCTCCCCGGGCGGGAGGGGCGGGGTCCGGCCCTGACCGGCCGATGGCATAGGGTCGTGCGCCGTCGGGACTTCGAACACCCGTCCTGGGAGAACCGATGGGAAACGCGCGTTGGATCGTCCCGGTGATGGCCGGGCTGGTGATGACCCCGATCGCGGTCGGCCTCGGCCTTCTGCTGATCTCGTCGGTCAACGACGGGGAGGATCCCGACCTCGGCGCGCCCGCGCCGATGGGGACCGAGCTGAAGGCCGGCGACGGCGGTGTGCCCCCCGAGTACGGGCAGCTCATCCTCGACGCGGCGGCCGACTGCGACCAGAAGCTGTCCGCCACCGTCCTGGCGGCGCAGCTCAAGCAGGGCAGCAACTTCCAGGCGCGCGCCCAGTCGATCGAATCCGGGGACCGTCCGCCGGCTCAGGGCATCGCCCAGTTCCGGCCGGACGTGTGGAAGGCCGAGGGGTACGACGCCAACGAGGACGGCCGGGTGGACGTCTGGGACCCCGCCGACGCCATACCGTCGCAGGGCCGGGCGATGTGCAAGCTCCTCGTGAAGGCGAAGGAACACCCGGACTACCGCGGCAAACCGATCGAGGTGGCCCTGGCCGCGTATCACGCCGGGTGGGAGACCGTGGAGACGTACCGCGGTGTGCCACGCGCCAGTTGGTCGGACGGGGCGACGTTCGAGTACGTCCGCGGTGTCATGAAGTCCTCGTCCTACATGGTGGTCCCGGCCGGCGGCTCACTGCCGGGGAACTGGACCCTCCCCGTCGTCGGCCCGGCGGGCGCCCCGTACCACCAGCAGGGCTCCTCCTGGTCCACCGGCTTCCACACGGGCATCGACTTCGTCGTGCCCACGGGGACCGAGGTCCGGGCGATCGGCCCGGGCGAGGTGGTCACGGCGGGCCCGGGCGGTGACTACGGCAACCAGATCGTCATCCGCCACGAGGACGGCACGTACAGCCAGTACGCCCATCTCCTGGAGATACGGGTCACCGCCGGCCAGCGCGTGGAGGGCTCCCGGGTCATCGGTTTCTCCGGCGCCACGGGCAATGTGACGGGCCCGCACCTCCACTTCGAGATCCGTACGGGCCCGGACTTCGGCTCGGACGTCTCCCCGCTGCCGTACCTGCGGGGGAAGGGCCTGATCAGCTGAGCCCTGATCAGCCGCGCCCTCATCAGCTGTGCCCTCATCAGCTGGTGCCGCGTCAACCAACGTTCAGATCCGGGTCGGTGGCGCGGTCATCGCCGCCGTCAGGAACGTGATCGCCCATCGCCGGGCCGCCTCGCCCGCTGCCGGGGACACGCAGCCGGGGGAGGGCCGCTGGTGGGCCTCCAGCCGGTCGACGGCCGTCACGGCGAGGATCCCCCGCATCCGGAACCGCAGCTCCTCCGGGGAAAGGCCGGGCAGTACGCGCGCGAAGGCTGCGAGGTAGCGCTCGCGGACCGCGTCCTCGGCCGGGCCGGTCCAGCTCCGTACCTCCTCGGCCGGGTCGCTGAGGATCGTCACGATCAGCCGGGACGTCCGGGCGCCGCCCTCGTCGCCGGCCGGCATCTCGTCGAACAGCGGCCCCGCGAATGCCTCCACCAGTTCGCCGGCCGGCGGGTCGGGGGTCCGGGCGAGCAAGGTGTCGAGCCCGGCACGCTGGGCAGCGTTGATGGGCTCGACCACGCGGCGGGCGACTGCGGCCATGAGCTCCGCCTTCGAGCCGAAGTGGTAACCGACGGCGGCCAGGTTCGCGCCGGCGAGTTTGGTGATCGCGCGGACCGAGGTGCCGCGGGAGCCCGCTGAGCGACCCAGGACGGCGACAACCTCACCGTCCACGCACACCACCGCCGGTCCCCCGGTCCTCGAACCCCGGGCCGGTCGTTCGGGAGTACGCCCGGGGATTCAGCGCCCGCCGGTGCAGACCCCCGTCTCCCAGGCCCAGGCCGCGATCTCGACGCGGTTGCGGGCGGCGAGTTTGCGCTGGATGTTGCCCAGGTGGGTCTTGACCGTGGAGTGGGTGACGTACAGCTCCCCCGCCACTTCCTCGTTGGTGTGACCGCGGGCGACCAGACGGACGACGTCGAGTTCGCGCTGGGTGAGGGGGTCGGTGAGCCGGGCGGTCGTACGGGGGACGTAAGGAGCGGGGCGGGAGCCGGAGTGCTCCCGCGGGGGCGGCGCCATGTGCCGCAGGAGGCGGACGGTGACGGAGGGGGAGATGAGGGAGTTGCCGGCGGCCGCAGCGCGTACGGCTTCGGCGAGGAGGGCGGGGGCGCCGTCCTTGAGGAGGAAGCCGCAAGCGCCGTTGCGCAGGGCCTGGTAGACGTACTCGTCGAGGTCGAAGGTGGTGGCGATCAGGACGTGGAGCGGGTCGGGAACGTCCGGTCCTGCCAGCAGACGGGTGGCTGCCAGACCGTCCATCCCGGGCATGCGGATGTCGAGCAGGCAGACGTCCGGGCGGAGCCGACGGGCCGCCTCCACCGCGTCGGTGCCGTTGGCGGCCTCGGCGACGACGTCCATGTCCGGCTGGGCACCGAGGATCATGCGGAAGGCCGACCGGATCATGTCCTGGTCGTCGGCGATCAGGACCCGGATCTTCATGGGGACATGGTCGCAGAGGGGGTGGGGCCGCCGGTCGCGCGGTCCGGGCCTTTCACGCTGTCCGGGCGGTCCTGGCGGTCCGTCCGGTCCGGGCTGTCCGTCCGGTCCTGGCTGTCCTGGCGGCCCGTCACGTCCTGGCTGTCCTGGCGGCCCGTCCTGGGAGACGGTGGGAGGGGGATGTCGGCGGTGACCTCCCAGCCGGGGCAGCCGCGCCGGGGACCGGCGGTGAAGTGACCGCCGAGCGCCTCGACCCGTTCGGCGAGCCCGAGGAGGCCGTAGCCCCCGCGGTGCTGTCCTGGCACGGGCTGTCCGGTGGCGTCCCCGGCGCGCTGTCCCTCCGGACCGGTCCGGGTGCGGTACGGCGCCCCGTTCGCGGCCCGGCCGTCGTCGTGCACAGAGACGTCCAGCCGGCCGGGGTCGTCCGCCCGGAGCCGGATGTCCACGGTGATGTGCCCGGCGGTGTCGGCGTACTTGCGGATGTTGGTGAGGGATTCCTGCACCAGGCGGTGCACGATGGTGCTGATCTCGGGAGGCAGGAAACGTCCGGCGAGCCGGGGGTCGAGGGCGAGTCGGGCGGGCCGGCCCGCGGCGGCGAAGCTCTCGACGAGGTCGCGTACGCGGGTGAGGTCGCCCCCGGGGCGGGTGGCGGCCGGATGTCCCGGGGCGCGCAGCATGGAGACCATGCCGCGCATCGACTCCATCGCCTGTGAACCGGCCTCCTCGATCCCGGCGAACACCTGGTCCAGGTCGGCGGGGGCCGGTGCCTGGCCGGCCGAGGTGACATAGCGGGCCGCCTTGGCCTGCGCGACGATCGCGGTGACGTGGTGGGCCACGAAGTCGTGCAGCTCCCGGGCGTGCTCCAGGCGCTCGGCCTGGCGGGCGGCCTGCTCGGCGGCGTTCCGCTCGCGGTCGCGCAGGGTGTCGACGAGGCGCAGATACAGGCCCAGTACGACCATCAGCACGGTGGCGAAGAGGAGCACCGGCGCCCCGATCGTCTTCACGTACTCGTACTCGGTCGCCGGGATCCGCAGGAGCAGCAGCGGGGCGGCCACGGCGGTCGGGGGGAGCAGCGCGATGTTCCGCACCGGCGACTGATGGCGCACGGTACGGGCGATCAGCAGCAGGAGCGCGCACAGTTCCGTCATCCCCGGGGTGTTCTCGGGCCGCTGAGTCAGCTGCATTTCCGTCACCGACAGTGCGAGGGACGCGGCCACGGCGCCGCCCGCGACGAGGAAGAACCGCGCGGGCGGCACGAACAGGGCCACCACGCACAGTCCTCCGGTGACGGTGGTGGCGGCCGCGGTGGGGGCGAAGCCGGTGTTGAGCCCCTCGGCGACGAGCACGGCGAGGACGGCGGCACCCGCCATCACCAGCAGGACCAGATGGGTGCGGGAGCGGACCCGGAACGCGTGGATCATGCCACCTCACGTTACGGCGCCGACCGGCGGCCCGCCTCGGCCCTTCGGCCGATACGGGCGGGCCGGGCCGTTCGGCATTCCGGCTGATCCGCGGCGGGCCCGCTCCACCGGATGATCGGGGTGCGGGACGAGGGCCGGGGCCACCGGGACCGCCGGGCCGGCCCGTGCCCACCTGGGCCGCCCCGGGCCAACCCGGGCCAACCCGGGCCAACCGGGGCCGGCCCCGGCGGACCCCGGCGGACCCGGGCCAACCGGGGCTGCTCCGGGCCGACCCGGCCGACCCGGGCCAACCGGGGCGGACCCGGGCCGCCCCGGGCCGACCTGCGCGGACCGCGTGGTCCTCCTGGCCGACGGCCCGATCGTCGGCTCCCTCCGCCGGCCGACGGGCCGCCCGTGTCCGGCCGCCCTCTCCCTCTCTCCCTCTCTCCTCTCCTCTTTGTCTCCCGGACCGACCACTTCCCTCCAGGACTGATCGCCCATGTTCCGTACCGCCCTGCGCACCGTGCTCGCGCACAAGGCCAGGCTGCTGATGACCGTTCTCGCCGTGACGCTCGGCGTGGCCTTCGTCGCCGGCACCCTGGTCTTCACCTCGACCGTCTCCGCCGCGTACCGGAACAGCTCGGACAAGGGGTTCGACCGCGTGGACGTCGCCGTCCGGTCGGACGGTGCCGGCGCCTGGCCCGGTACGGCCCCCACGCTCACCCCGGACCTCGTCGGCCGGCTGGCGAAGGTGCCCGGAGTGCGGTCGGTGACCGGTGTGGTCTCCGGTTTCACCGCCGTGGCCGGCCGCAACGGCGAGCTGGTGGGGGAGGGATGGTCCACTCAGGGTGCCAATTACGCCGCGATCAGCGGTGCCCCGGACCCTCGTTACCCGCTCGCCGAGGGCCGCGCGCCGAAGGGGCGGGACGAGGTGGCCCTGGACGTGCGGACCGCCGAGCGGGCGGGGTACCAAGTCGGTAACACGGTCCGCCTGTCGGCCGACGGGCCGGTCCGCACGCCGCGGCTGGTCGGGATCTTCACCACCGACAGCGGTGAGGTCGCCGCGGGCGGCACGCTCGCCCTGTTCGACACGCCCACCGCCCAGCAACTCTTCACCAGGCCGGAGGAGTTCAGCGAGATCCACGTCGAGGCCGCGCCGGGCACCTCCCAGGCGGAGCTCGCGGCCGCCGTCGACCAGCTGCTCCCCGAGGGCCTGTCGTCGACCACCGGCCAGGAGCTCGCCGCCTCGCAGGCCCTCAGCGCCGAGACCAGCGTGGCCGGCCTGCGGACCACCCTGCTGGCCTTCGCCGGTATCGCGCTGTTCGTCGGGATCTTCCTCATCGCCAACACGTTCACCATGCTCGTCGCCCAGCGCACCAGGGAGCTGGCCCTGCTGCGCGCGGTGGGCGCCACCCGTCGCCAGGTGACCCGTTCCGTCCTCGTCGAGGCGTTCCTCGTCGGTCTGGTGTCCTCGGTGACGGGGCTGGCCGCCGGCGTCGGCATCGCCGCCGCGCTGCGCCCGCTGACCTCGTCCTTCGGCAAGGGGGGACACGCGCTGCCCGACGGCCCGCTGACCGTCACCCCGGCCGCGGTCATCACCTCGCTCGCCCTCGGTGCCGGCGTCACGATGCTGGCCGCGTGGCTGCCGGGCCGGCGCGCCGCGAAGATCCCGCCGGTGGCCGCGATGGGCAGCGTGCACGCGGTGGCCACCTCCCGCTCCCTGGCCGTACGCAACGCGCTCGGGGCCCTGATCACCACGGTCGGCGCCGTCACGGTGCTGGGCGCCACCGGCATGGACCGGGACGACGGCCAGATGGTCATGGTGCTGGGCGGCGCGGTCCTGATGACCGGGGTGCTCATCCTCACCCCCCTGCTCTCCCGCCCGTTCATCGCCGCCGCCGCGCCGGTCCTGCGCGCCTTCGGTGTCTGCGGCAAGCTCGCCGGCGAGAACGCCCTGCGCAATCCGCGCCGTACCGCGGCCACGGCCTCGGCCCTCACCATCGGCCTCACCCTGATCACCGCGCTGACGGTGGTCGCGGTCAGCAGCGAGCGGAGCATCGACCAGCGGGCCACCGCCACCCTCTCCGCGGACTACGTCGTACGGATGGCCACCTACGATCCGCTCTCCGGGACGGTGGAGCAGCGCCTCCGCGAGGTCGACGGGGTCAGCGCCGTGAGCCCCCTGCGCGAGGCGTCGGTCCGCGTCGCCGACGACGAGACGTACGTGACGGGCATCGACGCCGCCACCGTACGGAGCATGGTCCGGCCCGACTTCACCGACGGCTCGCTCGCCGGTTTCGGCGGCCGCGACATCATCGTCTCCACGGGCACCGCGGAGTGGCGCGGATGGCGCACCGGCACCACCGTGCCGGTCACCTACCCGGACGGAAAGCGCGACCGGTTGACCGTCTCCGGCGTCTTCGAGGCGGACGATCTGCTGAGCGGCATCGTCATCGACACCCGCGCCCTCGACCCGCACCTGGAGACCCCCCGGGCGAGCCAGGTCCTGGTGAAAACCGAGGACGGCCCCAGCGACGCCGTCGGGCGGGGCATCGCCGCGGCGCTCGGCGACAGCCCGGCCGTACTCGTCCAGAGCAAGCAGGACCTCTCCGACTCCATCGCCCGAGGTACGACCATGATGCTCAACATCCTCTACGGGCTGCTCGCCATGGCCGTGGTCGTGGCCGTCCTCGGCGTCATCAACACCCTGGCCATGTCCGTGGTCGAACGAGCCCCGGAGATCGGCATGTTGCGCGCCGTCGGGCTGGACCGGCGGGGCGCTAGGCTGATGGTGCGCCTGGAGTCACTGACCATCTCCCTCTTCGGCGGTGTCCTCGGCATCGGTCTGGGCACCTTCTTCGGCTGGGCCGGATGCCGGCTGCTCGCCTCCGACACACCGGGCCTCGAACTCGTCCTGCCCTGGGGGCGCCTGGCCGTCTTCCTGGCGCTGGCGGGCCTGGTGGGCGTGCTCGCCGCCCTCTGGCCCGCCCGCCGCGCCGCGCGCCTCGACCTGCTCGGCGCCATCAGGGCGGAGTAGGGCCGTGGTCCGGTGCGGCCCCCGGCCATACTTGGCGCATGTGGAAGTGGTGGCTGACCGCCGTGGGCCTGAACCTGGTCCTGGGAGTTCCCGCTGTCGTCGCGACGTGGCTGCTCTGGTACTTCCTCGCGAACGGGCCGCTTTTGGAGTACGGCGGGGAGATGCGGAACCCGACGGAGAACGACGGCACGGGAGTCCTGCTGGTGCTCCTCGCGCCAGTGGTCGGGTTCGCTCTGCTCTGGTGGATCGCCAACCGCCCCGTACGGCGCAGGATCCCCGTAGGTCGGCCGCTGTACTGGCCGGTCAGCCTCCTGGTGACGCTGGTGCCGACGCTCGGGCTCGTGATCTCCTCGGGCTCGTGACGGGCCCCGCAGGTTCTCGTGAGGCCCCGGGGTCCCCGCGGGTCCCCGTGGGTCCCCGTGGGTCCCCGGAGGTCTCACACCATGACGACGGTGACGTGCTCCAACTCCCGGAACGGACGGAGCTGTTCGTCCGTCGCGCCGGTGTCCGTCACCAGGGTCCACGCGCGGTCCAGGGGCGCCCACGCCGTGAAGGGGCGCTGGCCGAACTTGCTGCTGTCCGCCAGGACGTAGAGCTCCGCGCCGCGCGCCGCCATCAGCTCCTTCAGGGACGTCTGCTGAAGGCTCGCCTCGCAGATGCCGAGCTTGGCGTCGAGGCCGTCCGCGCCGAGGAAGACCTTGTCGGCCGTGAGCCGGGACAGGGCCAGTTCGGCGAGGGGGCCGACGAAGCCGTGGCTGACATGGCGGAGTGTGCCGGCGAGGGTGATGACCTCGACGCCGTCCGCCTCGGCCAGCTCGACCAGGGTGGTCAACCCGTTGGTGATAACGGTGAGTTCGCTCTGTCCGCGCAGGTGGTGGGCGAGCCGTCCGGTCGTCGTGCCCGCGTCGAGGATGACCGTATCGCCGTGCGCGATCCGCGCAGCCGCCCAGCGCGCGATCCGGTCCTTCTCCGCCACCGCGAGCCCCGAGCGCTGATTGAGCGAGGGTTCGGGTGTGTGGCCCGGGGTGATGGCTCCGCCGTAGGTACGGGCCAGTTTGCCCTGCTCCGTGAGGTGGGCCAGGTCGCGGCGGATCGTGGAGGGCGTGACGGCGAGGGTGCGCGCCAGCTCCTCGACCGCCGCCGTGCCGTCGGCGGCGACCATCCGCAGGATCAGCTCACGGCGGTCGGCCGCCCGCAGCCGATCGGGACCGGCGGGGGCCCCGGGATCACGGCCGGAACCCGAGCCGGAACCCGAGCCGGAACCCGAGCCCGAGTCGGGCGCCGAGCCGGGCGCGGGGCCTGAGCCGGGCACCGCGTCGGCGGCAGGGTCGGGGGCGGCGGCGTCGTGCGGGCCCTGGGGGGCGTTCTGCGGATCCATCGTCGTCATCCTCTGGTCACCCGGGTCACCGGACAGATTACGGGCCGACGCCGGCCCGTTGTCCCCGTTGCACAGAAGACACCGTACAGACTCTTGCGCGTATCACGCAGTCATGCCAGCGTTCTGCACGCAACACGCAATCGCAGTAGGTGAGATACGGGCCGGACACGCCCAACGGCGGGCGCTGAGGCGGGAGAAGCATGGCGACACAGAGCACGCCGGAGACACCAGGGCCAGCGGGGCCAGCGGGGACAGTCGCGGCGCAACCGGTGCCCACGCCGAAGGCCGGGACCGGGGCCGCGCCCGAGGATCCGTACGCGCTCCACCCCTCCGACGCACTGGACCCGCCCACCGGATTCCGCGGCACCGTACGGCGGTTGGGCCCCGGCATGGTCCTCTCCGCGGCCGTGGTCGGCTCCGGCGAGCTGATCACCACCACCGCGCTCGGCGCGAAGGCCGGCTTCGTCCTGCTGTGGCTGGTCGTCATCAGCGCCCTGGTCAAGGTCTGGGTGCAGATCGAGCTGGCCCGCTGGACCATCCTCACCGGCCGTACCGCGCTCTCCGGTTACGCGCAGGTCGGCCCCCGCTTCGGCGGACGCGGCCGGTCCGGCGCCGGGGTCGGCTGGATCAACGTGCTGTGGATCCTGATGGACTTCGCCAAGATGCTCCAGCGCGGCGGCCTGATCGGCGGCACGGCCGCGGCGTGCAGCATCCTCCTGCCCATCGGCGGCCCGGCCCTCGGCACCACCTCGCTGACCGTCTGGACCGTGATCGTCGTCGCGGTCGTGATCGCCATGATGTACTCGGGCCGCTACAGCGCCGTCGAGAAGAGCGCCTTCGTCGCGGTCGTCATCTTCACCCTCATCACCGTCGGCCTCGCGCTCGGCCTGCCCTGGACCGACTTCTCGTACGGCGGCGCGGAACTGGCCTCCGGCCTGACCTTCGCCATCCCGGCCGGCACGGTCGGCTTCGCCATCGCCATGTTCGGCATCACCGGCGTCGGCGCCGACGAGATGACCACGTACACCTACTGGTGTCTGGAGAAGGGCTACGCGCGCTGGACCGGCCCGGACGACGGCACCGAGGAGCGCGCCCGCCGCGCCGAGGGCTGGATCAGGGTGATGCGGATCGACGCGCTCGTCTCCTGGGCCGTGTGCACCCTGTGCACCCTCGCGTTCTACGTCATCGGCGCGGCCGTGCTGCACCCGCAGGGCCTGGTCCCGCAGGGCAACGAGATGATCACCACTCTCTCCCGCATCTACACCGACACCCTCGGCCCCTGGGCCCACTACTTCTTCCTCGCGGGCGCCATCGCCGTCCTCGGCTCGACCCTCGTCGGGTCGACCGCGAGTGTCCCCAGGCTGTGGACGAACACCCTGGGCCTGCTGGGCCTGCTGGACTGGACCGACGTACGCGCCCGGACGCGCATGATCCGCATCCTCACGGTGGCGCTGCCGCCGCTGTGGGCCTCCTTCTACCTGTTCATCCAGTCACCGGTGCTGATGGTCCAGATCGGCGGTGTCGCGGGCGGCATCTTCCTGCTCGCGGTGGTCATCGCGGTGTGGAACCTGCGGGCGGCGGACGTGGACGCGCGCTTCAAACGGAGCAAGGGCCTCAACACCGCGCTGGTGGCGAGCAGTACGGCGATCGGCGCCCTCGGCGTGTACTCGGTGCTGGAGGTCTTCGGCCTGGGCCTGGGCTGAGGACGACCGCGCCGAGAGCAACCGGAGCGAGTTCGGAGTGACGACGGAATGAGTACGGGACGGAATGAGTACGCGATGAGTACGGCAGAGACCCCCACGGATCCGGCGCCTGCGAACGCCCCCGCGCGCACCCCGGGGCACGGCCCGGGGCATGGCCCGTCGGGGCATGGCTCCCTGGGCGACATCCTCGTGACAACGCCCAGTTTCGGCCAGACTTCGCGCGCCCCCTGGGAGGTCTTCGAGACCGCCGGCGCCCCCGCCCGCCGCAGCGCCTTCGCCCATCCCCTCGGGGAGGCACAACTCATCGACGAGATACGGGACATGGCGGCCCTGGTGGTCGGCCTCGACCCGGTGACGGCGGGCGTCCTGGACGCCGCGCCCCGGCTCAGGGTCGTCGCCAAACACGGCGTCGGCACCGACAACATCGACCTCGACGCCGCACGGGAGCGGGGCGTACGGGTGGTCAACGCGCCCGGCACCAACACCGGCGCCGTGGCCGATCTCACCTTCGCCCTGCTGCTCGCCGCCGCGCGGAAGATCGTCCCGGCCCACGCGACGGTCACCGGGGGCCGCTGGGACCGGTTCTTCGGCCCGGAGCTGGGCGGCCGTACGCTCGGGGTCATCGGGTTCGGGCGGATCGGGCAGGCCGTCGCACGCCGCGCCAAGGGCTTCGACATGGGCGTCGTCGCGTACGACCCGCATCTGCCCGCCGAGGTGTTCGCGACGGCGGGGGTCCGATCCGTACCGTTCGGCGAACTCCTCGCCGCGAGCGATGTCGTCACCCTGCACATGCCGCTGACGTCGGAGCAGCCGCTGCTCGGGCGCCGGGAGTTGACGGCGCTGCGCCCCGGCGCACTGGTGCTCAACACGGCGCGCGGGGGCCTGGTGGACGAGGAGGCCCTCGCCGATCTGCTGCACAGCGGGCACCTCGGTGGCGCCGGAATCGACGTGTTCAGCAGCGAACCGCCCGTCGGCAACCGGCTCCTGGACGCGCCCGGTGTCGTACTGACCCCGCACTGCGCGGCATTCAGCGACCAGGCCAACCAGGCGATGGGCACCACCGTCGCGGCCGACGTGGTCCGCGTCCTGCGCGGCGAGGAACCGGTGAACGCGGTGGTCTGACCCACCTCCGACCCATCGGGGCCTCGAACCGCCCGAGAACCTGACCGGCATTCAAGAGACGCATCTGACCTGCAAAAACAGACACTCTTTGGCAGGTCGGCTGTCGAACGCGCTGACAAGGTGTCATAATGGCTCGCGTAGCCCTTCGTGCATCCCCCGTCGCGAAGGGCTACACCTCTGCCCAAAGCTCTACGGCCCCGGTACGCCCCAGGCGACCGGGGCCTTTTCGTGCGCGCGCTGCCATGAGCAGGGGACTCCCCTCGTGGTCCCCTGCCCATGTTTTCTTGAGTTAACAGCCCCCGTGATTGTTTGCGCAACCCTGTACTGCGAGCTGGACCAGCACGCTCCGCTTCTCACCGCCGCCGGTGCCCCGCCGGCTCAGGGTCCGTTACAGTCGGGCCCGTTGACCAAAGCCGTACGTGGACGTGGGGGGCTGAATGGACAGCGGCGACGAGCAGGCCCCGGAGCAGCACCCCGCCGACCGGCGGTCCACCGGCGAAGAGACCCCTGAACTGCGCACGCTGCAGCAGAAGGTCGAGTACATGGTGGAGAAGACCTTCCCGGACCAGCGGATCTCCGGCCGGGTCTTCGCGGATCTGGTCAAGGAACGCGGCGGCTCCCTCTCGCACAGCTACTTCTCCAACATCCTTGCCGGGAAGGTCACCCACCCCTCCGAGGACATCCTGCGGGCGCTCGGGCTCGGCTTCGGCGTCGACTGGCGCTTCTTCAAGGAGGAGTCCGAGGTCGTGGACGAGGTCGTGGCCGGCCTCCAGTTCCTCGTGAAGCGCCGTACGGGCGAGATCAGCGGGCTGGCCGCGCGGGGTCTGGACGACGGCGGACTCCCGCCCGAACTGCTGAAGTTCGCGCTCTCGCTCCTGGAGGACACGAAGGCGGCCCAGCGGGACCAGCGGCGGCCGGCCCCGGGGCCCGAGACGGGCTCCGGGCCGGGCGCCTGACCCAGGGTCCGGGAGGCCGTGGTGGTCGTCCGGGGTCGTCCGGGGCGCTGTCGAGATCAGCCGGATCCCGCTGCGCAGAGCGAGCATGCACATGTCCTTTGGCTAGAATCGCCGACCGCATGCCACCCGCACGCGCGACGACGATCAAGGGCCCGCCATGTCCATGCGCTCCAGCCGATCCATGCGCGCGCTGCGGCGGGAGTGCGAGTCCGGACTCGCCGATCTGCCCCTGCCCACCCCGTTCTCCGTCGAGGGCCTGGTGGCCAACATGGCGGCGGCACGCGGCCGTACGATCGTGCTGCACGAACTCCCCGACGCCCTGGCCCGCCTCGACGCCGCGTGCGGCCTGCGCATCTCGGCCGGTGACACCAGCCTCGTCCTGTACCGGCGGCGCCCGACCGCGTACCAGACCCAGCACGTGATCCTGCACGAGCTGTGCCACGAGTGGTTCGACCACGGTACGGGGCTCGACGAGGAGCAGTTGCGCCGCTTCCTCCCCGTCTTCGACACCTCGCTGATCAGCCGCGTCCTCGCGACCGACGAACCGCCGACGATCCAGGCACGCGCGCAGTACGACGCCCACGACGAGCGGGTGGCGGAGTTCGGCGCGTCACTCATCCCCCGGATGGCCAGGGACCTCACGAGCGACGACGTGGTGGGCCGGCTGGCCAACTCCCTCTCCCGGCCGGTGGCGTACCGCCGCAAGGGCGGCGGCCCGGGCCCGGGCCCCGAGAGCCCCGGCCCGCCCCCCACGTAACCCGCGCCCCGTACGTACCCCCACGCTCCCTCCCCTCCCGTACCGCTCCTTGAAGCCTTGAAGGAAGGACGCCCGTGACCGCGCTCGACCTCGCCGGATATCTCATCGCCGGCCTCATGACGGCCGTGGCCCTGTGGCGCATGCCCGCCGCGCTCCGGGGCGACGAGGAGGACAAGCGCCGGCGCGCGCTGTGGGGGTGTTACGCGGGGTTCGCGATCGCCCTGTGGACGAAGACCGAAATCGTACGGATCAGCCTCAACAACAGCCCCGTCACCGATCTCGCCGTACTGATCAAGCACTACACGGCGACCATCGCGATTCTGGCCATTCTCAGCTACATCGTCGCGATCTACGGGCGCTACCCGGACGACGGGGACGTCCCCCGGCACGTACGGTTCGCGCGGACGGTCCAGCACGTGGCGGCGAAGGCGTCCGTGGCCACGCTGATCCTGCTCACGGTCCTCTTCTTCACCGTCGTCGACCGCTCCGTACCGTCGGACCGCTTCGTCTCCGACCACGCCGGCCAGTGGGGCGCGACGCTCTACATGAGCGTGTTCTACCTCTACTTGGGCGCCGCCTCGGCCGTCTGCGCCTACCAGTGGGCGCTGGCCACCGGCGCCGCCACGCTGCGCCATCTGCGGGTGGGGCTCGGCATGATGACGTTCGCCATGTTCATCGGCGTCGGCTACACCGTCAGCCGGACCCTGTTCATGTGGGTCAGCGTCGTCGACACCCCCAGCCCCTCCTTCGCGCTCACCTTCGACGAGGTCACCGAGGCCGCGCAGATCGTGCTCTTCGCCTTCTTCGCGCTGGGCGCGTCCGTCCCCGCCTTCAGCAAGGGGTGGCGGCGGGCCAGACTGTGGCGGGCCCAGGCCGCGCTGCACCCGCTCTGGTACGAGCTGATGACGGCCTTCCCCGACCAGCCGTTCGAGCCGCCCGCGTCGCTGCCCCGCGAGCTGACCCGCTTCGACACCCCGGCGGACCTGCGCGTGGACCGGTGGGCGGCGGACATCGCGGACGCGATGGAGAAGCTGCGGCACTACGTACCGGACAGCCTGCTCCCCGCCGCCAAGAGCGCGGCGGCGGCCGAGACCGGCGACCCGGAACAGGCCGGCCCGCTGGCCGACGCGTACTGGATCAAGGCGGCTCTGACCGCCAGGACCGACGGCGCGCCCGCCGGCCCGGCGGCGGCCGTGGAGCCGCAGCACGCCGCCGACCAGGACGACGAGGTCGCCTGGCTGACGCGGGTGGCCGCCGCGTACCGGACCATCACCGACGAGCGGACGCGGCGGGTGCTGGCGTCCATGGAGCAGCCGGCATGACCACCGACACCACCGACACCCCTTCCACTCCTTCCACCCCGTCCACCACCGACGCGGAGGCTCCCCAGCCGTACGTGACCCCCGACCGGCCGTGGGCGCTCGCGGTCACGAACATCCTCCAGCCCCGCAACATCATCCTGGCCGCGATGCCCGGCATCGGCCTCGCGACGGCGGGCGACTGGACCGGGATCCCCTGGGGGCTGCTGGCGGCGCTGTGCGCGGGGCTCATACCCGCCGGCTACATCGAATGGCGCCGCAAGCGCGGCGCGTGGGGCGACCGCCACGTGGTCGACCGTACGCAGCGCGCGCCGATCTTCCTCGTCATCCTGGGCTCGATCGGCACCGGGGCGCTCACGATGGTGCTGGGCAACGCTCCGACGGGCATCCTTGCGACGATGCTCGCCCTCTGGATCATGACCGTGGGGCTCCTGACCATCAACACGGTGTGGAAGATCTCGGTGGACGCGGCGGTGGCCTCCGGCCTGGTGGCCCTGCTCGCGGCGGCGCACTCCCCGTGGTGGCTGACGGCGTACACGCTGGTGGCGGCGGTCTGCTGGTCCCGCGTGGCCCTCACGTACCACACGGTCGCGCAGACACTCGCGGGCACGGCGCTGGGCGCCTCGACGGCGGCGGCGTTCCTCTTCGTCTGACGGGCCGGCCGGGGCGGCCGGCGTCCCGGCTGCCCCGTGACCGAGGTGGAGCAGGCTCCACCCTCATTCGGCAGTGCGCGGGAGTGACCCGCCTACCCGGCTTTTGGTGTGCTGATCACACCGAAAACCGCCCCCACGCCGAGGAGCATCGTGGCCGTTCACGAGCACCCACCCGTCACCACCGCCCACCCGACCACCACCCGGCATACCGGGATCCGGGGCGCGATCAACCGCCGCCCCATGCTCTGGTTCTTCGCCGGCGCGATGGTGCTGAGCTGGATCGC
The DNA here is from genome assembly GCF_042752355.1 of Streptomyces sp. NPDC059255. Lineage (NCBI taxonomy): Bacteria > Bacillati > Actinomycetota > Actinomycetes > Kitasatosporales > Streptomycetaceae > Streptomyces > Streptomyces sp. NPDC059255. The sequence continues at coordinate 144,339 of NZ_JBHYZP010000021.1, forward strand.
GTGGCTGCCGTACATCCTCTCGGCGACGGGACTCGGCGTCCTGGACTTCCGCTTCCCGGCGCTCCTCGGCACCACCCAGTTCCTGGGCGTCCTGCCCGGCGCCTACCTGGGCCCCATCCTGTCGGCGTTCCTCGTCACCGCGGCCACGGAGGGCCGGGAAGGGCTCAGGCGGTGGGTCGGCCGGCTGACGAAATGGCGGGTGAGCTGGCGCTGGTACGTCGGGATCATCGTGGGCGTGCCCGCGGCCCTCATCCTCGCCACGCTCCCCCTGTCCGGCGGCGACATCCGGTTCCCCTCGGCGGCGGTGCTGGTCGCGTACCTCCCCATGCTGGTCATCCAAATCCTCACGACGGGCCTCTCGGAGGAGCCCGGCTGGCGGGACTTCGCCCTCCCGCGCCTCCAGGACCGCTTCGGACCGCTGGTGGGCACGCTGATCCTGGGCCCGCTCTGGGGCGTGTGGCACCTGCCGCTGTTCTTCAGCGAGTGGGGCGGCTACCCGCACATCAGCGTGCTCGCCATCGCCGAGTTCGTGCTGGCCGCGACGACCATCAGCGTGGTGATCACCTGGGTGTTCAACCGGACGGGCGAGAGCATGCCCATGGCACTCCTGCTCCACGTGGGCATCAACAACTTCGCCTCGGTGGCAGCGTCCGACATGTTCCCGACGATCAACTTCGAGCACAGCGACGCCAGCCGGATCTCGCTGATCGCCTCAGGCGTGGTGGCCGTCATCCTCCTCATCGCCACCCGGGGCCGCCTGGGCTACCGCTCCCCGGACCTGGCCTCGGATCAGCCGTCGCCGAGGGTGCCCGCCTGAACGGCGGCGACGAACGAGGCGAAGACGCCGGCCGGAAAGACGAGCGGGGTCCTCTCAGGACCCCGCTGTCCGGTTTCGTTCACGCGGCGTTGTCATGCGGCGTGAGGTTGATCGTCAGATCGGCGTCGAGGGCACGAGCCAGGCGCCGCAGAAGGGGGATGGTGGGGACGGTGCCACCGCCTTCGATGCGGGAGATCTGCGGTTGCTTCATGCCGCAGCGTTCGGCGAGCTCGGTCTGGGACAGAACGAGAGCGGCACGCCGGTCGTAGACCATCTGGCCGAGTTCATGGGCCAGTTCGGCCTCTTCGTAGAGACGGTCGTACTCGGGATTCTCCTCAGTCGCATCGCCCAGGAGCTTGCGTTGGCGGCGGGTCTTCCACTCGGCATGGTTCATCGCAGTTCCTCCTTGATGTCGCGGCTGTACACAACATGTTCGGAAGCGGGCTCGTGGCGGGCCTCACAAGCCGCGAGGGCGGCATGAGCACGATCCACCTCCGCCCTCTCGCGCATCCGGCCGTTCACCCCAATGCATCCACACCCGGGATTCGGCGAGCGGCGGCGTCCGCGCAGCCAGCAAGAACGCGAATGCTGCCGCCCGGAACCGCAGGGCATCCAGCCGATCAGCCGCCCCCGAACCCGCCCGCCTGAACGTGCGCCACGAACGCGGCGAAGACGCCGACCGGGAAGACGAGCGAAATCCCTTCGGGGGCCTTGCTGTCGCGTACGGGGATGATGCCGGTCATGCCGTGGGCGACCTCGACGCACTGCCCGCCGTTGGCATCGCTGTAAGAGGACTTGACCCAGTGGGCGGTAACGAGCTTCGAGCCGGCGCTCATGCGCGGTACTCCTTCGACAAGGTCCTGATCAGGGTCAGTGATCGATCCGGCGACAACGCGTGCGCTCTGAGCAGATCATAGTCATCGAGCGCTGTGGTGACCGTCCTGGCGGAGTCGTGCATCCTGCCCCCTACCCGGGTCTCCGTGTACAACACGGTCGGAGCGTCCGCGAATTGAAGCAAGGTGTAGGGCTTGCTGCTCGCAGCAGGAGCGCCTGCGGAGAACGGCATGATCTGGAGCTTGATGTGCGGCGACGCGGCGACAGAGGCCAGATATGCGAGCTGCCCGGCCATGACAGCGGCGTCGCCAACAATCGTCCTCAGACATGCCTCGTTGAGGATGGCCCACAGAAGGGGCGGGTCCTCCCGCTCGAACACCTCTCGCCGTCGCAGTCGCGCGGCCACCTTGCCCTCGATGACCTCCGCATCTCCGTGCGAGAAGTACGCGTCAAAGACGGCCCGCGCGTACTCCTCGGTCTGGAGGATGCCCATCACAAGGTTGGACGAGTAGTCGAGTATCCGCGTTGTCTTCCGCTCAAGATCGAGATACGGGGCGAACCAGCTCGGGTGGTCCCCCTCATCGATCCGGCGCAGCAGCCCGGCGAAGAGCCCGTTCGTACCGAACACCAGATCACAGCCCTTGGCGAACTTCTCGCTGGCCATCCACTGCCCGCTCTCCACGCGGCTGACGTACGCCTCGGAGTAACCTGCAGCCTTGCCCAACTGCTTCTGCGTCAGTTTTCGTCCCAGCCGGACCGTTCTGACGTCAAGTCCGAAGCGCTGGAGTGGATTCAATTGCTCGGCCGGGGTCGTCTCGTCCACAGCGGTGACCTCTCGCTCAGCTGATCACACGCGGCATTCCAGCAGGCAGTCACCTTGCACGATGCCGCTCAAGTAGGGGAATTCTATTGGAATCCCCGCCGCTACGTGACCGAATGACTACACCCAGTACACAGCCGGGTGAGTCACCAGCCGGACAAGGAGCGGCCATGACGGTTCAACGAACGTCGCGCGCCCACAGCGACACGGACCACCTCCACGCACCGACCGGGAGGAGGCTCGGCAATGGCACGGAGTGAGGCGCGGCGACGCCTGTCGCTGCTCATCGAGACGTACGGCACGGACGGAGTCCTGGTCGTGAAGAAGACCGCCCCCGGCGCACCGCTCACGTGGCCGCCCTGCGAGTGCGGCAACACGATCTGCCCCGACTACCGCAGCCCGGACGGACCTGAACAGCCGGGCGCCGATGTCGACTTCGAGCCGGACCCGCGATGAGGACCGTACGGGCGGTGAGGGCGTGGCTGGTGGCCAGGTGGCAGCCCGGTGCGATGCGGTGGGCCCGCAGGTGCCGGTTCGGGAGACCAGCGCGGCTCATCGGCCCCCGCCGCACCCGCCCGTCGCACGAGGCGCGCGCGTTGTACGAGGACTACGAGGACCCGCTCCACGGCCCGTCCGAGCTGGAACTGCTCCGGCGCCGCATCGCCCTGCGCCGCCACCGCGAGGCCATGCGCGCGGAACTCGACACCGTACGGGCCGAGTTACTCCGCGCAGAACTCCGGGCGCTGGACGATCCGGCGCTCTTCCGGCAGATCTTCGGCACCCCGCCGAACCGCGCCCCGGACCAGTGACCGCCGGGAACCGGTACCGGAGGTCCTGGCACGTGGGACTACCGGTACAGCAAGCCGGCCACCCCGTCACCCCCGTCGTAGCTGTACCCGCGCCGGACGAGCGGGGCCGGGTGGGCGCCGGCCTCGTCCGTCGTCGCCGTGGGCCGTCGGGCCGCGTTGCTGTCGACGTCATCGGCGGTACCCGCTCACCGGCCCCGATGAGTACGGCTACTCACGCGGTCGCGGGGATTCCGGGTGACCATCGGAGCAGCAGACGCCCGGCCTGACCCGCCCCGATCCGGAGGACCGTACGTGCTCAGCAGCATCGCCCACCGTCTCGTGCCCGCCTTCGGCTCCCTCACCGTCACCACCGACGCCGAGGACGGCGGCGGCCCCGCGCCCGGGAGCATCGTCGCGGCGAATCACACCAGCCTCTTCGATCCCGCACTGGTGCTGGCCGCCCTGCGGCAGTTGGGAGTTGAGCCCGTGGTGATGGCCACCGCCGGGTTGTGGCGGATACCGGGGCTGGGGGCGGCGCTCGTGCGGGAGGGGCATGTGCCGGTGTACCGGCGCAGTCCGCGCGCCGGTGAGGCGCTGGACGGTGCGCGGGAGGCGCTGCGGGGTGGGCGGTGTGTGCTGATCTACGGGGAGGGCGGGCTGCCGGAGCGGGGTGATTCCGGGGAGGCGGCGCCCGAGCGGTTCCGGCTCGGGATCGCGCGGCTCGCGCGCGAGAGCGGGGCGGCGGTCGTGCCGCTGGGGCAGGCCGGGGCGCGCCGGGTCACTTCGGGTGGCGCGGGCAAGCAGGTCGCCGGGCTGCTGACCGCGCCCGTACGGCGCCCCGCGCTCCATGTGCACGTCGGGCGCCCGGTGACGCTGGCCGGGGACACGGTCACCGCCGCCGAGCAGGCCCGCCGGGCGGTGACCGACGCGTGGCGCACGGCGGTGGAGCGGCTGGGCGGGACCGTACATCCTTCTGCGTAGCGGCATGTCGTCTGCGGTCACGGCGCGGATCCCTCGCCCGGGTGCGCCTCCACAGGACCGGGCGCTGGGCTCTCAGGTACGCGTCGAGCGGGTGATGGTGGTAAGGGCGTGGCGGAGGGTGGTGTCGCTCGGCGGGCGGTCGCGCCAGCGGGCGCCGATGTGGCCGTCGGGTCGGACGAGCAGTGCTCCGTGCGGGCGGAGGCCGCAGAAGTCGACGTGCTCGTGCGGAAGGGCCTCGATGCGCAGCGGCCAGGGTGTGGCGGCGGTGGCCTGTCGCCCCCAGTCGGCGGGGTCCGGGGTCAGGAGGGTGAACCATTCGCCGAGGGTGTCGAGCGTGGAGCTGTCGGGTGTGAGCCAGAGGTGTGGCATGCGATGGCCCGGCTCTGTGGTGGGGAGGTAGTCCGTGCCGCTGTAGGGAGGCTGGGGTTGGGGCTCGATCGGGGTGCCGTTGTCGGTGAGGACGGCGTCGGAGTGGTAGGCGACGCCGAGCACGAGACCGAGTTGGGCGAAGTACTCTTCCGACCAGGGCAGTTCGACCCGGTCCGGCGCTTCTTCACCGGTGTGGAGCTGCTCGCGGCGCCGGCTCTGCACCTGGAGCAGAAGCTGGGTGTTGGCCACTGCTTGGCGGAGAGTCCGGTGGGCGACCGGTTGCCGTTCCGTCTCGTAGGTCTCCAGCAGGCCCGGTCCCGCCCACCCCTGGAGAACGCCCGCCAGCTTCCAGCACAGGTTGTGCACATCGGCGACGCCGGCGTTCATGCCCAGGCCGCCGATGATGGGAATGGCGTGCGCGGCGTCGCCGGCCAGCAGGGTCCGGCCCTGGCGGAAGCGTTCGGCGACGAACGCGTCCATCACCCAGTGCTGCACGCGCAGCACCTCGACCCGTACCTCGGCGCCGGCGCCGAGGGCGCGCGAGACGAGGGCGGGCCAGTCGGCGCGCGCCGGGTCTTCGGGGGTGGGGGCGAACCAGGCCCAGCCTCCTTCCGGGTAGAGGGGGAGGAATGAGCCGTGCGCGGTGAAGTAGACCCCGGCGGGTTGGCGGGCGCACCAGCGGTGGAGATCGGCGTCGAACACGACGGTGGTGACATCCCCCAGTGCTCCAGGGCCTGCGGTGCCGATTCCCAGCAGTTGCCGGACGGTGGAGCTGGCGCCGTCGGCGGCCAGCACGTACCGGGCCCGGACCCGGGTCTCGTCACCGTGGTGACGGTCGACGAGCAGGGCCACGACGCCGTCGGTTTCCTCGGCCAGGCCGATCAGTTCGACCCCGAACCGCACCGGTGCGTGCGCGGCGGCGAGCAGGATGGGTTCCAGCCGATCCTGCGAGGTGAGCGCACCGGTCACGGGGCTCTCGGGCACCGGCGCGTGGACCCCGGCCATCGCCGCCGTGGCGAAGTCACGGTCGTACAGGGTGTCGCGGAAGCGGACGCGGCCGTACTCCGGTGCGAACGCGGCGGCGGTGATCCTGGCGGCCGGCCCGAGCCGGCGGAAGATCTCCATCGAGCGCACGTTGACCAGCCGGGACCGTGGAAAGGGCGACAACTCGCGGTGCTTCTCGACCAGCAGCACCCGCACACCCCAGCGCTCCAGAAGCGCTCGGGCGGTGAGCCCGACCGGGCCGCCGCCTACGATCAGTACCTCCGTCTCCGTGTTGTCCACGGGCATGCCGAAGTCCTCCTGATCACTTCGGGTCCGACATCACGCCTTATCGAATGAATATTCGGTGATCTCGACGGCGACTTGTACCGCTATGGCCAATCATCCGCACCCGGCGGACGACCGCAACGTCCGCGCGCCGGAAGTGGATGCCCGCCTGGATGCCCGCCGTCAGTTCACCTCCGGCCCGAACCGGCGCTTGTACGCCGACGGAGTGATGCCGGTCTCGCGGCGCATCAGCGTACGCAGATTGGCGGCGGTGCCAAGCCCGCTGCGCCGCGCGACCACCTCGAAACGGGACTCACCTCGCTCGATCAACCGGCACGCCAGGGCAAGTCGTTCCCCTGTGAGCCACGTCAACGGCGTCGTGCCCAGTTGCGCCTGGAAGCGGCGATGCAGCGTCGCCGGACTGACCGCCGCGCGCGCCGCGAGGTCGGACACGGCGAGCGGTGCGTCCAACCGTTCCTGGGCCCAGGCCAGGACAGGCGCCAGGGACTCGTCCGGCAGGTCGGGCATGGGGCGCTCCACGAACTGCCGCTGCCCGCCGTCCCGGTGCGCCGCGAAGACCAGTCGCCGGCTCACCGAGTTGGCGACCTCCGCGCCGTGGTCGCGGCGGACCACATGCAACCCGAGATCGAGTGCGGCCGCGCTCCCCGCGGCGGTGAGGATGTCACCGTCATCCACGAACAGCACGTCCGATTCGAGCCGGACGGAGGGGAAGCGGGTCCGGAAGGAATCCGCCCACTGCCAGTGCGCGGTGGCCCGGCGCCCGTCGAGGACACCGGCCTCGGCCAGGGTGAAGGCGCCGCTGCAGAAGCCGACCAGGCGCGCACCGCGTGCGTGCGCCCGTCGGACGGCATCGAGCACGGCGGGACGGCGGGGCACCTCGATGTCCGGGCGGTTGGGGACGATCAAGGTATCCGCCGCGTCGGCCGCTTCCAGACCGGCGACTCCTGTGAGCGTGAAGAACCCGTCTCGCATCAGGGTGCGGGGCTCGGGAGAGCAGAGCCTGAAGTCGTAGAGCTCACGGCCGATCTCCGGTCTGCGCAGACCGAAGACCTCGGTCGCGCAGCCGAGCTCGAAAGGGTTCGAGTTCTCGTCCACGATCACGACGACCCGGTGTACACCCGCCGCGTGAACCGCATGCGAGGATTCTTTCGCCATATGCAATTCCTAGCACTCACGGCGGCCGTGCGAAGCGGCTCAGGGTGAGCCCATGAGTAGCGAACCCATCTCCCTCAGCAAGGCTCTGGCCTCCTTCGACGCCCTGTGGAGCCCCCGCATCGTCACGCGCGTCAACGACTACGACGTCCGTATCGCGAAGGTCGAGGGCGAACATATCTGGCACGTCCACGACGACACCAACGAGTTCTTCCTGGTACTCGACGGCGAGCTGCACATCTCCTTGCGCGAGCCCGGCGGGGAGCGCACGGTCCTGCTCCCGCAGGGGGCGGTCTTCACCGTCCCCCGGGGCACGGAGCACAAGCCGTACGCTCCGTCCGGCGCCGCAATCCTCATGTTCGAGCCCGCCGGGACACCGACCGTGGGCGATCGCCACGACGAGATCCCGGACCATGTGGACTCGACGACCGGGCACGCACTCGGCACCTGATCCGACAGGTTTCGGGTGCGCGCCACTTCCCTTGGCGTCAGCCGGCAGTCGTCGCCACCGGATGCCGTCACCGAGGGAGATCGGCAGCCCGGCCGGAACCGGTGGACGGTGACAGTCAGGCGGAGCCCCGGCTGCCCCGGCTGGGCGGAGCCACATCGGCGCACGCCCCGTTCATTCTCTTCGCCCCGCCGGCGCCCGCCATCGCCCTGAACGCCTCCCCCGCCGCGCATGAAGCGGGGCGGCGCCCGCCTCACCGGCACACCCCGAGTACGCATCCGCACCCGCCACTCCGCAGCACTTCGCCCCGCCGAGCGTGAGCTCGACGGGGCGAAGTGGTCAAACGGGGCGCAGTGGTGACGGCGCCGAATACACCGGCAGCGTCCTGGGTTTCCGGTACAGAGGGCCCTTTCGGTACGCCGCCGGCTCAGCCCTCGTTCGCCGTCGAGCGGCCGAAGAACTCGATCTCCGCGATCGAGACCTGCTTCTTGGGGCCCGCGCCGTACGCCGAGCGGATGATGAAGCGGACGCTGGACACCTCGCCCACGCGGAACTTGCGGCGCTGGGGGCCGCTGCCCTGGTCCAGGGTGATCTGGCGGGTGGTCTTCTTGCCGTCGGAGGTGGTGATCACCGCGTCCATCCGGTGCGGCATCGCCGCTTCCGTCAGGTCGCTGGCCCGGACGGAGATGCCCGGGGTGATGATCACGTCGAGAATGCGGATCGGCTGCTGGAATTCGGCCTGGATCCACTCGCCCTCGGCGGACTGCGAAACGCCGGGGCCCCACCAGGAGTTGCTGATCTTGTCGAAGGCCAGCTTCGGCTCGTGGTCCTTGAAGGAGCGGGACGCCGTCATCTTGTCGGGGTTGACCTGGGCGCGCTTGGCGAAGTGGTCGCGTGCGGCGTTCCAGGCGTTGTCCACGTTGAACGCGGCGAACACCACGAGCACCAGCGCGAGGGCCAGGGCTATCCAGCTGAAGATACCGCTGATACCGCGCCGCAGCCGCGGACGGTCGCCCGCCCACGGGGCCGGGCGTTCGCCGGCACCCCACCACATGCGGCGCCACCAGGGGCGAGGGGCGTCCGGGACGTTGGTGTTGTCCGTGAGGGCCATGGCGCAGCGGCGGCAGAAGTGCCGGTCGGGGCGGTTGCCGGTGGAGCACCAGGGGCACGGGGGGCCGGTCTCGTCGGCCGGTTCCGCGCCAGGGGACTGGACGCGGGGGCGGGCGGCGGCGGGGCGGCCCGGGAGGACCGGGGCCACGTCCGGGGTGGTCGCGGGGCGCCCCTCCGGGTCGGCCACCGGGACGAGCAGGGCTCGCGCCCGTTCCGCCTCCTCGGCGGCGGAGGGGGCAGGGGTGGAGGTCGAGGGCGATGCCACGTGGGTGGGCGGCGCGGACGCGTAGGGGTTCGCCGGTGCGGCGTCCCCGGCGGCGGCCTGTGCCCGGCGGTTGCGGAGCGTGGGTGTCGTGTCCTCGTCCTCCGGCGTCACCGGGTCCGCGTGGTGCGGCGGTGCGGGGGTGCCCGCCGCCGCGGCCGCCCCACCGGTGCCGGCCACCGGGCCCGTGCCGCCGGTCGGGCCGGTGCCGCCGGAGTCCGCCGTGCCGGCCGGCGCCGAAGCCGCCGAAGCAGCCGGAGCAGGCGAAGCCGCCGGGGACGACGAAGCCGAAGACGTCGAAGACGCCGGCTCCGGGGACCAGTTCAGGACCGCCCCGCAGCCGTCGCAGAAGGACTGGCCCGGGTCCGGCCGCGTACCGCACTCCGCGCAGTTGCCCGCCCGGCGACCGGCCTGCCCGGAGGTGTCCGACGCCTGCGATGGCGAGGGCGAGGATGGCGAGGAAGAAGTCTGGCTGGTCACCTGTCGGATGTCCTTTCGGCGGCGGTCACCTGGACCGTGTAAGGCATATGGGCGGGGCGGGCTGCCGCGACCAGGCGCTCCAGCCGGTGCGCGTCGGCCGGGGAGGGGTTCTTGAGCCGTACGGTGACGTGCAGTGCGGGTCGGCGCTCGCCCGGCACCGGGCCCAGGGGGCGGGCGTCCCAGGTGGCCGCGCCGCTCTCGGTGATCTCCGGCTCCACGCCGAAGACCAGCCGGACCGCCTCCGCCAGACCGAGCCGCGTGCCGCGGATGCGGTGCAGGCGCACGGCGGCGGCGACCGCGGCGCGCAGGGCCGCGATCGTCTCCGGGGCGGGGGCCGTCTCGCTGGAGGTGAGCGCGGTGTCGTAACTCTCGGTCTCCGCGCCCACCCAGCTCCCCACCCAGCGGGTGAAGTCCGCCGGGGCGAGCGACGGGGTGAAGTAGGTGTCCAGGCAGTCCAGGACGTTGTGGAACGGCGCGAGCACCTCGTCCAGGCCCGCCACGAAACGCTGGGCGAGGTCGTCGTCCGCGAAGACCGCGGGGAGCATCATCCCCAGCGGGAACGAGGAGGCCAGCCCGTCCACCGAACCCCGCGTGCTCGCCCCCGTACCGGTACTCACGAGGCGTCTCCGATGACCCGGACCCGGTGGTCGAACGAGAAGACCAGCGCCGGCGCCTGGAGGTCGATCCGCTCCGTGGGGTCGCCGCGCTTGCCGCTGAGCGGGTCCGCCGGGTGCAGCAGCACCTCGTCCACCAGCTCGACGCCGGGCACCCGCTGCAGCACCGCGAAGATCTCGCCCGCCTGCACCGGACGGCCGAACGGCCAGCCCGTGCCGTGCGCGCCCCCGGTCAGCGGGTCGAGGTGGCGGTAGAGCGCGTCGTGCGCGAGGCGCCGTACCCGGTCGGTCTCCGTGCCGCGGAAGGCGTGCACCGTCGCGACGACCGTCACGCCCTGGTAGAACGGCGGCCCGACCGCCAGCCGGGTACCGATCAGCCGCCGCTCGTCGAGGTAGCGGGTGATACGGCCCAGCAGGGCGTCGCCCGGGACCAGTTGCTCGAAACGCAGCCGTCCGCCGGTGTCGGAGACCGCCTGCGGGACCACCAGCACCCGTACCCCTTGCGCCCCGTGCTCGTCGGGCTCCGCCTCCAGGCAGGTGATCCGGGCCGTCTCGGGCGCCGCGCGCCGCGCCAGCTCCTCGTAGTCCCGCAGCGTGACGGCCCGGTCCTGGGCGCTCAGCGCGATCGGCGCCCGGAGCTTCGCCTCCTCGACGCTCTCGCCGTCGACCCCGCCCACGGCGGATTCCCGGTTGACCACCTCGGAGATGTACGGGACGGAGTCGCGCAGCACCCGGATCGCGCCGCGCGCGACATTGCCCGCCTTGCCGCCGCCCGTACGGTAGCGGCTCGCCCGGATCGGCGCGCCCTTGGGCGGCACCGCCCCGTACTGGCGCAGCGTGCCGTCCGGTTCGCGTACGGACGGGCCGAAGGCGATCTCGCCGGTCGTCGCGTCGAGCGTGATGTGCCGGTCGTCGGGGCCCGAGGCGGCGAAGTGGCCGACGGTCTCCCAGTCGACCCAGCCGTCGCGCTCGGCGACCTGGAGGAGCAGCGGGGGCACATCGCCGATGACGGGGGTGTTGGCCAGCTGCAGCCGGAGCGCCGGCAGCCCGGTGGCCTCCCCCAGCGCCTCGTCGCGCACCGTCTCCGCGTGCACGACGCGCGTGGTGCCGCCGATGGTGAACGCCTCGGCGGACCGGATGGTCGGCGAGGTGGTGTAGAACGGCTGGTCCTGGAGCGGCTCGGTGACCCGGCAGCGCAGCCATCCCGCCTCGTGCCGCCCGGTGCGGGAGAGCGCGTGAGCGCCGGGGACGTGCAGGACGACCTCGCCGGGCCGGTTGAGACCACCGGTGGTGTCCCGGTCGACCTCGCAGGTGACCCAGCCGTCCGGTGTCCACGCCTCCCAGGCGAGCGGCGGCTGCCGCGGGTCCACACCGACACCGTCGACCTGGCTGTCGAGCTCCAGGACGACCGCGCAGTGCGGCACGGCGGCGCTGAGCCCGAACATCATGCGGTCGCCGGGCCGGGGGGACTCGCCGAAGCAGTGCACGTCCTTGGACTCGGCGAGGTCGGAGGTGCGGTCGACGGCCTGGTCGCCCTCGCGCTGCACCGTCAGGTACGACAACTCACAGGGTACGACGCTGAGTTCGTGCTCCGTGGCGAAGACGACCGCCTCATCCTCCTGGGAACGGGCCGTGCCGACCTCGGTGCCCGTCGCCAGGATCACGGGCTGCTGCTGCGGCGCCGACAGCCAGAACGTGACGTCGGCGCGCGCCGCCGACGGCGGGAAGAGGGTGATCCCGATGAGGTCCAGGAACGCCAGGTGGTTCTTCTCGGGCACCCGGTTGAGCCGGTACACGATCTGGTCGGCCATGTGCGCGACGGTCTCGACGAGGGTCACGCCCGGATCGGAGACGTTGTGGTCGGTCCACTCGGGGGCGCGCTGCTGGATGTACCGCTTGGCGTCGTCCACGAACTGCTGGAAGCGGCGGTCGTCGAGGTTCGGGGAGGGGAGGGCCATCAGCGGTCGTTTCCAATGTGTGCGTCGGACGTACCGGACCCCTCGGGTCCGTCGTGTGAGGGGATGACATAGAACGGGAAGACCAGGCTGCGCGGGTTGTTGGTGCCCCGGATCGAGTAGCGGACGTCGATGTAGAGCACGCCCTGCTGCTCCCCCGCGGTCACCGCGACATCGTCCACGTCGATCCGCGGCTCCCAGCGGTCGAGGCTGGCGTACACCTCGTGCTGGATCCGGCCCGCGGTGGCCTCGTTGACGGGCGCGAAGACCATGTCGTGGATGGCGCAGCCGAATTCGGGCCGCATCGGCCGCTCGCCGGGCGCGGTGGCGAGGACGAGCCGGATGGCCTCCTCGACCTCGCGTTCCCCGCTGACCATGGCGATGCCGCCGGTGGGGCTGATACGGAGCGGGAAGGCCCATCCGGAGCCGACGAACTGCTGGGCCATCAGACGCCTCCTACCGTCAGGACCGGCCTCATCTTGGACAGGTACGTGCCGGTGGTGCTGACCGAGAGCGTGGCCAGGTTGATGGTGGCGGGCGCGGTGAGATTCATGATGCCCAGCGTGCTCACGTTGAGCACCCCCGTCGCGTTGAGGGAGGCGACGCCGCCCGCCTTCAGGGAGAGCGCGGCGCCCGCGGTGACGTTGAGGGCGGTGCCCGAGGTGATGTTGAGCGGGCCGCCGCTGCGGATCATCATGGATCCCCCCGCGTTCAGCGACAGGTTGCCGCCCGCCCTGATCGACACGGCGCCGGTGCCCTTGATGGACACCTTGCCCTTGCTGTCGATGATGATCTCGGTACCGGTCCGGTCCAGGTTGATGGTGAGCTTCCTGTCGCCGGTGGTCAGCCGCACCCCGCGCTTGCGGCCGACGCTCTGGTCGAGCAGGTCGAGCCGGTTGTTGTCACGATCCGCCAGGGTGCGCCGGGTGACCTTGCCGCGCGTCACGTCGTACACCGGCACGTCGTTGGGGGCCGGCTTGTCCTTGCCGTTGTAGAGGCCGCCGATCACGTACGGGTGGTCGAGCGCGCCGCGGTCGAACGCCACCAGCACCTCGTCGTCGACGTCCGGGCCGATGAGGCTGCCGCCCTTCACGCCGCCGAACTGCACCGTGCGGACCCAGTCGCTGACGTACGTGTCGTCCAGCCACGGGAACTTCAGCTTGACCCGGCCCTGCTTGAGCGGATCCTTGATGTCGGTGACCAGCGCGTTGGCGACGCTCGGCAGCCGGGACGAGGCCGCCCCGCCACCGCCGGAGGCGAGCCCGTACAGCGAACGCCACTGGCGGCCGCTGACGGTCAGGAACGTCAGGTAGTGCTCCTGGTCCCCGAAGCTGTGGCGCGCGCCCGTGACCGTGTACTTGCCCTCGAACGGCTTGCCGACCTTCAAAAGGGTGACGGGGATGCCGGGACGCAGTTCCGGGTTGCCGCGCGCGGTGACCTCCACCTCGGCGAAGGAGGAGGTCACATCGTCGGCGAGCGCCTCGGCCGCGTCCTGGGCCTCGGTGTCCTTGTCGTAGGGCAGGTCGGTCCCGACCAGTTCGGCCTTGCCGAACCTGTCCGTCACCCTGGCCGGGGTCGTACCGATCACCAGGCCGTCGTTGTCCAGGGCGGGAGCCTTGCCGATGACCGTCCGCTTGGCCTTGACGTCCCAGCCGCGCACCCGGACCTCGGCCACCTGGTCGGCCGAGGTGACCGCAGACCGGCAGCGCAGGATCTCGTCACCGGCCTTCAGGACGAACGGGCTCTTGTCGCTGGGGGTGCTCGGCGGCGGAGCCTTGGACGCCTTTTCCCGCTTGACGAACCGGAACTGGCCCTTCGAGTCGATGTACGCCACCATCTCGTTCTCGTCCGCGAGCCGCTGGACGAAGTCCCAGTCGGTGACATTGGACTGGCTGATGAACTCGTACGCACCGCCGCTCGACTCGACCTTGCCGAGCGGGATGCCGCTCTTGCCGGCCAGTTCCTTCGCGATGTCGGTGGCGGACTTGCCCATGTACGCCTTCACCCGCCGGTGCCGGAGCATGCGGTGGCCCTTGTCGTAACCGCGGATGACGGTGAACGTACCCGTCTGGTCGTAGTCGGTCTCCAGTGCCGTGACCTCGGCGGTGATCAGCGGGTTCTGCGTACCGTCGCCGTCCGAGACGGGCGCGATCACCACGGGCACGCCGATCTTGACGCTCAGGTCTTCGAGGAGCATCTTCTTGCTGTCGCGGAAGGTGAGATGGAACGCGCCCGGCACACCCGCGCCGAAGTCGACCCAGCCGCCGACCAGTTGCTTGTTCTGCGGATTCTTGAGCTTGGTGCCACCGATCTTCACGAAGAGGATGTTGGAGAAGCCGACCTCGGGCATCAGCCACGCACCTCCTCGGCGGCGGGAAGCATCAGCTCGGTGCCGGGGGCCAGCACCGACGGGTTGTCGATGCTGTTGGCCTCGGCGATCGTGCGCCACGCGGTGGCGTCCCCGTACTCGCGCCAGGCGAGGAACTGGAGCGAGTCGCCCGCCACCACCCGGTGCACCCGGCGTGAGGTGAGCGCGCCCGAGGTGGGGTTCTGGCCGAGGGTGCTGCCCGGAATCTCGTTCATGCTCACCTGGCAGGTGGCCCGGATCGGCATCCCCGTGGTGTTGAAGAGGGTGTACGTGGCCTGCACGGAGGTGACGTACGCCGGGAACCGGGCGGTCGAGAAGGCGCCCCACTCGAAGACCACCCAGGGGGTGGAGGGCTGGTTCGCGGCGATACTCGCGGTGGTCGTCTCGCAGCAGGAGAAGAGCGCCTCGACCTTCTTGCGGACATCGTTGCTGTCCGGGTCGTCGGAGCGGTCGAGGAAGATCTCCACCGACATCTCCCGGGGCTCGGGCCCCATGAACTCCGGCACCACGCCGTCGCGCACCGCGGCGGTGGGCGTGCTCTTCCAGCTCGCCCGCCGGGTCAGCGACAGCTGGGCCGGGTTGAAGTCGAACTCGAACGTCTTCATCAGCGCACCGGGCGTGGTGCTGCTGCCGATCGGCGGCTGATGAATGGCGAGCGTCGCCCGTACCAGGCTGTCGCCCACACCGAAACTGCTGAGGTCCATCGGTCGGCTACTCCCCTACATCCGTGAAGCCGTGGTGCGCGATCTCCAGGACCTCGGTCGCCACGGCGGGGCTGTTCGGATCGAAGGACGGCCCGCGCCAGCTCACCGGGAGGACGTCGAGCAGCCCCCACCGGGTGACGATCGAGCCGTTGGCGCGCATCGCGACGATCTGCGCGGTGGGCCGGGTCACTCCGGTGGTGACGGAGGAGATCCAGGCCGCGACCTTCGAGGTCTCCGGACGGAGCGGGCGCGTCAGCGTGATGTTGGAGTAGCTGATGCGGGTGGGCAGCTGCCAGACGAAGTTGTTGTTGCCGCCTTCCTGCCGCTGCTCGACCTCGACCTGCGTGGAGAGCCCGTCACAGCCGTTGAAGGTGCCCAGGCTCTCCCCGTCGATCGAGAGGTTGAAGAAAATGGTGGTGCCGGGATCGAGCTCCTGGGACATCCGGTGGGCCTTCCTGCGGTTCCACGTGCGGTTCGGGGACGGGGGGACATCCGGTCAATGGGGACGACCGGTCAATGGCGGGGGTCGCGCAACTTGCCGATCCGCTCCCGGTCGACGCGGAGTTCGGTGCGGAGCAACCGGGTCATCGGTCCGATGAGCCGGTGGACCAGCTCCGCCATCTGGTCCTCCTTCAGCTCACGGGGCTTGAACTGGCTGGTCACGGACGGTGGTTCGGGGTCCGTGGACTTCTTCTTCTCCGACGTGTCTTCGTTCGGCGCACGCTGGACGGTGACCTGCTGGGCCGGGGCCCGCTGAACGGAGGAACGCTGCCCCGGGGCCGTTGTGTTCCCCGGGGGCAGCACGCTCCCCGCCGGCCGGCCGCCTCGCTCAGGGGCCCGCTGTACGGCGACGGTCGTGGACCCGCGCGGCGTGGACGGCCTGCCGGGCGCGGCGGGCGTGGTGAGCCGGGCGGCCTGCGGAACGTCCGCCGGTGCCACGGCCGGGGTCGCGGCGGCCCGCTGCACGGGGAGCGCCACGGGCGGGCGGGGTGCGGCGGGCGCGAGGGAGACGACCCGGCTCGGGGCCGGCGGGGGCGCCGTGGCACCGGAGGCGGGGGGCCCCGGGATACCGGGGATGCCTGGGGTGCCGGGCGTGGCCGACTGAGTGCCGGGGGTACGGGGAGCGGCCGTCATCGGCGTAGGGACCGGCCCGGCCGGAGCGCGCTGTATCGAAACCGGGGCCGAAGCCGGGGCGGCGGCAGCAGGTGGTGCCGGTGCCATGGCCGGTGCGGATGCCGATGCCGATGTCGGTCGCACCGCCGTCGGCCGGACCGCCGACGGCGCCGCGACCGAGCGCTGGACGGTGGGGAAGGCCGGGGCGACGCCGCTGAACTTGAGCCCGTCCGTGCTGAGTTGCACGGGCGGCGCGTCCTGCGCCTGCGCGGCGCGGGGCGCGGGTGCTGCGGGCGCGCCCGCCATCGTGGCCGGGGCGGATATCGGCGCGGATATCGGGGCCGCCGGGCGGACAGCGGCCGGGCCGGAGCCGGGCGCGGGGGCGTGCGGGCCCGGTTGCGCCGGCCGCTGCGCGGCGGGGCGGGGCGCCCCGGGCAGTACGGCACGCTGCACGGTGGGCGGTACGGCGGCGGGCCGCGCGGCGCCACCGGTGGCCGGGGCCGCCGGGGCCGCACCCGAACCGGTCGGGGCGGTACGGCGCAGCGGTACGGCGGCCGGGGCGCTCGGCGCCGGAGCCACCGGGGCCGAGGAAGCCGCCGGAGCCATGGGGGCCACCGACGTCATCGGCCCGGAGCGCGGCTGCGCGGCGAGCAGTGGCCGCGCGGCGGAGCCCGGACCCGCGACCGGGCCCGTCGACGTCCCCGTCGACGGGCCCGTGGAGGCACCGCCGGGAGCGGCGGACCGCTGTACGGCGACGGGCGCGGGGGCCGCGGTCCGGCGCGCCGGAGCAGCCGGAGCAACGGAGGGGGAAGCGGGAGTGGAAGCGGAGGCGGGAGGCGACCCGGCGGGCAGGCGTCGCAGCGGAGTCCCGGACGGGCGCGGGGCGACCGGTGCCGTACGGGACACCGGAGCCGCCGCGGCGGACGGTGCCGTGGTCACCGGCGGCGTCGAACCCACCAGCGGAGCGACCGGCGCGGGCGCGGACGGGAGCACCGTCGGCGCCTCGGCCGCCGTGGTGACGGCCGACGACCGCTGGACGACCGGCGCGGGCGCGGCTGCCGACGCGGGTACGGATGCCGACGCGGACCGTGTCGGACCCCCCGCACCGGCCGGACGCGCCGACGGAGCCGGCGTACCGGGCACCGAAGGCCGAGGCCCGGAACCGGAACCGTCGGAGGAAGGCGAGGGCGAGGGTGACGACGGCGACGGCGACGGCGTGGGGGCGTTGCCCGACTGCCGCTGCACCGGAAGCGCACGCGCGGCGCCGCCGGCCGAGCCACCGGAACCGGAAGCACCGGACGGCTCACCCCGGCCAGGGCGGACCACGGGGGCCGACGCCGGAGGAACCGGCGGCGTCGGGCGCACGGGCGAGTCCCCGGTGGCCGACCGCGTCACCGGGGTGGCACCGGGCGCGGCCGAGCGCTGCACCGGAGCGGATGCCCCGGTCGAACTCCCCGTACCGGCGTCAGGAGCGGCGAGCCGCTGCGCACCCGTCGGCGCCGCCGAACCGCCGGAGCGCGTCCGCGCGGACCGCTGGACCACCGGCGGCGCCCCTGCGGCGGGCGAACCGGAGACCGGCGCCCCGAGCAGCGGGCGCCGCGGCGGCGTCGGCGCCGCGGAGGGAGGGGAAGGGGCCGGCGGGGAAGAGGGAGCGGGCGAAGCCGGGGGTACGGCAGAGCCACTGGTGGGCGCACCCAGCGCGGTCGTACGGCTGGGACCACGGGACACGCTGCGCTGTACAGGCGCCGGAGCCGCCGCAGAGGCGGGCGCCGCCGACGAGGCGGACCGGCCGGTCCCCCCACGCACGGGAGCCTGCGCAGTGGAACCCGTGGAGCCCGACGATGCCGGGGCCGTGGGCGCGGCCGGAGATGCGGGGGCCGCCGGGCGCTGCGGCGACGCCGGGGGCGTCGCGCCCTTCGGCGCCGGAGGCCGGGGTCCGGGCCCCGGCGGCACGGCCGGCGCCGACCCGCCCTTCGGCTCGCCGCCGCTGCGGGCGCCGGACGGCTTCGTACCGGGCGCGACGGCGCGCTGCACCGGAGTGACCGGAGCAGACGCAGGCGCAGGCGGGGAAACGGGAACGGGCGCGGCCGAAGAAGAAGGTGATGAGGATGAGGAAGAGGAAGAGGAAGAAGTGGTGCGCGGCGCGGCAGGACGCGCGGCCGACACGGGACGCGCCGCCGGAGCGGGCGCGGCGGGGGGCGGCGTCGCGGGAGAAGCAGGCGCGGCCTGAACCGCCGGAGCCGCCGGAGCCGCCGGAGCAGAAGGAGCCGCCGGAGCCGGTACGGCCGGCGCGGGCGCGGCCGGAGCGGACGCACGCGGAGCCGGAGCGGACCCGGTCGACGCAGGCGCGGCCGGCGCAGACGCACGCGGACCCGGAGCAGCCGCGCGGGAGGCCGGAGCGGACCCGGACGGCGCGGACGCACGGGGCGCCGGAGCACCCGGAGCAGAAGGAGTCGCCGGAGCCGGTGCGACGGGAGCAGCCGCGCCGGAGGCCGGACCAGCCGCACGCGGCGCCGAAGCAGCCACGCCAGGGCCCGAAGCGGACCCGCCCGAACCCGGAGCAGACGCACGCTGCACCGAAGCAGCCCCGCCCGAGCCCGGAGCGGACGCACGCTGCACCGGAGCAGCCCCGCCGGAGGCCGGAGCAGACGCACGCTGCACCGAAGCAGCCGCACGCGGCGCCGGAGCAGCCCCACCCGGGCCCGGAGCGGACGCACGCGGGCCCGGAGCGGCCGGAGCCGGTACGGCCGGCGCGGACGCACGCGGCGCCGCAGCAGCCGCGCCCGAGCCCGGAGCAGACGGACGAGAAGCCGGGCCCGGAGCAGCCGAGGCCGGAGCAGACGGACGAGAGGCCGGGCCCGGGGCCGCCGCGCGCGGCTGGGCCGTGGTCGGGGCGGGTGCGGCCGCACGGGGCGCGGCCGCGGGGAGCACCCGGCGCTGGGCCGTGCGCGGGGCGGGCGCCTTGGTCAGCGCGCGCGGGGCCGGCGTGGCCGCCGGTGCGGTGGCGGACCGGGGCCGTACGGGCGCGACCCGCGGGCCCGCCGCCCGCTGGACCGCGAGGGCCGCACGGGAGACGTCGGCACCGGCACCGGCCACTCTGCGAGGACCGCCGGTACCCGCGGCGCCCGCGTCGGGCGCACCCGCGCCGCTCGCGGTCGCCGGGCCGTCCTCGACCACGACGACCGGCAGCGAGAGCGAGGGCTCGCCCAGCCCGCCCGACCTGGAGGACGAGGCGGGTGTCAGCGCGTCCCGGATCAGACCGGTCGGCGCGCTGTCCAGGACGGCGTGCGAGAGCGTCCCCGTGAAGGACGGGTTCTGCCAGGTGGACAGCGTGCCCGCGAAGTTGGCGGACGCGACCGCGTGCGTCGCCGGGGCGCGCTGGATCGGCGGCAGCCCGGCCCAGCCCCGCCCCCCGGCCGAAGCCACGGAGGCGGCACCGGAACCGGAACCGGAAACAGAAGCGGCGACGCCGGAGTCCGGTCCCGAGCCGGAACCGCCCGCGCCCGAACCCGTGACACCCGTACCCGTTCCGCCCGTACCCGCGGCGTCCGTAACAGGGGCGGGGGACGGCAGCACACCGTCCCCGTTCCCACCGCCGGTGCCGGCACCTGTGTCGGCACCGGCCCGGCCCCGGCCTCTGAGCCGGTCGAAGATACCCATTACCGCTCCACCGTCGCTCGCGTCACCAGCGTGGCGATCTGCTCGGCGTACCGCCGACGCTCGCGGTGTTCGAGGTCCAGGATGTCCTCCAGGCTCCAGTGGAAGTGATAGGCGATGTACGCGACCTCCTCATGAATACGGTCGGTCGCGTACGTCACGATTCCCCCAGGCGGCTCCCGCCGAGTTCGACCTCGAACGGCTGCTCGCAGTGGGGGCATTGCACCCCGGCCCTCGTGTGGCCCTCGGCATTGATCTGACGGTAGAAATCCTGCAGGAAGGCGAGGTCGGAGGCGAACATGTTCTCCACCACACCGTCGTGCACCTGGGGAACCCCGCCCAGCCGGGTGATCACCCGGCCGAGCAGGACCACCGACAGATACGCGGGGTTCTGCTGAACCCGCAGATCCTGCAGGGGGATCAGTTCGTCCCGCGCGGTCGCCAGACGCATCGTCCCGTCGCGGTGCACGACGCCTTCGCTGTCCACGTATCCGCGCGGCAGCTCGAACGCGAACTCCGTGCGCATCCGCTCCCGCTCGGGTTCCCGCCGTGCGGCGGGCTCCGGTGCGGGGGCCGGGGCCGGCGCGGGCGCCGACGCGGGCGTCTCCGCCTGCACCGGCGCCGGAACCGCGTCCCCGGGTGCGGACTTGGTTGGTACCCCTCGGCGCATTACTCGATTGACATTTCTTCGTAGGTGATCGTGACGGTCTCGGTGAGCGTGCCCGCTTCGCCGGCCTTGAGCGCGCTGCCCTCGACCGCACAGCACCAGGCGTTCCGCATGTTGTAACGCCGGACCGGGTTCATCTGGTAGTCCATCACGACGATGGTGGCGTTCTTGCGCGCCGAGCCCATGTCACCGCGGATCGAGTCCTTGATCCACGTGTCGAAGGCGTCGGACATGGTCATGCCGCGCACGACGGTGGCCTCGCCCGCGACCTGGACGCCGGGGGCCTTCGACGTGGTGGGCTGGCCGTTGGCCGAGTTCTGCTTGCTCTCGATCACGTCCTGCTTCATCGTCAGGCCGGTGGCCTCCTGGAGATACTCCACCAGGACACCGTCGATCTGCAGCCCGAAGTTATGTGAAGTGAAAGAGTCACCAGGCATAAGACTCATGGAGCTTGCTCCTTCTGCTACTGCTGTCGCGCTCGTTGAGAACGGCTACTGCTTGTGCGGCCGCCGCTACTGCCGCTGTCGCGGCGGCTGTTGCCCGTCAGGCGGGCCGGCCGGCGGAACGCCGGCCGGCGGGACACTCGCCTGTCACTCCTCCAGCTCGCTGCCGGCGCCGGTGATCTGCGCCAGCCGGAAGATCACGAACTCGGCCGGCTTGACCGGCGAGACACCGATCTCGCACATCACGCGTCCGAGGTCCACCGACTCCGGCGGGTTGGTCTCCTCGTCGCACTTCACGTAGTACGCCGCCTCCGGCGTGGCGCCGAAGAGCGCGCCGCTGCGCCACTCGGTGATGAGGAACGCCGAGATGTTACGGCGGATACGGGCCCACAGCGCGTGGTCGTTCGGCTCGAACACCACCCACTGGGTGCCGATGAGGATGGACTCCTCCAGGTAGTTGAAGTACCTGCGGACGTTGAGGTAGCGCCAGGCCGGGTCGGAGGACAGGGTGCGCGCACCCCAGACCCGGATGCCACGGCCGGGGAAGGACCGGATGCAGTTGATGCCGAGCGGGTTGAGCAGGTCCTGCTCGCCCCGGGTGACCTGCGTCTCCAGCTCGACCGCGCCGCGTACGACCTCGTTGGCGGGGGCCTTGTGCACACCGCGCTCGAAGTCGTTACGGGCCCAGATGCCCGCCACGTGACCGCTCGGCGGGATGAGCCGGGTCTTGCCGCCGGCCGGGTCGAAGACCTTGATCCAGGGGTAGTAGAGCGCCGCGTACTTGGAGTCGTAGTTGGACGTCTCCCTGCGCCAGACCCGGATCTCGCGGGCGTTGAGGCCCGGCGGCGGGTCGATGATGGCGAGCCGGTCGCCCATCAGCTCGCAGTGCGCGATCAGACCGAGCTGGACGGCCTTGACGGCCTCCAGGTCGATGGCGCCGCGCTGGTAGGCGGCCATCAGGTCGGGGACGGCGACCATCGAGACCTCGTCCACCGCCTCAAGACCACCGAAGCCGGTACGGTCCGCGGAGTCGCCCAGGTAGTGGGCAACGCCGACCTGCTCGGCCTCCACCGTGTCGGGAAGCGCGGGGGTCGCGGCGGGGGCGGCGGGAGCCGCGAGGGCCACCGTCTGGTTGTCCGGGCGGGCGAGCTGCGAGGCAGCGGCCCCCTCCACCACGGAGATCAGCTTGGAGCGTTCCTTGACCTGCGTGACCACATAGTTGCGGGCGCTCTTCTTGGCCGAGACGTCGAAGGTCTCGACGGCCTTCGGGCCGTCCTTGACGACGAGGCGGAAGCGCTCGGCGGGACCCTCGCCCTCGGCGTCCGCGACCTCGACACTGAGCGTGCCGCTGTCGCCGGGCGCGATGGCCGACACCTTGAAGGTGCCGAGGGCCTTGGGCTCACCGGCCGTCAGCGCGGCGGGAGCCGTGGCGCCCGCGACGGCCGAGCGGCCGCGCCCACCGGCGACGGAGTCGGTGCCCTCGCCCGCGGCGCCGGACACTCCCCCACGCACGCCGCCCACACGGACGACGTAGGCGGCGGAACCGCCGTTGTTGAAGAAGCCGTACACCGAGTGGGCAAGGAAGTAACCGTCGGTGAACTCACCGAAGGCCGCCACGTACTGGGTCCAGTTGGTCACCAGGGTCGGCTCGTTGAGCGGACCTTCCGGCGCCAGGCCGACGAAGGCCGCCACGGAAGTGCCCACACCCTCGATCGGACGCGAGCCGCTGGCCACCTCTTCCACGTATACGCCCGGCGACAGGTAAGACGGCATGCTCTGCTCTCCTCGGGGTACAAGACAAGTCGTCATCTCACTCTCACGTGGGCAGCGCCCCGTTGAAACGTCCTGCCGTACCTGACCGGGGGCACGTTTCCTGCCCTCGGCGGCGTGAACGTCGTGGGCAGGGTGTGACCACGGTGCGGCGGAGGGCCATCTCCCAAGGGCGGCGACCTCGGAAACCTGCCCCTTCGGGCATCCTGGGGGACCCTGAGGCCCCTCCCCCTGCCTGCCGGACCGCTTGTGCTGCCCGCCCCGGCCGCCCGGACGGCACCTGGGGCCTCCGGCCCCGGCGGGAAGCCTGGATTCCGCAAGACTCGGGGGGCAGGGGCCGTCACCTCTTAGGGCAGCGGGGGTACCCGACGGCTTCTGACGTCACTCCGCCCCGGCAACTAGCGTCCGGAGGGTGACCCTCTGGACCTCCCTGGAGCCCGCCTCGACCACCGTCGACCCGGGCAGCAGCACCACCGTACGACTGCGTCTGCGTAACACGGGCGACGTGGTCGACGAGTACCGCTTCGAGCCGGTCGGCGACGTCGCACCGTACGTCGTGGTGGAACCGCCGACCCTCCGGCTCTATCCAGGAACCACCGGGGCCGTGGAGCTGACCTTCTCCCCGCCCCGGACCCCGGACTCCACGGCCGGCCCGCATCCGTTCGGCGTGCGGGTCCTGCCCACCGAGAACCCGGACGCCACCACGGTCACCGAAGGCAACATCACCTTCACGCCGTTCATGGAGGTACGGGCCGAACTCGTCCCGCCCACCGTCAAGGGCCGTTTCCGGGGCCGCCCCAAGCTGGCGGTCGACAACCTCGGCAACACCAAGCTCACCGGCTCGATCAGCGGCAGTGACAACGGCGACCAGCTCTCGTACGAGATCGCCCCCTCCAACGTCCAGATCGAGCCCGGGCGCGCCGCCTTCGTCGACGCGACCCTCAAGCCCCGGCAGATCACCTGGGCGGGGCAGAAGCAGTCGAGGCCGTACGAGCTGACGGTGCGGCGCTCGGGGACCGAACCGCTGCCGGTGGCGGGGACCTACCTCCAGCGCAGCGTGCTGCCGTACTGGCTGATGACGGTGCTGAGCCTGCTGCTCGCGCTCACCATCGCCGGCCTCGTCCTCTGGTTCACCTTCCAGCCGAACTTCCGGTCCATGGCGAAGGAGGTGCCCCTGGGGAACGCGGCGGCGAGTGCGCTGCCGGACGCCCCGGAGGCGAAGCCGGATAAACCGGCGCTGGAGGACGCACCCGAGGAGAAGCCCGTGAAGCAGGACGACGGCGACGGCGACGGGGGCGGCGGGGGCGGAGGCGGGGGCGACCAGGAGGAGCAGGAGGAGGAGCAGGAGGCCCCGAGCGGCCCGCTGCCCATCACGTCGGCGGACAAGCCGAACCTCTTCGTGCAGTTCGCGCAGGTACGGATGGCCACGGGGCGCAGCAACGAATGCACGCTGACCGGTGACTACCAGGTCGGCAAGCTGGACAAGGCGACCCGGGACGCGCTGGCGTGCTTCCAGAAGACCAATGACGAGAAGTACAGCGGTCTCAGCACGCTGGAGGAGACGGACGGGCTCGGCAGGCTGGGCCGCTCGACGATGACCGCGCTCCTGGCGGCCCACTTCGGCGCGGTGACATCCGTGCCGCTGGAGGAGGGCAAGGAAGACCCCGAGGTGCCGTGGGTGCGCAACATCATGCTCTGGAGCAGCAACGTGGAGATCGACGAGGCGGAGCTCGCCACGACGATGGAGCACACCAGGGACAACATCACCTATCTCCGGGTCAGCCAGAAGCCCACGTCGCAGGCGACCAAGAACCTCACGAACTGGATCAAGTCGTACCAGGCGCTGTTCGACATCGAGCAGACCGGGACGGTCGACGAGGTCACGCTCAGGCAGTGGAAGGCAGGCATGGTCAAGGACCAGGCAGAGCCCGGCACGGTGTCGGCCGAGTCGTGGCTCCCCACACCGGTGGAATGACCGAACGGAACAGACGGAACAGGTGATGATGCCGGCGTCGAAGGGCGGACGCCGGCATCGAGGACAGTGGCGGAAGGGGCGGCGGCCGGAGTGAGAAC